>CACWRR010000041.1 GCA_902763335.1 uncultured Lachnospiraceae bacterium | reverse complement strand
AAAAAAACACCGCAACCCCTTGAGATTGCAGTGTTTTAAGCATTTCTTATTTATCGTCTATTAGAACTTACCTGCGTCAGCAGCTTCCTGTACGGAAACGGCAACAGCAACAGTCATACCAACCATTGGGTTGTTTCCTGCACCGATAAGACCCATCATCTCTACGTGAGCAGGAACTGATGAAGAACCAGCAAACTGAGCGTCTGAGTGCATACGTCCTAATGTATCTGTCATACCGTATGAAGCAGGACCTGCAGCCATGTTATCAGGATGAAGTGTACGTCCTGTACCACCACCTGAAGCAACTGAGAAATATTTCTTGCCCTGTTCTATACATTCTTTTTTGTAAGTACCTGCAACCGGATGCTGGAATCTTGTAGGGTTTGTAGAGTTACCTGTGATAGAAACGTCTACACCTTCTTTGTGCATGATTGCAACACCTTCGCAAACATCGTTTGCACCGTAGCAGTTTACTTTTGCTCTTAAACCTGTTGAGTAAGATTTTCTGAATACTTCCTTAACTGTGTTTGTGTATGGATCGTACTCTGTCTCAACGAAAGTAAATCCGTTGATTCTTGAGATGATCTGAGCAGCGTCTTTTCCGAGACCATTAAGGATAACTCTTAAAGGTTTCTTACGAACCTTGTTAGCTTTCTCAGCGATTCCGATAGCACCTTCAGCAGCAGCGAAAGACTCATGTCCTGCTAAGAAACAGAAACACTCTGTGTCTTCCTCAAGTAACATTTTACCAAGGTTACCATGTCCAAGACCAACCTTACGTGTATCAGCAACTGATCCAGGAATACAGAAAGCCTGAAGTCCTTCACCGATAGCAGCAGCAGCGTCAGCAGCTTTTCTACAGTTTTTCTTGATTGCGATAGCAGCACCTACTGTGTAAGCCCAGCATGCATTCTCGAAACAGATAGGCTGGATACCTTTAATCTGGTTATATACATCTAAGCCGGCATCTTTAGTGATCTTCTCAGCTTCTTCAATAGAAGAGATACCGTACTCATTTAATACACTATTGATTTTATCAATTCTTCTTTCATATGATTCAAATAAAGCCATTCTCGTTACCTCCTCTTATTTAGCCAATACTTCGTCTGTTCTAGGGTCAATAAGTTTAACAGCATCATCTACACGGCCATACTGTCCGCAAGCTTTTTCGTAAGCTGTGTTAGGGTCATCACCTTTTTTGATGAAATCTGTCATCTTTCCAAGGCTTACGAACTTGTATCCGATGATTAAATCATCTTCGTCAAGAGCGATAGCTGTTACATAACCTTCTGCCATTTCAAGGTAACGAGGACCTTTTTTAAGAGTACCGTACATAGTACCAACCTGTGAACGAAGACCTTTTCCTAAATCTTCAAGTCCGGCACCGATTGCAAGACCGTCTTCAGAGAATGCACTCTGTGAACGTCCGTATACAATCTGTAAGAATAACTCTCTCATAGCTGTGTTTATAGCGTCACATACGAGGTCAGTATTTAAAGCTTCGAGGATTGTTCTTCCCGGTAAGATTTCAGCTGCCATAGCTGCTGAATGTGTCATACCTGAACATCCGATAGTTTCAACTAATGCTTCCTGGATAACTCCTTCTTTAACATTTAAAGTGAGCTTACAGGCACCCTGCTGAGGTGCACACCAGCCAACACCGTGTGTGAAACCTGAAATATCCTTAATTTCTTTTGCTTTTACCCATTTTGCTTCTTCTGGTATAGGTGCACAACCATGATTAACACCCTGGCCAACTGGGCACATGTTTTCGACTTCCTGTGAATAAATCATTATAAGACTCCTTTCAAATATATAATTCTTATGTTTGCGTGTATAAATAAACACACTCTGATGACATTTTCTCACAAAATTCTCAATTAGTCCACATGTTTTTTTTATTATACAAAAAATAAATTGCCTTATAGTGCGGATTGCGTTGGAAAATATAATATGTTATATTTAAAACAATTATTTTGGAGGCAAAGGAATAAAATTAATATCAGATATTTTCGAAACTCTTTTTTATACAAACTTGTGTAAATTTATAGGCTGCAACGCTCACACGTTTGCACTATCTTCGGCTGGCAGCGGTACATAAGCAGCCAAAATACGGCTGCTAAGTACCGGCCGCCTCAGAATGTCGCTTATGCAGCCTATAAATTTGCACAAAATAAAGTACATAGAGTTTTGCAGATATCTGAAGATTAATATTCTTAAAATAAAGAAATATGGTGAAAGATAAAAAGAATATTGTAAATATAAAGTGTCTGCTGGCAGCAATGGGGATTGGACTGCTGATTTTTTCTTATATAGTTGCATTTACAACTTGCAGATATGTGCGTAAGGAAGTCACTTCCAACAGTTTTGCAAATGTCAGAAATGAGACATCAGGCTCTGCGGCAGAGATTAATCTTATTATAAAGATAAAAAAATGGTGAATCTGATAGCAAAAGAGATAGCAGCGTATGGTAACATATATGATACAGATGTAATAAGCAGCATTCTTGGGGCTTATGACGGTGATGACTGGATGGAACAGGTAGTGCTTGTGTATCCTGACAATTTGATTCTTTTAAAAGACGGAAGAATGGTAGAGAATTATGGCGGGATTGATTATGATAAAGAAATAAAATAGGGAGAACATGTTTCTGAGAAGATTGAGTCACAGATGGAAGAATATGGTGATGAGGTGAGGATATATTCACCGGTGAGGCGTGATGGAGAGAATGTCGGACTTGTTTATGGAATAATCAATCTTAGTAAGATGGCACAGAAACTTACGGAATCACTGTACAGCAATAAACTCACATTATATATAATGGACAGCACCACGGGAGATATACTCATGGGTACATCAGAAAATGCAGGATATTCGGACATAGATGAGCTTATAGATGGACATATTTTTAAGAAAGGTTTTGGCAAAAGTAAATTCATTAATAAAATTAAACGGACAGAGAGTGCGGAATGTTCAGTGTATTCAGAGAGTAACAACGGGTATGTTCATTTTTATTCTGAACCGGTTGGTGAAGGTGTGTGTACTGTCTTTTCACAGTTTGTAGCTGTTGATGATAAGAGTGGCAGCATGGAGAAATATCTCACAAAGAATAAATTATATGAGGGAATGAGGGGGGATGTGGATGTATTGCGGTTTGAGTATGCTGACACAAGAAACAGGGGATACAGAACTTTAAGCATATTGTGTCTTGAGAGAAAGGGAGCAAGACCGGTTAAACTTCTGTTCGCTGCCCAGGATATAACGGAGCTTAAGCTAAAAGAGGAGGAGTACCGTGAGACATTAAAGGATGCATTTGATACGGCAGAGCGTGCAAATAAGGCTAAAAGCCAGTTTCTTTCAAATATGTCGCATGATATAAGAACACCGTTAAACGCCATAATAGGAATGGGAGCGATAGCAGAAACTTACATAGATGACAGGGAAAAAACGATACAGGCATTAGAGACGATTACGTCTTCAGGAAGACATCTGCTCGGCATGATAAATGATGTGCTGGATATGAGTAAGATTGAATCGGGAAATGTAAGACTGTCTGAAGGCAATGCAAATATTATCGAAATTGTTGATAATGCCATAGACATGATAAGTGCAGAGTATTCCGCAAAACGACAGAAAATAAGCATAAATATATGTGATGTAAGGCACGAGAATATCATAGCAGACGGACAGAGAATAGAGCAGCTTTTTACCAATCTCATAAGCAATGCAGTGAAGTATACTCCTGAGAGTGGAAGCATAAAGGTGATGATAACGGAGAAAAGCTGTGATAACCCGAAGCTCGGACGTTATAAGTTCGTGATAAGTGATACAGGAATAGGAATGAGTAAGGAGTATCAGTAACATGAATATAATAAATATGATGGGTGGAAGTATCCAGATTGTCAGTGAAGAAGGGAAAGGAACTACATTTACCATACAGCTTTCATTAAAGGTTCAGGATGAAGAAATAAGAATAAAGAACAGTGAGGTGAGGCATGACTTTACCGGAAACAGGGTTCTTTTGGCAGAGGATAACAAACTTAACATGGAGATAGCATCAGAAATATTTAAGATGGTCGGTATAGAGGTCGAGACGGCACAGAATGGCATGGAAGCATTGAAGATGTTTAAAGAACGCACATCATGGTATTATGATATTATTTTTATGGATATAAGAATGCCGGAGCTTGACGGATATGCTGCCACAAGGGAGATACGTGCATTGGGCGGAAGATATGCAACAAGTGTACCGATTGTTGCCATGACCGCAAATGCATTTGCAGAAGATGTAGCGGAGGCAGCACGGGCAGGAATGAATGAGCATCTGTCGAAGCCGATAGAGATAGAAAAGCTTTTAAGCGTTCTTGATTACTGGTTACAGTAAAAGTTCATGAAATAGTTACATAAAATTTGGTAAAATTATACAGCTACCCAGTAAAACAGCTATGCACAATGATTTTACTATATCACAATATGTTGTGCTGAAAAAAATAGACGTTGCTATATTTAGTATGCGGTGCTATAATGTCTAATGTAAATTATTTAAGGGTTGCCTGCGGGCGATGAAAGGAACAGGAAAAATGAAAGTAATAAAGCGTGACGGCAGAAGAGTCGAATATGACAGAAATAAAATAGTAGTAGCCATACAGAAGGCTAATGATGAAGTGGAGCCACATGAAAAAGTGACGGAAGATAAAATATATAATATAGTGGCTTCGATAGAAAATCGTGGTGTAGATGAGATGCAGGTAGAGGACATTCAGGACATAATAGAGCAGAAGCTTATGTCAGAGAAGAAATATGTTCTTGCCAAAACTTATATAATATACAGATATACCCGTGAGATGGTAAGAAAGGCAAATACGACAGATGATTCCATTATGAGCCTTATAAAGAACAGCAACAAGGATGTAATGGAGGAAAATTCAAATAAAAATGCCAGCATTGCCAGCACACAGAGAGACCTGATAGCAGGTGAGGTGTCAAAGGATCTGACAAAGAGGGTACTGCTTCCGGAGAAGATATCCAAAGCACATGAGGAAGGAATAATACATTTCCATGATGCGGATTATTTTGTACAGCCGATATTTAACTGCTGTCTTATAAATATAGGGGACATGCTTGATAACGGCACTGTAATGAATGGCAAGATGATAGAGAGTCCTAAGAGTTTTCAGGTTGCATGTACTGTTATGACACAGATTATCTCAGCAGTTGCTTCAAGCCAGTATGGCGGACAGTCAGTTGATGTACGTCATCTTGGCAAATATTTAAGAAAGAGCCATGATAAATATGAGCGTCATTACAGAGAGAAATATGGAGATAAGATAGATAATGACCTTCTTGAGCAGTTTGTAAATGACAGACTTATGGATGAATTAAAATCAGGAGTACAGACAATCCAGTATCAGATTAATACACTGATGACAACAAACGGACAGTCACCGTTTGTTACATTGTTCTTAAATCTTGACAAGGATGATGAATATATAGAAGAAAATGCAATGATTATAGAGGAGATACTCCGTCAGCGTCTTGAAGGAATAAAGAATGAAAAGGGTGTATATGTCACTCCGGCATTTCCAAAACTCATCTATGTCCTTGATGAGCATAACTGCTTAAAGGGTGGAAAATATGACTACATTACAAAGCTTGCAGTAAAATGTTCAGCAAAGAGAATGTATCCTGATTACATTTCGGCAAAGAAGATGAGAGAGAATTATGAAGGAAATGTATTCAGCTGTATGGGATGCAGAAGTTTCTTAAGCCCATGGAAGGATGAGAATGGCAATTATAAATGGGAAGGAAGATTTAATCAGGGTGTTGTAAGTATAAATCTTCCGCAGATAGGTATAATTGCAAATGGAGACATGGAACTTTTCTGGCAGCTTCTTGAAGAGAGACTTGCACTCTGCTTTGAGGCATTGATGTGCAGACATCATGCACTTGAGGGAACTCTCTCAAATGTCAGTCCGATACACTGGCAGTATGGAGCCATAGCAAGACTCAAACCGGGTGAATCAATAGACAAGCTTTTACACGACGGATATTCAACACTGTCACTGGGATATATAGGATTGTATGAAGTGACAAAGCTTATGACAGGGGTGAGTCATACACAGCCTAAGGGACTTGAATTTGCACTTAAGGTTATGAACAGACTCAGAAATGCAACAGATACATGGAAGGAAAATACAGGACTCGGTTTCGGACTTTACGGAACTCCTGCTGAATCACTCTGTTACAGATTTGCAAGAATAGATAAGGAAAAATACGGAGAGATTAAGGATGTAACAGATAAAGGATATTATACAAACTCATATCATGTAGATGTTCGTGAGAAGATTGATGCATTCAGTAAATTTACATTTGAGAGCCAGTTCCAGAATATTTCATCCGGTGGTGCTATCTCATATGTAGAGATACCTAATCTCCGACATAATCTTACCGCACTCGAAGAAGTGGTAAAATTCATATATGATAACATTCAGTATGCTGAATTCAATACTAAATCAGACTACTGTCATGAATGTGGATATGACGGAGAAATTATCATAAATGACGAGGGTGAGTGGGAATGCCCACAGTGCCATAATAAAGATCACAACAAGATGAACGTTACGAGAAGAACATGCGGATATCTTGGAGAGAATTTCTGGAATGTTGGAAAGACTAAAGAAATAAAAGCAAGAGTTTTGCATCTGTAGAAATGGAGGAAAGTGTGAAAAATCACACTGATGTGATAGTATGAATTATGCAGATATAAAACAGTATGATGTGGCTAACGGACCTGGCATCAGGATATCGCTGTTTGTCAGCGGCTGTACACATCATTGTAAAGAATGTTTTAATCCTGAGACATGGGATTTCAATTATGGAAAACCATTTACACAGGAGACTATAGATCTTATAATCGAATACATGAAACCTGAATTTATAAGCGGACTCACGCTTCTTGGCGGGGACCCGTTTGAAAGACAGAATCAGGAACCGCTTATTCCACTGTTAAAACAGGTAAAATCAGTATATCCCGATAAAACCGTCTGGTGCTTTACGGGATATGATTTTGAAAGGGATATTGTCGGAAGGATGATGAATGAGTATCCGTTTACGAAGGAGCTGTTGTCTTATATAGATGTCATGGTAGACGGTGAATTTATTCTTGAGCAGAAAGATTTAAGTCTGATATTTAAAGGCTCGGCAAATCAGAAGACAATAAAGGTTAAGGAATCATTAGAGAGTGGAACCGTGCAGCTTTATGAATTTGATACAGAATAATAATCAGTTGAAATGGAGAAGTAAATGAAATCACAGGTAAATATAAAAAAATTAAATGAAAATGCAGTTATTCCGACATACGGTTCAGAGTATGCAGCCGGAGCGGATTTGTATGCATGTACAGATGAAAATATTGTTATTATGCCGGGAGAGACAAAGCTTATACATACCGGACTTGCCATGGAGATACCAAAAGGCTATGCAGGGCTTATATATGCCAGAAGCGGACTTGCCACTAAGAAAGGGCTTGCACCGGCAAATAAAGTCGGTGTGGTAGATGCGGATTACAGAGGTGAGGTGATGGTGGCACTTCACAATCACAGTGGCAGTGAAGCAGTAGTGGAACACGGTGAGAGAATAGCACAGCTTGTTATAGCACCATTTCTTACGGCAGAATTTGTAACCTGTGATGAACTTGAGGATACTGTGAGAGGAGCGGGAGGCTTCGGCTCTACCGGAACTAAATAATGAAGAGGGTGGTTATAGGTATTCTTGCCCATGTTGATGCGGGTAAGACTACATTATCGGAGAGTATGCTTTATCTTACAGGCGAGATAAGAAGTGCAGGAAGAGTGGATCATGGTGATGCATTTCTTGACAATTATGAGCTTGAAAGAGAACGAGGAATTACAATATTTTCAAAGCAGGCAGGACTTAAGTTTGGTGATATGGAGGTGACACTCTTAGATACTCCGGGGCATGTAGACTTCGGGGCAGAGATGGAGCGTACACTTCAGGTACTTGATTATGCCATACTGGTAATAAGTGGGACTGATGGAGTCCAAAGCCATACAGAAACATTGTGGAAACTTTTAAAAAGCTATAATATTCCTACATATTTGTTTGTAAATAAAATGGATATAACAAATTTGAGCAGGGAAGAATTGATAAGCAATCTCAGAAAAAATCTGAGTGAAGGCATAGTGGATTTTGAAAATATAGAGGCTGTATATGAGGATATGGCCGTGAATGATGAAGAGGCACTGGAAAAATATCTGGATGCCTCTGTTCTTAGTACGGAAGATATATCAAGACTTGTCCATGAAAGAAAGGTATTTCCATGTTTCTTTGGTTCGGCACTGAAAATGTCCGGTGTAGAGGAAATGATTCAGAATATAGAAAAATATACTGTACCGCCTGAGTATGATAACTCAGGTGATGTGTCGGTAAGAATATATAAAATATCAAGAGATGAACAGGGAACAAGACTTACATGGCTTAAGGTGACAAACGGCAGAATAAAGGTAAAAGACGAGATAGAACATGAAAAGATAAACCAGATAAGAATATATTCAGGAGCAGGCTACAAAACAGCAGACCATGCGGATGCGGGAGAAGTTTGTGCCGTGACGGGACTTACAAAGACATATGCAGGTCAGGGCGTTGGCAGTGAAAAACAGAATGAAACCGTATATATGCAGCCGGTACTTGACTATGTCATAGAAGCCGAAGACTGTGCCGATTTGCATGGATTTTATCTGAAACTTAAACAGCTCGAAGAGGAAGAACCGATGCTTCACATTGTCTGGAATGAAAGTCATAAGGAAATACTTGCCCGCCTTATGGGAGAAGTTCAGTTAGGGGTGTTAAAGAGACTTATACATGACAGATTTAAGGTGAATGTAACCTTTGGCGAGGGAAGCATTGTATACAGAGAAACCATATGTGACACTGTGGAAGGTGTAGGACATTTTGAACCGTTAAAGCATTATGCAGAAGTGCATCTTATCATGGAACCGCTTGAGAGGGGAAGCGGTATAGAGGTGGAGAGTACATGCAGCGAGGATGTGCTTGACAGAAACTGGCAGAGACTTATACTTACACATCTTTTGGAAAAACAGCATATTGGCGTACTTACGGGCTCAGAGATTACGGATGTAAAGATAACGCTTGTTGCCGGAAAGGCACATATAAAACATACGGAGGGCGGAGATTTCAGACAGGCTACTTACAGGGCAGTAAGGCAGGGACTTAAATCTGCAAAGAGTGTATTATTAGAACCCTACTACAGTTTTAAACTGGATGTTCCGTCGGATAATCTTGGCCGGGCATTAAATGATATTCAGGCAATGGATGGAATATTTGATGCACCTGATATACATGACGGCAGGGCTGTTATATGCGGAAGTGCACCGGTATCACTTATGCAGGGATATATGAGAGAAGTCATGTCGTATACAAAGGGAGCAGGAAGACTTAGTGTAAGCTTCAAAGGATATGATATATGCCATAATTCTGACGAGGTCATACAAAGTATAGGATACGACAGCGAAAAGGATGTGGAAAATCCTACGGGTTCCATATTCTGTGCACATGGAGCGGGATATAATGTTCCATGGAACGAGGTAAAAGATCATATGCACATTCCGTTTGTGAGTGATAAAAAGAATGAACCGGAAGCAGATATGGTGATAAATGAAAAAAGGGAAGGCTCTTATTCGGGAGTTTCATTGTATGATGATGGTGAATTGAAGGAAATATTTGAGAGAACCTATGGTAAGCTTAAGACAAAGCTGCCGGCAAAATCATCATCCATGGGATATGAGAAACCGGATACCGTACAGTACAGAAATATCATGGAAGTTAAGAGAGATGAGTATCTGCTGGTTGACGGATACAATATGATATTTACAAATGATGAACTTAATACACTGGCAAAGGATAATCTGGAAGCTGCAAGAGGTAAACTTATGGATATATTGTGCAACTATCAGGGATTTAAGCAGTGTACGGTTATACTTGTATTTGATGCATACAAAGTAAAAGGAAATCTTGGAGAAGTGCAGAAGTACAATAATATATATGTTGTGTATACAAAAGAGGCTGAGACGGCGGACATGTATATCGAAAAAACAGTCCACAACATGAATAAAAAATATGATGTTACGGTGGCGACATCTGATGGATTGGAGCAGCTTATCATCATGGGACAGGGAGCAAAAAGAATATCTTCAAGAGAATTTATGATTGAGGTGGAGGCAGTTAATGAAAGGATTAGAAACGAATTTCTAGATAAAGGCGGGAGTGTGGGAAATCAGGTTATCAAAAATTGACGAAAGATGTAATACTAATAAAATTGACATTTATAAAATACTAGAGTAGTATAAAAGTCAGTGAATATATGCTTAAGGGGAAATATCATGGGGAAAATATCAAATAAGGGAGAAAAAAACGAAATCTATTATTCAAGAGATTACAGGCACTTAAACAGGGCATGGATAACATATCTGTTGCAGATAATATTTGTTCTTGTGCCTGTGATACTCATATATCTGTGTTCATATTCAGAAATATCATACTATATATCAGAATTTTCAGCAGGACTAATAAGTAATATAACAGTAGACACCACGGGAATATTAAAAGAGAAATATTTTCCTATATTTGGCGTTATATATTATATAACCATGAAAGGAAAATATCCGTCATTTACCATGGCAATGATAAGCTTTATTGTAACACTTATACTTATTGTTGTGTTTGCAAGGATTAATATGAACAGAAAACCTTTAATGATTTTTCTGACTATAGGGCTTTGTGTTCATCTTGCGTCATCTCTGTTTTTCATATTTTTTGGTAATAAGTTTCCGTATACACTTGATACTTATTCAATATTATATATGAAGCAACAGGTTATCGTATGGCTGATGATTATAGTCGTGTACTGGTTATCCACATCGCTCATAACTCATGTTACATGGTATAGGATAATATCACTTGCAATGCTTATGGTGCTTTCATTTGTTTACGGAATAGTCAGATATATTCTGTATATGATTATAATAAGTCAGTTTTCATATTTATTTATGGCAAGTCTTTATTTTACATTTGGAGTACTGTTTGATTTTCTTATTATGGTGGGAATATTTTCTTTATTCATATACAGGTCAGGGAAAAAATTTCAGGGCAAAAAGAGGGGGAGAGTATGGAAATGGTCGTGAAGATTCTTCAGGGATATTTTATATTTTCAATAGTTTTAATGATTATATATGCCATAAGACATTTTTGCTTCTCATATAACAGATTATTTGCAAAACAGAGAGTATCATACAGGGACATATATGACAGTGAGCTGCCGATGGTTACGGTAATGATACCGATGCATAATGAGGAGGCTGTGATAAGAAATCTGTTTGACTCACTGCTTAAATGTGATTATGACAGGGAGAAACTTGAGATAATTGCCATAAATGATCATTCAGATGATAAAACGCCGGAGATACTTGAAGAATATCATGACAGATATTTATTTATACGACCGATACACAGAAATGGTGACGGGGAGAGAGGAAAACCGGCAGGATTAAATGATGCATTAAAGGTGGCAAGAGGAGAGGTAATAATTGTATTTGATGCGGATTACAGACCGTCAAAAAATCTGATTAAAAAGCTGGCACTTGCATTTAAAGACCCGAAGGTCGGAGCCATCATGGGCAGGGTTGTGCCGATAAATGCAAAGAAAAACATGCTGACAGTTTTATTAAATCTTGAGCGTTCAGGCGGGTATCAGGTAGACCAGCAGGCAAGATTTAATATGAGGCTGTTGCCACAGTATGGTGGAACGGTAGGAGGATTCAGAAAAAACATAATGTTGGCAACCGGCGGTTTTGACACAAAAATTTTAGCGGAGGATACGGAGCTTACCTACAGAATATATTCCATGGGCTGGAATGTAGTGTATGACAATAGTGCTGAATGTTATGAGGAATCCCCGGAGACTTGGGAAGTGCGTGGAAAACAGATAAGAAGGTGGTCGAGGGGACATAATAATGTAATGTTTAGATATTTTTTCAGATTTCTTTTTTCACCAAATGTGGGATTTGCGGAAAAAGTGGACGGAACACTGTTGTTACTTGTATATGTGGTACCACTTATACTTGGGCTTGCACAGATTGACTGCCTCATACTGTTTTTTATGGGAAAGATGGAAATTTTTGCAGGATGGTGGGCAATACTTTTTATGGGTATTTACAATACATGGGGAAATTTTGCTCCGTTTTATGAAATTGGTTCGGGAGCATTTCTTGATGGAATGGAAAAGGAAATACTTGCCCTTCCGCAACTGTGTTTCAGCTTTTATTTTTATATGTGGTATATTTCACTGGGATTTTTTGATGCAGTGATTGATATAATTACACGCAGAAACGTTAAATGGGCAAAGACAAAGAGATTTAGTAATGAAAAGAGGGTAGAAAATGCTTGAATTAGTAGCATGTTGTATAGTGTTTACTTCTATTACATTATTTCCGTTCGGATTAGGCAGATTCCTTGATTTTGATGACGGTGTGGAGACCTCGCTTGTGGTACGGAGTGATAATATAAAAAATCCAAGATATTTTTCTGAATCTTTCAGAAGGCTTTTGCTTGATGCCATAGAGGTAAACGGAGGAATCAATGACAGGCTCTTTCTCTCAAAGGAGGAGAGAATATTATACATCAAGGACCGCAGGCAGATTGAAGAGATGATGGATAAATTACTGTTTGTCAGGATTCCGTTAAAGATAGATAAAAAAGCAGTGTTTTTGAAAGAAGTATATGCGGAGGAAAAAATAGTTTTTGCCGCATCTTCGGTTATCAGGGCTGTTTCCGGAAAAAAGGAAGTAATAATCGGTGAAAACAGTGTAGTAAAACGATGGGCAGATGCGGATGAGCTTCTTGTCCTAAAAAATAACTGTCATGCAGGAAAAAGCATAACATCAGGAAAAAGGGTTATTATCAGTTCAGGATGTGAATTTTTAAGAATATATGCTCCGGTTATAGAGATATCTGACTGTGTGGAAAAAACTGATGATGACAGCATCGTATGTGAAGATATGCATGTATACAAAAAGATAGTGAGAAATATAAAAAGTGTAGCTGAATCGGAAGAATTAAAGAACACAATAATTACTTCACATAATCTGCAGATAGGAGAAAATGCGGTTGTAT
This sequence comes from uncultured Lachnospiraceae bacterium, assembly GCA_902763335.1. Lineage (GTDB taxonomy): Bacteria > Bacillota > Clostridia > Lachnospirales > Lachnospiraceae > UBA2821. The sequence continues at coordinate 7,279 of CACWRR010000041.1, read as the reverse complement.
ATGGTGATATAAAATCAACCGGGAATATAAAAATATGTAAAAATGCCATTGTCACCGGAAATGTATTTGCAGACGGAACCATTATTATAGAAGATTATGCGAAAGTATTTGAAAATGTATTTACAGAGAGTGCCATATATATCGGGGCAGGAGTGGAGATAGGAAGGAAAGGGAAAATAAAGTCGGTTATTTCAAGAGAACAGATGTATATAGGCGTTGGAAGCAGAGTATATGGTTATATTGGAACTGAAAGAGGGGGTAAGGTGATGAATAAGGATGGTATTTTCTAGCGTAATATTTCTTGGCATTTTTCTGCCATTGTCTTTAATTGGTTATTTCATAATGCCCGGAAGAACGGGCAAAAATATAGTACTTCTAATATTTTCACTTATGTTTTACGCATGGGGAGAGCCAAAGTGGGTATTTATCATGGCTGCGTTGACATTTGCCGACTATATGTTTGCGATGTTGATGGATAAAGTAAATAAAAAAGGATTGAAAGTAACGCTTCTGTCCATGGCTGTCATAAGCAACCTGTCATTACTGTTTATAGTGAAATATTATAATTTTTTTGTATCTGCCGTAAATGGAGTGATAAATCTGGGACTGCCGGAGTATGACATAAGGATGCCGGTAGGAATATCATTTTTTACATTTCAGGCTCTTACATATGTCGTTGATGTATATAGAAAGGATGCGAGAGTACAGAAAAATTATTTCTATCTGTTATTATACATATCAATGTTTCCACAGCTTATAGCAGGACCTATAGTGAGGTATTCGGATATTGATATGCAGATAAACGACAGGACAGAGAGTATGAGGGGATTTGTTGACGGAATGTTCAGATTCTCTATAGGTCTCGGAAAAAAGGTGCTGTTTGCAAACTATGCGGGAAATATAGCGACACAGCTACTTGAAGATAATTTTAACGGCATATCTGCGGCAGCAGTGTGGATAGGTGTATTCATGTTCACGATGCAGATATATTTTGACTTTTCGGGATATTCAGATATGGCAATCGGACTCGGAAAAGTATTTGGATTTGATTATAAGGAGAACTTTAATTATCCGTATATGGCAGACAGTATATCAGATTTCTGGAGAAGATGGCATATATCACTCAGCACATTTTTCAGGGACTATGTGTACATACCCCTTGGAGGAAACAGAAAGCATCATATGTTAAACATTATGATTGTATGGTTTCTCACGGGATTGTGGCATGGTGCAAGCTGGAACTTTATAATATGGGGATTGTTCTATGGAATACTATTAATCGTCGAGAAGAAACTTAAAAACATAGGCATAGATATAAGCAAAGTTCCGGTATTCGGAAACATTCTCGTACTGATAATAATCGTATACAGTATGGCATTATTCTATTTTGTGGATTTTGGAAAAATGGTGCAGGCGACATATTATATGCTCGGAATAGGAAACCGCATATCACTGGGCATTGCGGAAAAAACCATAATATATAAATACCTGTGGAGCATACCGGTGATGGTGGTGGCATGCACGCCAATTCAAAAAAAAGCGGCATCAAAAATATTTAAGAAAGAAACTGTACACACGGATATATTACAGAGCGTCATGTTTGCGGCAGTATACATACTGTGCTTCATATTGATACTCAACCAGACCTATAATCCGTTTCTGTACTTCAGATTTTAGAAAGGGGAGAATTCAATGCAAAAAAAACATTATCTGCTCTGTGCTGCACTCATAATCATTCCCATATGCACAGTCACATTTTTTACTGTATATGCATTCTGGGATAAATGTGAGAAATCATCAAAAGAAAACAGATATCTGGCAAAATGTCCGGAGTATAATGCCGAAGCATGGTTTGATGGGAAATATGAAGCAGGGTTAGAGGCATTTTTGAATGACCATGTGTACAGAAGGGATGATGTCATAGATGCGGCGGCAAATTTTGAGACACTGCTTAAGAAAAAACAGGCGGTTCAGATGACGAAGTCAACAAGGGAACGAAAAGATATAGGAACGGATGCACTTATTCTGGAGGACAGAATACTGGCACTGTATATAAATAATGATGATATTACAAATGAACTTATAAAGACCTGCAGAAAGCTGTATGATATTATTCCGGAAAAACTGGAAAAATATATAATGATATCACCGACGAGAATAGAGTTTGAGGAAGAAGAATATAAGCAGTATTCTGACAGTCAGGGTGATGTGATATTTAAAATATACGCAGGTATGCCTAAAGATGTGAAAGCCATAGACTCATATCTGTTAATGAAAAGTGCGGTTGGTACATTTGGAACAGACCGGCTGTATTTCAGAACAGATCATCACTGGACTGAACTTGGGGCATCGTTCGGAGCCAATGCACTCCTGTCGGCAATGGGCAAAAATCTTGTGAATCCGTTGATGTATGAGGAGGTAAATCAAGGCTCATTTTACGGCTATCTTGCGGTTATGCATAATACAAATTCCGATGAGATGTTACCGGATGAATTCATATATTATAAAAATGCAGAGGATATATATGAGGATGCATACGGAGTTGAGGGAGCAGACATTTCACAGTGTATACATGAAAAACTTGTGGAGCCGTCAAGGGCAGGATATTACACATTTGTGGAGCGGTCTTATCAGTATGTTGTAGTTGAAGGAAAGACAAAAGGCGGAGGAAATCTTCTGATGATTAATGATTCATATGGAAACGCACTGGTTCCATGGATTGCGGAGCAGTATGAGAATATCATCATGGTGGACCCTAGATGCTTTACAGGTGGCAAAAAGAAACTTTTAGATATAGTGAAGGAGTATAAGGTGGACAGTTTTATCATTAATCTTGCCGGGCTTATACCGGGAAGTACATTTGCGGGAGATATGGAAAAACTGTGCAAATGATTGATAGGAGGAAAAAAGTGAAGAGTGTGATGGTAGTTTTTGGAACAAGGCCGGAGGCAATAAAAATGTGTCCTCTTGTAAATGAATTGAGGCATAGAACGGATATTAATACAAAGGTATGCGTGACGGGACAGCACAGGGAAATGCTGCATCAGGTACTTGATGTGTTTGGCATAGAACCGGAGTATAATCTGGATATAATGAAACAGAGGCAGTCACTGTTTGATGTGACTGTCAGCATACTTGAGAAGGTGAGGGATGTTCTTGACAAAGAGCAGCCGGATGTGGTGCTTGTACACGGAGATACATCTACAACATTTTCAGTTGCCCTTGCCTGCTTTTATATGGGAATAGATGTCGGTCATGTTGAAGCGGGACTGCGTACTTATAACATATATTCACCGTTTCCGGAAGAATTTAACAGACAGGCTGTCGGAATCATTGCAAAATATCATTTCGCACCGACGATACATGCTAAGGAAACACTTATAAAAGAGGGAAAAAATCCGGCTAATATATATGTTACCGGCAATACGGCAATAGATGCACTAAAGACTACGGTATATGAAGATTATAGACATCCTGAGCTTGACTGGGCAGATGGCAGCAGACTTATCCTTATAACAGCCCACAGAAGAGAAAATCTCGGTGAGCCTATGAAAAATATGTTCAGAGCCATTATGAGAATCATACATGAACATAAGGATGTAAAGGCAGTTTATCCTGTTCACATGAATCCGGTAGTAAGGGAGACAGCAAAAGAGATTATGGGTGATGAGGACAGAATCCATATAATAGAGCCACTTGAGGTGGAGGACTTTCATAACTTTATGTCAAGATGTTATATGATACTTACAGACAGTGGCGGAATACAGGAGGAAGCACCGTCTCTTGGAAAACCCGTACTGGTTATGAGGGACACGACAGAAAGACCGGAGGGGATAGAGGCTGGAACACTTAAACTTGTAGGCACGGATGAGGAAAATATATACAGGGAATTTAAAAATCTTTTGGAAAATCAAGATGAGTATATGAAAATGAGTCATGCGGCAAATCCGTATGGAGATGGTTATGCATGCAGGAGAATAGCAGATATAATAAGTGGTTCAGATATGAAAAATGCCAGCCGCACATGAGAAAACGGATGGCATTTATATATATATAAATTTTGAAGGAGAGCGTTAATCTTCATCGTCAAGCATATCTTTGATTCTTACATTGTACAAAGGATGTACGGCATAAGGAGCAATCTGGCTTAACGGTCTTAATACAAAGTCTCTCTTGTGCATTTCAGGGTGAGGGATAACAAGGTCATCACTGTTCATGATAAGGTCATCATAAAGTAAAATGTCAAGGTCTAAAGTACGTGGCCCCCAATGAATTTCGTGGCTTCTGTTTGCAGCTTCTTCAAGACGCTGTAAGAATGCGAGAAGTTCATTTGGAGTATATAATGTCTCAAGCTTTAAGCATCCGTTTAAGAAATCATCCTGTTCAACCGGACCGTAAGGGGCGGTTATGATAAAATCTGATATTTTTAATAGTTTGCAGTTTACATCGTTTTTGATTGAAGCAACTGCATTTTCAAGGTAGCTTAACTTGTCGCCGAGATTTGAACCGAGGGCGACGTAGGCTGTGTGCCATTCTCTGTTAATCTCTACAGAAACATAATCTATAGGAAGCCCGATAGGCGCCCATGGTTTTTTGATTTCAAGAGTTATTCCGTGAAGCATTTCAAAATGTGCAAACATGGCAAGTGTCAGATGTTCTGCAACCGCTTCAAGAAGTTTGAATGTGTGTGATTTCATATAATCATTTATAAATTTGCAGACAGAAGCATAGTCAACAGATACATCAAGTGCATCTGCAATGCCGGCTTTTCTGGTGTTAAGACTTAATTTGGCACTTACTAAAAATTTCTGTCCGAGAACATTTTCTTCCCTGTAAACACCGTGATTACAGTATACTTCAAGATTTTTTATAATAATGTTGTCCATACTAATCCTCATTTCTGATAAATTTAAATATACTGTAATACTACAATAATTTCCATTATATTTCAATAGTCGTTTTCAATAATGACAGTAAAAAAAACGTGTGGTATAATCAATAGATATGATGTTGTGTTAGGCCGCCCCCACAGGGGATTTTGCTCCCGGCATCATGGATATAAATAAAAAGATATATGATAGGAGAATATAAAATGTCCTTGGATTTAAGTAAGATAAGAGAAGAAATAGACACGACAGATAAAGAAATAGTAGAATTATTTGAAAAAAGAATGAAGCTCTGCGGAGATGTGGCAGAGTACAAAATATCAACAGGGAAGAAAGTACTAGATAAGGATAGGGAAAATGAAAAAATAGAAAAAGTAAAGTCTCTTGCACATAACGATTTTAACAGACACGGTGTCGGAGAATTATTTTCACAGATAATGTCTATCAGCAGAAAGATGCAGTATCAGATATTGTCAGAGCATGGTATTGGAAGTAATCCTGGATTTAAGCAGGTAAATGATATAGAAAAGAAAAATGTAAAAGTTGTATATCAGGGTGTTCCGGGAGCCTATAGCAATAAAGCAATGACAGACTATTTTGGAAAAGACGTGGAGCATACAAATGTAAAGACTTTCAGGGAGGCAATGGAATATGTAAGTGAAGGCAGGGCTGATTATGCAGTACTTCCTATAGAAAATTCTACTGCCGGAATAATAAATGATACATACGATCTGTTAATGGAATTTAACAATTATATAGTTGACCAGATTGATGTGAAAGTTGAGCATGCACTTTTAGGACTGCCTGATGCAGAACTGTCGGATATAAAAACAGTATATTCTCATCCGCAGGGACTTATGCAGTGTTCAAAATTCCTTGAGCAGCACAAAGACTGGAAGCAGATAGCACAGGCTAACACTGCAGGAAGTGCCAAAAAGGTAACGGAAGATGCTGATAAGGCACAGGCTGCCATAGCCAGTGAAAGTGCGGCGGAAATATACGGACTCAAAATATTAAAAAGCGGAATCATAGATAACGATAAAAATACTACAAGATTTATAATAGTAGGAAATAAAAAGATATACAGAAAAAATGCAGGTTTAATATACATATGTTTTGAGATATCCCATGAGAGCGGAACACTCTATAACATGCTTTCTAACTTTATATATAATAATCTCAACATGACAAGAATAGAGTCAAGACCTATAGTGGATAAAAGCTGGGAATACAGATTTTATGTTGAATTTGAAGGAAAACTTGAGGATGCCGCAGTCAGAAATGCGATACGCGGTATAGAAGAAGAGGCAAACTGGCTTAAAATATTGGGAAATTACTAATAAATTACTAATAAGATTCAGGTGTCAAAAGGGTGCTACGCAATTAGAAAATTATTGACAATTAGAGAGTGGAAATCATGAAGAACTTATGAAACAGAATGGATTTTATGCATCATTATACAATAGTCAGTTTGAACAGGCTTCATAGGAGGAGAATTATATGAGTAGCAGATATGCTTACCAATGAAGGACATATCTATCTGGCAGAACAGGAAGTTATACGAAAGTTTGACAGAAAACGTTCTAATTATTATAGTATAAATACTGAGAAAAAATGGAGAGATTTTAATGAGTATGATATTGTACTTGATAGTGCAACGCTGGGGATAGATGGATGAGTGAATATTCTGGAAGTCCTTTTAGAATAGGGATATTTTGTGGAAAGGAAGATATTGCATATGAGGTTTCAGGTTCTGGGTGATAAAAAGAATCCCGTAATATTATTTTTTCATGCAATGAGTGTAACAGGAGAAAGCAGCATCAGAGTGGCAGAATATTTGAAAAGTAAGTATTTCTGCATTATGCCTACATCAACAGTCTACTGTTCTGAACGGAATTATATAAGTAAACAGGATGAAATTAGTCAAATTGAAGAATATCTTCATAAGGAAGGATTAGATAAAATAGCACTTGTTGTTGCTTCGTCGATTGGAGCAGATTTGGCAATTGAATTCCTTTCTCAGACGAAAATACCGATTGAATATGCTTTTTTTGATGGTGGACAGTTTGCACAGATTTCCAAAATGATAAGAAAAATAATGGTTCCTTTTTTGTATCTGGCAATCAAGAGCCTTTCTTTTATTTGTATAAACAACGGAAAAAAATGATTACAGTGAATTAACTTGCCAAAACAATATATTATGATCTCTCGGAATTTTGAGTGATCATGCCAGCGAAACTCTGGCATTGAACTTTGACAAGTAAATATTATTCTTGAACGTAAAAATAAACGCAAGAAATAAACATAACTGTCGCTATGTTTCAAAAAATGAGATATAATAATCTATAGGATTATGCTACATCCAAAATCATTTTTTTCAGGGTTGATTCAGA
>CACWRR010000040.1 GCA_902763335.1 uncultured Lachnospiraceae bacterium | reverse complement strand
GTTTGAACAGTTTGTAATGTTTGCCGGGAACTTATATGTGTCAATATAAGCCTTTACAAGCATGTCTGATGATGCCTTACTTGCTGAATAAGGGCTGTGCGGGTCAATCGGTGATGTCTCATAGAAAAATGCATTCTCATCATCCGGAAGTGAACCGTATACTTCGTCTGTAGATACATGAAGGAACTTCTTTCCTTCCTTGAATGTACCGTCCTCATTCTCCCATGCTGCCTTTGCGCAGTTAAGCATTACTGCTGTTCCCATTACGTTAGTATTTACAAATACCTCAGGATTTCTGATACTTCTGTCAACATGACTCTCTGCCGCAAAATGAACTACTCTGTCTATGTCATTCTCTGCAAATATCTTTGATATAGCTTCCTTGTCGCATATATCAGCCTTTACAAATGTGTAATTATCTCTATTTTCAATATCCTTTAAATTCTCAAGATTTCCTGCATAAGTAAGCACGTCCACGTTGATAATTCTAATCTCATTGTCGTACTTTTTAAACATGTAATGAATGTAATTTGAACCTATAAATCCGGCTCCCCCTGTTACTAAATATGTTCTCATTTGAAGAAACTCCTTTCTGGTGCTATCTTAATTATAGCCATTTGATTCTCTATTATAACATTATATGGAAATTAGTTCAATAGCTGAATTTCCTGTACATATTGATTAAGGTGTCAGAAATGTGCTACGCACCAGCCGGACACAAATATGTGGTATTGCAAGCTGGCTTGCAAATACACATTTAACATATCAAAATGCACACGGCACAAGCAGAAATTCATATATCATTCCCGCCAATACTATAATGCCTGCGTACAATACAATCTGATTGTATCTGAAGTTTGATACTCTGTGGCACCTCACTCTTCCGTTTTCTATCAGAAGAATTACCGGGAACATAAGCGGTATGTAATACCTCGGCTGTACCCCGTTTATCACATTGAGCCCCACAGGTGTAAAATCAAGATAAAGTGCTGTCCATACAAGACCTATCACACACATCACGATACACGCCAGTGCCAGTTTAGTCTTTCTCGCCAACGGAAGGTGCCGTTCCATGGTTCCTTCCGTAAACGCCACAAATACCGTAACTATAAGACTTAAGTAAAATAACGTTCCCTTATTTCCGCCCAGATATGCAAAGAATGTACGGCTCTGGTATCCGAGGAAATAATCCGGTGCCGTCTTTACAACAGTGCTGACAAACAGCTCCACATACTCAGCCGGATGCTCTATAATAGACTCCAACTGTCTTGTAACACTTGTATCTCCTCCTCTGGCATCTCCGCCCGCATCAACTCCTGAGCTGGCATTTGTCAGAGCCGGCAGTACAAATGTACTCATCATGACCAGAAATACTATCACAACCGATACCCTGAACATCCACTTCTGCTTTGCATCATAAAATTTTTCCTTCGGAATAAAGCATAACAATAGAATAAGCGGAATATAAACTGCCTTTGCAAAGCATCCCAAAACTATTGTCACAACACCGGCAAATATACGTTTCCAGTTTATCTTCTCGCTCAGATCTGCAAATTCATTGACTATCATCACAAATCCAAAGGTCACAAATGCCGTAACATGTGCATCATAGGAAAATGATGCCGCAAGGAATACCGATGTCGGCATAAGTCCTATAAGGGTAAGTATACGTTTTCCATGCTTTGCAAATTTTATTGCAAGGAACATTAAAAGCACATACACCATAAGATTCAGGTATCTTGCAAGCATGATTCCTGTGGTGAATTTCCAGTTACACGTCCTTGCAAGCCACAGTGCAAATGCCTGCGGAATGTATGCACGCCCGCCATAGGTTATAAAACTGCTGTCCTTTTCAACCTCTTTGACAATATCGTCCTCGTCATTAAGCAGTTTCTGAACCGCCACCCTGTCTTCTGCAGTATCGGTATAAGGCACATCAAGTGTCTTAAGTCTCCACGCCGCTTCTGTATACTCAACATTATCTCCGTATGAGTACATATATGCCCTGTTGAAATGAATCTGCTCGTCCCACGACCTGAAATCCTCCGGCAGTGCCAGCACCATTATACTTCCAAGCAATACCGCACTCATCAGAAAGCCATATTCTATCCTGTCACCCACCAGACGTCTGCAGGTGAAAAATGAATATAACAGTCCAAGTGAAAAGGCAATAAACAATATTCTGATAATATTAAATTTTACTTCATTTGATATATTTATACTTTCTATGGTGACATCTCGCGGATAAATTATCTTTATCTTTGTAGACCGTTTTTCAATATTTAAAAAGGTCTCTCCTATTTCCGGGTAATACCTGTCGGTAAGTTCTCCCTCGCTTTCATGGTCAAACTTATTTACCGTATTTAAAACTATTTCGTATTTAAAACTCCTGTCAGCATCAAAAGAAATATTTAATTTATTCACATATTTCTCATCAAACACAAGAACAGCCGCATTGTTATCACCGTATTTTCTCACGGCAAAACCACTGCTCATCCAGTTTTTCTCCCTGTATGTGATATTGTAACTGTTCTTCAATGCATGACTGTTAAAAATAAGCATCTCAGCTCCAACAGATATAATCAGGATAATCACCGCTGCTATACTATGATTGAGCAGTCTCTTCTTCCAATTCATCACTACCTCCCGGCTGTTCTTCTTTATTTTTACCCGGAACACAGCAAAAAAGCACAAAACATACAGATGTAATCAGAATACAGTCCCATGTGTACGGTGTCTCACTCGTAATCCTACGTTCAAATATCAGCAGATTGCTCTTCTGTCCGAGTCCGTTCACCAGTGTTTTTCCATCTTCCGTTTTTTCTGTTGTTCCCATCCACATTGTAACCTGTTTGTCTTTTTCAAAGCCCTGACTATATATAACCAGCCTGATATTCTTTTTTCCAAGATTCACTTTATCAGTGCCAATAAATGTAGGCTCATTATCATATATTTCATCAGCATCAACCGCACCGCTGCCAATCATTTCGTTGGTATCTGCATCGTATATCTCAAGGTATATTCTGCCCTTATTTATACTCTCACCATAAGTTGCAAAATACACCTGATACCCATCCACATTCTCGCCTGATGCCTTGTAGCAGTATTCAACAATCATGTTCTCCTCAATCTGTCCCACATTGCTTTCTATCTGGTAATCCGCATCATCAACATCCATCACGGTACTTTTCACCTGTGTGGATGCCGCACATATGACAAGCAGTACTATTGTAGCTATTCCCAATACTCTCTTTAGCTTCATAGATTATTTTAAATGCCATCCTTCTTTTATATACTCTGCTATAGCATCATGCCAGTCTGCAGCAACATGATCTGTTGTAAGCTTTAACATATAGTTGTCAAGAACTGAATACGCCGGTCTCTTTGCAGATGCAGGGAACATATTTGCATATTCCTCAGATGTAATATGATTTACTTTTGTATCTTTTCCGGCAAGTTTAAATATTTCCTCTGTAAAATCTGCCCAACTGCAGATTCCTTCACATGTGCCATGGAAAAGTCCATAATTGTCTGTCCACATAAGTGTCTCTATGATATCTGCAAGAACCTTTGTACTTGTAGGTGAACCAATCTGGTCTCCTACAACATTTACCTCAGGTCCGTTTTGTGCAAGTCTTAGCATTGTCTTTACAAAGTTCTTTCCATCTCCGTAAAGCCATGCAGTACGGATAATGAAATGCTTATCTGAAAATTCCTGTACGAACTTTTCACCTGCAAGCTTTGTTGTTCCATACATGCTGTTTGGATTCGGAGTATCAAACTCAATATAAGGTTTTGTTCCATCACCTTTAAATACATAGTCAGTAGAAACATGAACAAGCTTTGCTCCCGTTTCACTTGAAGCTATACTTAAGTTTCTCGGTCCGATTGCATTAATCTTGTATGCAAGGTCAACATCTGTCTCACATTTATCAACTGCCGTATATGCAGCACAGTTAATGATTGCATAAGGTTTTACTTCTTTTACCATCTTTACTGTCGCATCTACATCCGTGATATCAAGCTCACCCACATCTGTTCTCACAACCTCGATACCGTCTCTTTTCTCATACATGTTGCTGATTTCTCTTCCGAGCTGTCCATTTGCTCCTGTTACTAATAACTTTTTCATTTTTTACCTCTTTTCTGCCTCACTGTCGGCTGTATATGTTTTTGAATTACTTTCATGCTGCTCTGTTGCTTTTCCCAGGGCAATTTCCTGAGTTAGCTCTTTTATTTTATTTTCCAGCTGCGAAATCTTTATCGTCATGGAAAATTCTTTTATAAGTAATATAAATATAAAAAATAAAAATATAAAGTTTACCGTCGAATATATTCCGATAACTCCTGCCATGAAATCTGCTATCACCGGAAATGCTCCAAGTATTACGACCATAACCGCAAATAAAATCCAGAAAAGTGAATCTTCTATCTGAATCTTTGACTGTCTTATTCTTTTTAACATGAAAATCATGGTAAAAAGAGATACTACAAGGAGAATTATTCTGAATATGTTTGTCATTTCAGCACCTCCACATTCTTTTCATCTTTAACAAATCTGCTGTCACGTTTTCTGAAATTCTGTATAACGAGTATCGAAACCGTCATATGTATCATATATTTTATCGAGCGTACCATATTAAGATAACTCTCTCCTTCAAGTCTCTCATCCATCTCAACCTGTACTTCTGAAAGTTTTACACCCTCTCTTAACAGATATGATATAGTATCCGGCTCCGGTCCGTAATTCAGGTTGAGTGCAAACTCTTTTAACATCGCGCGGTTAAACATTCTCATTCCTGATGTCGGGTCCTTAACTCTTTTATGGGTTGTAAGCATGATTGCCGTAGATATTATCCTGCTTCCAAGCATTCTCATGGAATGTGGCTTCTTATCATCCACAAACCTTGAACCTATAACAATATCATAGCCCTTCTTCATCTCCGTGAGCATTTTTTCTATATATTCAGCCTTATGCTGTCCGTCTGCATCGTACTGGATTGCATACTCATATCCCTGTCTGTATGCATATTTAAGTCCCGTCTGAAACGCACCGGCAAGTCCTAAATTAACCGGCAGATCTATAAGGTTGTATCCGTTTTTACGGCAGATTTTTGCCGTGTGGTCCTTTGAACCGTCATTTACCACCACATAATCATATTCCGGATAATCATTTATCACATGGTTTACTACTCTTTCAATACTTTTTTCTTCATTATATGCCGGTATAATTATAAGCAGTTCTTTCATTGTTACCTCCATTTCCACTGTTACACTGTTATTCTGGCGTTCCGGTTATTCCCTGTTATGTGCAATCTGGTATGCCACTATACATGAGAACGTGACTGCAAGTACAGCCATTGATATTCCACATGATATGACTGCTCCCATAAGTTCAAACTTTGGCACTAACACCGCCGGCAGCACAAGCGAGCACACGAATCCGAGTGCATAGCCTGCCATAAGAAGTTTCTGTTTCCTCATAACAGTTATAACATAGTATAAAAATGTTGCAGTGGCGCTTATTCCTCCCGCAAACATTACGATAGCCAGTTCCTTTCTGAGATGAATTATGGATGTTCCATATACAAGTCCCAATATCTGTGCACCTATAAGATATGCACCTGCCATGCAGACCACTGTAAGCAGCAGTATCCAAAGCAGTATATTTCTGACTATCTTTATAAATGGTTTCATATTTTTATCATTCCAGTCCCTTGCAAGTTCTGTAAGCAATGGCCTGAATGCAAATAAACTAAATAAATTTATAACAAATGCCGGCATAAATATTATATTATAATAATTCTGTACTTCATCTGAAAAATTACGGTTAATCGCATATTTCGGTGCATTATTTATATACATATTTATAAATGCCGCTACAAAAAGCGGTGCCGCCTCAACTATAAGACTTTCCATATTAGCCGTTTCAAATCTGCAGACTATATCTGAAAATTTCTTTCTGAGTCTCAGATCATAAGCAAAAAACAGTACCGCTGATGCCACAACCATTGACAATGCCGCATACACAAGATTTCTGCTCACAATAAGCACCACGGCAAATGTAATGGTAGATAATGTCGGCCTGAATGTGCTTGTTTTACCTGACAAATCTATTCTGTCATGCTGCTGAAACATTCCGGCAAATACATCCGCTACTGCCTCAACCATCTTATACAGACACACCACCCATATGGTCAGTGCCTTTAGCCGGTCAAATCCCGACACACCAACATATATCGTGGTGGCTATCATCATAACCAGACATGTAACCATTCTGAGCGAAAAATAATCTGAAAATGAAAATTTTTCCTCGACATCTGTTGACTGCAGCGGTCTTATCTCAAAACCGCCTAATGTATACATAAGCTGTGCATTTGAAAACGCAAACGCAAATATTCCTCCTGCATTTCCCCCTATAACTCTATTAACAATAATAGCAAGTATCATGGATGACAGTGCATTACAAAGACTGCCCATCATATTCCAGAATACTTTTTGTTTTTGGGTAACATTATCAGCCATGTCTTTCCTCCATCTGCCTGTCTGCATATGCCATAAGCTTATGCGCTGTAGCCTTCCATGTGAATCCGCTCTTTAACTTCTCATATGCCAGATTTGCAGACTTCTGCCGTGATTCTCTGTCTGTGGCAGATTTCTCAAGAGCTTTCGTGATCAATTCTCTATTATTATCTTTTAATATCACACCGCTCACACCGTCTTCTATAAGTTCCCTTGCCCCGCCGTTATATGTCGTGATGACAAAACATTTTGCCGCTACAGCTTCAAGCACTGATGTCGGGAATCCTTCCGACACAGACGGAAGACAATATATGTCTGAATGTTTTAGCAATGCTGCAATATGAGGAAAATCAATTCTTCCAAGACACTCTATTCTTCTCTTTCCATCTGTTTTTTCACTTACACTATGGCTGATGGCACTTATACCATCATATTCAGGACCGTCTCCTGCCATAAGTAATACAACTTTTCCGTCATATTTCATATGCTCAACTGCATAAGCAAGTTCGTATATGCCCTTTTCTTTTATCATCCGCCCTGTGTATGCTATAACCATATCACCGGCTTCTATACCATACAGTTTTCTATAGTCCTCTATCGGATTTGCAGTAAGTTCTTCTACTTCATCTATATCTATCGCATTGTAGAGTACACCCTTTGATTTTATACCAAAGTGCCCGCTCCATTTACAACATGCCTTTGAAACACCATAATAATCTTTGCAGTAATACTTAAGTATTCCTGTTATTCCATGCTCATATATCTTTTCCGCAATATCGAGAATACTATTATTAAATGTAAGATGTCCGCTTCCATGTTCCACAACACCTGATGCAATCTTATTTTTCTTAGCAAATTTTGCACCGAATAATGACATGAAATAAAATCTTGTATTTATAAGTACATAGTCAAATTTTTCTGCCTTCAGTTCATTTTCTGCCTGTCTGAGTGCCTTTCCAGGTTTCAAAACCGGCATTCTCCCATCCATAAAATTAAAAGATGGAAGCCTGTATATCTTTATACCGTCTGTTTCCTCCCGTTCTTTAAGTCCGGGACTTAAAGACGTAACGATAACCACACTGTTTCCATCTCTTACAAGTTCTTTTGCAAGATAATAAGTATATCTCTCTACCCCTCCCATATGCGGAAGATATTGTGCTGAAAATATGCAGAATTTCTTATTATCATGATGCATCATTTCTCTATTCCATCCTTACCAAAATCTACTATATAAGCCGCGTGATTAACTCTCTGTTCCTGTGGAGGAAGTTTCATATAGTCTCCATAATAATTTGTAAGATATTTATCATAATTTCCCGGAAGATTAACTTTTATCCCCTCAAAATCCATCTCTGCAAGCGGGAATAAATCCTCCATTTTCATCTTACTCTGTATAGGTCTCAGACAATTATAACATATCACACTTACGGTATCTTTATAGTTAGCCGATTTGGATATCTTTTCCATCTTTGAATACAATTTACTGATTGAAAGGTGCGTCCATTTGAAAATGTAATGCAAAGCAAAACATGCTGCCTTTGCTGCTGCACCTAATGCTCCTTTCCACGGTATTTCCGGATACGGAGAACCGCAAAGGAAAAGTATCTTTGATATATTTCTAACTTTATTAATCTTTTTCTGTAAAATTTTCTCGTCATTATCAGCATTATCAAAAACAAATATATCTATATGAAGGCACAAATCACACTTCATAGTTCTTGAAAATTCAGGAACAAACTTTGTTCCGAGTCTCTGTACTTTTATTACACCGCTGGCATAGTTCTTCATAGTCTTTGGTGTCGTAACATAATAATGATCGCTCATCTCTTTTTTGGCTATCCTGACAAACTTTTCGTAGTCATCTCTCAACATTCCTACATCTATGTCGTCATCCCACGGAATGAATCCTTTATGTCTCACCGCACCTATGGCTGTTCCCCAGCATATGAAATATTTTAAATCATGTTTTTCACAAACTGCAATAAAATCTTTTAATATATGCAATTCAGCCCTCTTAAGCTTTGCAAGTGTTTCCTCATCATACTGCTTTATCATTATCTGTTCCAATCCCTTCCTCTGCTTAACGCAGCTTATGGTTGCTGATTTTGTAATATTCTTGTAACATTCTTGTTAATTCTATGACATTTCTGCTGAAAAGTCAAACATTTATATAAAAACACGCCGAAGCTGCTGTTTTACCAACTGCTCCGACGTGTTATACCATTATTTTTTGTATCCGTTTGGATTATTTTTCTGCCAGTTCCACGAATCACGGCACATTTCCTTTATACCGTACTGTGCTTCCCATCCAAGTTCTTTCTTCGCCTTAGACGGGTCACCGTATATGACTGCCACATCTCCCTGTCTTCTGTCTGCAATCTTATATGGAACCTTCTTTCCTGATGCCTCTTCAAAGTTCTTTATAACCTCAAGCACGCTGTAACCTTTACCTGTTCCCAGATTGTATATCTCTACACCACCATTCTTCATGTTTTCGATGGCTTTAACATGTCCGCGTGCAAGATCCACCACATGTATGTAATCTCTTATGCATGTTCCGTCCTCTGTAGGATAATCATCACCAAATACATTGAGCTGTGGAAGTTCACCTATGGCTACCTTTGTAATATACGGAAGAAGATTGTTCGGAATACCATTCGGATCTTCTCCTATTCTGCCGCTCTGATGTGCTCCTATAGGATTGAAATATCTTAACAGTATGACATTCCACTCATTGTCTGATTTGTACACATCCTGAAGTATCTCCTCCAGCATAAGCTTTGTTCTTCCATACGGATTTGTAACCGAGAGTGGAAAATCCTCTTTTACAGGAACTGTTTCAGGACATCCGTATACTGTTGCCGATGAACTGAACACTATTTTCTTCACTCCATGTTCCTTCATTATGTCAAGCATAACAAGAGTTCCGGATATATTATTTATATAATACTCAAGCGGTATCTCACAGGATTCGCCTACAGCCTTCAGACCTGCGAAATGTATTACCGCATCCACATCATTTTCATTGAATATCTGACCCATTTTCTCCCTGTCTCTTATATCCACCTTATAAAATGCGACTTCCTTACCTGTTATCTCTTCTATTCTGTTTACTGCTTCCATGTTGGAATTACATAAATTATCAACTATGGTAACCTCATGACCTTCATTGAGAAGTTCAACACATGTATGGCTACCTATATATCCGGCACCGCCGGTAACCAGTATCTTCATTGCAACCTCCGTGTAATCTGTTTAAATCCTAATTGCCAAGTTTATAATCTTTCCAGTATCCCGGACTCATGGTACATTTCAATATGACATCTCTCGGAAGGAGATAATACATTTTTCCCAACAGATATCCCACATATTTGAATCCGCTCTTTATTATCATGTCAGGAACAAGATATGCCTTATTACTCTTTACAAGATAATATGCAGTATCTTTTACAAGGCGTATTCCTTCATCTTCAGTTTTTACAGCCGCATATATTTCTTTGAACTGTCTGTGGGACACGCCAAGGTCAAAGTTGCGGTGAAACTGCTGCATGTATGTGTAATCGTGGGAATGTATCACTTCAGCTTTTGCGGCATAAAATACTTTTTTGCCGTTTTGTATGGCATTTGCCGCATATATTGAATCTTCGTTCATTATGGCTCTGTTCGGAAATCCACCAAGTTCATCAAATATTTTTCTGCTGTACATGGCACAGACATCTGAACTGAAAAATGCTTTTATTCCCATCTTTAATATATCGTTGCTCGTCTTTACTATATCATAATCCGGATAGTTGAATTTTCTCGTATATGCCTCTGCGATACTGCAATCCGAATTAGGAATCTGTCTTCCATATGCCACTGCCACATCTTCATCATCGAATGCTTTTACCAGTTCTTCGACCATGTACTTTCCGGCAGGAACAGCATCATGGGTCATCATAAGAACAAGGTCGCTGTTTGAAAATCCCACTCCTACATTTCGTGTTCCGCCGTGGTCAAATTCATCCTTGTCGATATGATGTATCTCAAGTTTATCTATATCTGCATAGTCTGCTTCGTTCAGACAATCTTTATCTGTATTTATAATAATTATTTTCTGTATGGGATAAGTCTGCTTCAACAATCTCACCAATATTTTGTGCAGTCTCTTATCCGGCTTGTATGTAGGTATGACAACGTCTACCGTTAATCCATTATTCATCTGCATCACTCAACCAGCCTAATACCTTTCCGTAGATTATTCTACTTTTTCCAGCTCATCTGTTATCATTTTAACATATTTTTCGCATAACTCATGACTGTCAGCTTCCACCATGACTCTTACAAGCGGCTCTGTACCACTTGTTCTTAAAAGCAGTCTGCCTCCGTCTCCAAGTGCATCCTCCACCTTCTTTGCGGCAGCCTGCACATTTGCATCATTAAGTGCTGCCTCTTTATCACTCACTCTTACATTTACAAGCAGCTGAGGATATATCTTCAAATCTCTTCTAAGAGTTGCCAGTGTTGATTTCTTTTCAAGCATTGCCTCCATAAGCTTAAGTGAGGTAAGAATACCATCTCCTGTAGTGGCATGTTTGCTGAATATTATATGTCCTGACTGTTCTCCACCGAGGCAGTATCCGTTAGCCATAATATTTTCGCACACATACTTATCTCCCACGGCTGTCTTTTCATAGTTTATTCCTGCCTCGTCAAGCGACTTGTATAAACCAAAGTTTGACATAACAGTAGTAACTATGGTGTTGCCTTTAAGCTGTCCGCACTCTTTCATATAAGTTCCGCATATATACATGATTGCATCACCGTCAACCACATCACCGTTTTCATCCACAGCAATACATCTGTCAGCATCTCCATCATAGGCAAAGCCTACATCAAGTCTGTTTTCCTTAACATATTTCTGCAAAACCTCTATATGGGTAGAACCACAATTTTTATTTATATTTGTTCCGTCCGGAGTATCGTTTATAACATAGGTCTTTGCTCCCAATGCATCAAATACATTCTTCGCAATAGATGATGCACTTCCGTTTGAACAGTCCAGACCAACCTTTTTATCCTTAAATGATCTTGTGGCTATAGAAATGAGATATCCGATATATCTGTTTCGTCCAACGGCATAATCCACCGTTCTTCCGATATCAGCTCCTGTAGCAAATTCAATATCAAGCCCGCCGTCTATATAATTTTCTATCTGTGCCTCAACTTCTGCCTCAAGTTTCTGACCGTTTCCGTTCAATACTTTTATTCCATTGTCATCAAACGGATTGTGACTTGCCGATATCATGATACCGCAATCAAAGCCTTCTGTCCTTACAACATAAGCAACACTTGGTGTAGTCGTAACGTGTAACAGATACGCATCTGCACCTGAAGCCGTAAGACCTGATACCAATGCATACTCAAACATATAGCTGCTTCTTCTTGTATCTTTTCCTATGACTATTCTCGCCTTATGATCCTTAGAAAAATACCAGCCTAAGAATCTTCCCACCTTATATGCATGCTCTACTGTAAGCACCTCATTTGCTTTACCTCTGAAACCGTCTGTACCAAAATATTTTCCCATTTTCAATCTCCATTCCTAAATGCTATCACAATAGTTCCTGTATAACGTCAATCATTGCTGCAAGTGCCTCTTCTTCATCCTCGCCTTCACACACAAACTCGATTTCATTTCCACATCTTACACATGCGCTCAGAACACTTATAACACTTTTCGCATTGGCATTCACATTGTTTGACTTCATTGTGATTTTTGACTTATATTTTATTGCCTCATTGCAAAGTTTTCCGGCGGGTCTGAGGTGAAGTCCCGCCTCCTCATTTATCTTTACTTTTTTGCTTACCATTGTGTCCTCCCTGTCTGCGTCACATTTTACTGTGTCGTCTCCTGGCTGCTGTTATCTCCCTGCCCCGTTGTCGTGGCATCCGTACTCTGACTTGTGTCAGATGAAGTTTCCTCTTTTACAAGCTGTATCTTCACTACCGGTGCTGCTGCAGCAGTCAGATTATCAGGAAGTGTTATATTAAGCGGAACATTATTCTCTCCCTCTCCTACTCCTGACAAATCAATGTATGCCGTCAATGTATCAACATCAAAATTATCGAAAGCTTTACTCAGACCTTTAACCTGTATGGATGCATTTTCTCCGTCAGGATAGTTAACTGTATATCCCGGTGTAAGATTTCTGACCACAATATCCTTTGTCTTTATATTAAATTTCTTTGTTACAAGCTGCTCTATCTCAGCAGTTACATTGACTAATAATTCATCATTATCATACAATACCGCACCTTCCGGTATATATCCTGTTATATCAATCGATATCTTGACATCACTATTTTTACCGTTTATATCAAGAACATCACCCGGAATCGATATGCTGTCTATTCCGTTAAGATTCTCTCCTGCAATTTTAACAGTCTGTATATCACTCTTTACATCCGTAAGCTCGTACCCGTCTGCAGGTGTACCTGTAGTACTAAACTTAAGCGGAACTTCCTTAACCGAATAAACACCCAGATTTACATCTGCCGTATCCGTACTAAGCTGCGTGTATGAACCGAGGTCCACCAAAGTTCCTGATTCAGTATAGAATTTAATCGGCAGTGACACAGTAGTTGTCTCACTGTACTTTGTGAGATTGACTTCAACTACCGCTCTGTTTATTACATTGATTACAGACTCCGGAGCCGTAACCTCCACTGTGGACGGTGATACAGTCTCACTTCCCATAGTATAGCCGGACGCCATCTCTCCGCCTTCTTCTATCTGTATCTCATAATTTCTTGATATTATTTTTTCAACCTTTAATGTCATTGTAGTTGTTTTCTGTGTAATATCAACATTTTTTTCATATTTTGAATATCTGTGTTTAACCACAATCGGTACTGCATATACATTAGACATCTCACTAAATGATGCTTCTGCCACAAAATCATCTTTGGTAAGTTTATCTATCGAAGATCTAGGTCCCGTAACAACTATGGATGCCGTATCTCCTGATACAATATCATATACCTGATTCTGTGAAGTTATGACATCCTCATCCTTTGTCACAACCGGGATACCACTTATAGTTTTTGAAACCGTCGGATCATCAATATTTACAACTACCAGCCACAGCATAACGGCAAACAGTACTGATAACAACTTTAATAACAGATTATTTGACAGTATCTTTTTCATTATCATGCCTTCCCTTCCATATCTTGAAGCGTTTAGACTCCACTTTCTTATTCTGGGCTGTTACTAAATACTTTCTAAGCTGCTCCCCATCTATATTTCTGTATATCTTTCCCTCAAGTGCCACTGCAACCTTTCCTGTCTCCTCTGACACTATAATAGTCAGACTGTCAGTAACCTCGCTGACACCTACTCCTGCCCTGTGACGTGTTCCCAGTTCCTTACTGAGCTCCATATTGTCAGACAAAGGAAGATAACATGTTGCTGACACTATCCTGTCATGCCTTATTATCACTGCACCGTCATGAAGTGGAGTATTATGCTCAAATATATTAATAAGAAGCTGGCTGCTGATAACAGAATCAATATCTATACCTGTTCTTTCATATTCGCTGAGTGAAACTTCCTGCTCTATTACCACTAAAGCTCCTGTTTTAGTCTTGGCAAGCTCATATGTGGCTTTTATAAGTTCATTTATTGTTCTGTCACTGAATTTTTCATTTACATTTCTCGATTCATCACCGATATTGAAATTTGCAAATATATTCTTCCGTCCTATCTGCTCAAGCGCTCTTCTAAGCTCAGGCTGAAAAACAATAATGACAGCTATAATACCTACATTCAATGTTTTTTCGGCAAGCCATAATATAGTGGTCAGATTAAGTATCGATGCAAACATAACGAATACTAAAAGCATAACTATACCTTTAAAAAGCTGCCACGACCTTGTATCCTTAATCCACACCATAACCTCATATATCAGAAAGGAGATTATAACTATCTCCAGTGCATCTGTTGGCTTAAAATCCGGAATAACAAGATATGAACTTGCAAAATCAATAATATTTTGAATAACCGCTCTCATTTTTGTCTCACATCCTTCCGCACTGATTTAAATTTTAATCTTATCTGCTGTTTCTTCTAACATTCTTGACGTCTGCCTTACGTGTATTGATTCTGGTAACCTTGATATCTGCAGACACCATATTCACCTTAGGCACTGCCTTTACATAGTAATAATAATCTTCATCCTCAAACTGTACATATTCAGTTCTCGTATAATCAACTGATAATATAAAATACTGTACAATATAAGCTATTCCCATAGATACCAGTATTCCAACAACTATCCCCCATACCGGAACAATTGTTTCAATCTCCATAAATATAACGCCAAGCAGAATAACTACCATATTCACTATTCCGCCTGTGACAATGGCGATGTTCCATGCATAGTCCATGGAACGTCTCTTTATAACATATACCACTACAAGCGTAATTGCAAATGTAAAAAGTATAAGATACATTTCTTTACTACCAAACATTTCAGTTAAAACCGATACTACTTTCTGCATTTCTGAGTCTGCCGAAGCATTGGTTATTGCTGCCGCATTCTGTCCGATATAATATATCATGAAATACATTATAGTTGCAAAACAAACCGATATAATAGATATAGGTGTAGCAACAAGTCCCATAATTATAGGAAACAGATACGGTATCTTTATGCAGAATAAAACCGGCATAAGTATAAGCGCATAAGCATCCGACGGTGCAAATCTGAAATATAAAATATACATAATGAGTAATATAGCGGCAAATATAACCGCAAGCAATGTCTCTAACGCATATATGTGTGCCACAAGAAACACCATCATAATCGCAAGAATAATGTTTATCGGCATAAACGCACATACAAGTCCGATAATAACTACAATAGCAGGATTCTTAAGTATAGACATATATCCCACATTCATATTAATAACTATCATACACAAAACTGCCGCACAAAACTTAAGTGCCGGCTCAACATATGACGTATAAGTTCCATAAATATTTTTCAAATATTCCTTAATAGTCAAAAGTCTCGTCATCATACTCGGTTTCTCCTATCTTAGCCTCTCTCTTCTCACGCTGCTCTTTCTTATATATTCTGCACAATTTCTTTAAATCTTCCACATATGTCCTGTTACTCTCCTGCATCACCCTGTACTTAACCGAGTAAACTATATATGCAAGCAGCATGTACACAATAACAATTGCAATATATAAAATGATGAGCTTTCTTCCCCATCCCCATATATCTATCTCCGTAACATGCTTCATTAAGTAATCCATTCTACAAATTCCTATAACCACCAGCATTGCAATATAGCACACGGTTATAAGTAATGCTGTATTTATCATATTATATCCAACATAATCATTCTTGTAATATTTTGATGACTTTATGGATTTTTGTTCTTTCTGTTCATATAGTGCAAGCCGGGTCATTATCTTTACTTTATCTTCACTGACCATATTCTCTGACTCCTCTCCGATATATGTATACACTTATACTGATGTATTATAGCATATGAAAATAAATATATCTATTAAATTTTTGTTACACATACCGCAGATTATCTTCCCATAATAATATCCTGTCATAACAAAACCAGAAAATGCATGTTATATAGTCCACATTCATTTTCTGGTCCGTTTTATAGTCTGATATGACTGCTTATTTTCCTATAAGGCTGTCTCTCAGTTTATTCATCTGTTCAATGTTTTCATCCTTCATTACAGACTTGATTGAAACCACATCATCCAGCACCGTAATGCTTTTCATTGTTTCAAGTATAGCTCTCATCTGCTTTGCTGCCATAGGTGCCCATGAGCCGTTTTCTATGAGACCTACTGTTCTCTTCTGATAATTTTTCGCTTTTAAGTGATGCAAAAAATCCTCCATGCACGGGAAAATTCCGCCATCGTATGTTGCGCACGCAAGAACAAGTCTGTCATAACGGAACGCATCCTCTACAGCCTCTGCCATATCATCTCTTGATAAATCTGTGACTGCCACCTTATCTGTGCATGATTCTCTTAACATCTCTGCAAATTTTTCTGCTGCCTCTGCAGTATTGCCATGAATAGATGCATATGCTACAAGTATTCCCTTATCTTCCGGTTCATAACTGCTCCATGTATTATATTTGTCAATATAATATCCAAGATTTTCTTTAAGAATCGGTCCATGAAGCGGACAAATCATTTCTATGTCAAGTGTTGCAGCTTTCTTAAGAAGTACCTGTACCTGTGCACCGTATTTACCGACTATGTTGAAATAGTATCTTCTTGCCTCACATGCCCAGTCTTCATCAGTGTCAAGTGCACCAAATTTTCCAAATCCGTCAGCACTGAAAAGTATTTTTTCTTTTTTCTCGTATTCAACCATAACCTCCGGCCAGTGAACCATTGGTGCCATAACAAATACAAGTGTATGTTCGCCAAGAGACAGTTCGTCTCCCTCTTTAACCACAACTTTATGATCATCATCAAGATTTACCTCAAAGAACTGTGGAATCATTGTAAATGTCTTTGCATTTCCCACTATCTTTGCATCAGGATATGTCTCTATGAATTTCTGGATATTAGAGGCATGGTCAGGCTCCATATGTGACACAATAAGATAATCCGGTTTTCTGTCTCCGAGTTCTTTTGCAAGATTTGCAAACCACTGCTCTGTCACCCTTTTATCTGCTGTATCCATTACGGCAATTTCAAATAAATCAATGTCATGATCATCTACACCTATGTATTTTACTGAATCGCTGATTTTAACTTCGCTCATTTTTTATCTCCTTTTACTGATTATTTTTAGTAGGCGTTTGCGAAACGCTATATATAATATACTATGTCATGTGCACATTTGTATAAAGAAAGCGTTTCGCAACCGCCTGATTATTATTAATTATAAAATATTCCATTACTTTTTACAAGGCACAAATACACCTGCTCTTTAAAAAAACCACCCGGGCTGTTAATGCCCGGATGGCTTTAATTAACTATATTTTATTCCTGTTCTTTTGTTTTCTTTCTTCCAAAGAAACATCCGCATGCTACAGCCATAGCTGACATTAACATTACAAATAATGAATTTGATGATGTGTCTCCTGTCTTAACCTGTTTTGCAGGTGCTGTTGTTGTAGGCTGCTGTGTTGTCAGTGTCTGAGTTGTTGTTACCTCAGGTGTTGTTGTCTCCTCAGGTGTCGTTGTTTCTTCCGGTGTCGTTGTCTCCTCAGGTGTTGTTGTCTCCTCAGGTGTTGTTGTTTCTTCCGGTGTCGTTGTCTCCTCAGGTGTTGTTGTTTCTTCCGGTGTCGTTGTCTCCTCAGGTGTCGTTGTCTCCTCAGGTGTTGTTGTCTCTTCCGGCGTTGTTGTCTCCTCATTAAGTTTATAGTAGACCTTAAGTATTGTTGAACTGTCCTCTTTTACAACATCTGTCTCATTACTCTCATCTGTTGTTGTATGCACATATCCGTCAATCTTAATGATTTCTGCCGTTACTTTCTCACCAGTTGTTCCCGGTATATCAGTTTTCTCTGTGTAAAGCTTATATGTTCCATCTTTCTGCTCTACATAGTATTCAACCTTATATGTCGGTGTCTTAGCTTTCTTATAGTAAACCTTAAGCACTGTAGAACTGTCTGCTTTTACAGTATCTGTCTCGTTTGTAAGTCCCGGCTCAGTTGTATGTGTATAACCGTCGATATATATAATCTCTGCCGTTACTTCCTCACCTGTTGTTCCCGGTATGTCATCTTTCTCTGTATAAAGCTTGTATGTTCCGTCTTCCTGCTCTACATAATACTCAACCTTGTATGAAGGAGCTTTCTCATACTTGTAATAAACTTTAAGTATTGTAGAACCGTCAGGATTTACTACATCTGTCTCATTAGACTCTGTAACTGTAACGTGTGTGTAACCGTCATATTTCTTTTCTTCTGCAGTAACTGTCTTACCTGCATATACATTATCAGTTGTTGACTCATCCTTCTTCGCAAATGAACCGTCAGGCTGTTCAAGATAATATTCTGTCTTGTACTTAGTCATAGGCGGAACATAGTATGCTTTCATTTCATATGTCTTATCTGCCTGCTCAATCTTTACAGAGTATGACTCATTTTTATCTTTGTTCAATGTATAACCGTCTGATGTATATTTAGATTCATAATCTGCGTCTGCATCTGTTACTGTGTATGTTGTTCCCACAGTACCTGGCTTAACATCAGTTGATTCTACATATTCATATTCTCCTGTGTCAGGATTTAACTTATAGTAATTAAGTTTGTATCCTGCCTCTTCCGGATCATAATATACATTCATCTCATATGTCTTGCCGGCTTCCGTAAGACTTACCTTATATGTTTCATTCTTTGATGTATTAACCTTATAATTAGGATATTTTGTTCCATAATCAGCATCTACATCTGTTACCTTATACTCTTTTCCAACGTAACCTGTCTTTGTAGTAGTTGTGTCAGCTAATTCGTATTCTCCTGTTGTTTTGTTAAGCTTATAATAGTTAAGTTTATAGTAAGCTTCCTCAGGATCATAGTACACATTCATGTCATACTTAGTATTAGCTTTCTTTAACTCTACGCTGTCTTCCTGTGTCTTCTTTGTGCTCAATGCATAATGTTCTGACGCATATTTTGTCTTGTAACCAGGGTCAACATCTGTAGCTGTGTATGTATCACCTACCGCTCCGTTCTTAACAGCTGATGCTGCATCCGCATCCTCTGTATATTTTCCTGTTTCAGGATTGTATTTCCAGTAATGAAGCTGATATGATGCTTCCACAGGATCATAATATACATCCATCTCATAGAGCGTATCTTTCTGTGCCAGTGTTGCCTTATCATTCTGTGGTTTCACACTGCTGAGTGCATAGTTAGAATCCACATATTTTGTAGGATAAGTTCCATCCACATCGGATGCTGTTACATCAGTGCCAACATATCCTTCCTTTACTGATGAAGAATCTTTCTTCTCGTATTCACCTGTTGTCTTATTCTTTAACCAATAATTCAGTTTATATGTAGCTTTATCTTTAAGATTATAATAAAGCTTAAGAACTGATGAACCATCTGCTGCTACAGTAATCCGGCTGATTGATTTTCCGTCAACAGTTGTGTAATCATATCCTTCATATGTTTTCTTGTATCCG
This sequence comes from uncultured Lachnospiraceae bacterium, assembly GCA_902763335.1. Classification (GTDB taxonomy): domain Bacteria; phylum Bacillota; class Clostridia; order Lachnospirales; family Lachnospiraceae; genus UBA2821. The sequence goes on along the minus strand of CACWRR010000040.1, from coordinate 18,348 downwards.
TTGTCTGTATCATTAACAACATCTTCTGCTGTAGCATTATCTTCTGTTACAGTATCTCTATCCTGTAATATATAGTTATCAGGATCATTCTCATCCTGAAGGTAATACTCTACCTTATATGATGCCTTACCATCTATAGGTTTGAATTCATTTGTAAACTGGAATGAATGTATCGTATGGTTTGCCTTTGAGGAACCTACTGCTGATGTAAATCCCATGTAAACAGTCTTTCCATTGAATTTATCCATATTAACAGTCCGCTCTATCTGCGCCGTTTCAGGTCTTACTGCGTTTTTAAAATCTCCATTTGCATACCTGACATACATCTTTGCTCCATCGTAATCAACCCAGACTGTGAAGAGTCTGTCATTTACATTCTTGTCCGCAAAACGTGTTGCGCATGTACTGCTTGTACTCTCTGTATTTGTAGGACCGTTTAATGCAGCTTCAAGTGCTGTTGTATTATCAAGAACTCCGCCTGCACAGGCATTAAAATATGCAAGATTTTTAAACTCATAATAATCGCCTGACGAACCTGTCTTTTTCTCTGTCTCTGTAGGATCAAGTCCGTTTATATAATCTATAGCCTCATGCTTTGTAACCTGCCCGTCAAAAGTGATTCCAACATGGTCAAATCTCTCATTGAACTTGTAGTTTCTGTAACCTACATAATCCCGATCAGTACCTGTTCCATATGGATTTGCCGGGTTCGGATATGTAGTTGTGTTATTATAATTCCACTTTTTATGGAAATATATCTGGTTATCAAAGCCCCAGTTAGCATAAGCTGTTCCTGTTCCTACAGCCGGTGCCTTAGTATCACAGTAGGCACCGTTAAAGAATGAATCAAGCTCTATAGCCATACTGTTATCAATACCTGCATATCCCATTCCACTACCTGCTCTTGTATCATGTGTAGGATTTGTTGTCATAAGAAATGCAATACCGTCTCCGCCGACTTCTCTTGCATACTCTTCTCCACCTGTCTGTCCTGTATTTACACATGCATCAGGCATTGAAAATGTAAATTTCATGGAAAACTCTGCTGATGAGTTTAACTTAAAGCCGTCCGACAGGAAAGCTTCGCCACTTCTGTAATCCTTGTAACTGTCTGTCGCTTCATTTCCTTCAGCATCGCCTACCTTAACGCCCTTTATAAGACGGATAACATTTTCAGGATTCTCCGCATTTTTTGAATAATTGTTCTTAACAATTCCCGGAAGATTTTCTCCAGAAATGGTATACAGACTACCTGCACCATCCTGTGCATGACCTGCAAATTTCCACGAACTTGATGAGAAATCTTTGCCTGTTCCCGCACCCTGTGCAAATATAACCGTATCAGGTTCTTCTGCGTACACTTTGTCCGTCAGTCTTCCATACCCCGTAAAGCTGGTAACTACAAGGGCTGTAGCCAACGTAAGTGCTTCAATACGTTTTTTTACTTTTCGGTTCATAATTGTTCCTCCTATTAACTTTTTATTTTTATGCCACCTATGATAGCACGCTTGCCTATTTTTGTACATGCTTGTTTTTAAAATTACACAAATCCATTTTTTTACTTTGTACCAAAGATTCTGTCTCCTGCATCTCCGAGTCCCGGACATATATATGCATCATCATTTAAGCATCTGTCAAGCTGTCCTATGTAGAGCTGAATATCAGGATGTGCCGCCATCAATCTGTCAATTCCTTCAGGTGCTGCAATGATGGACATGAATTTTATCTTTTTACCGCCATGCTGCTTGATAAAGTTAACAGCTGCAACTGCCGAACCGCCTGTTGCAAGCATCGGGTCTGTTACAACTATTACTCTTTCATCTATAGGTGTAGGCAGTTTGCAGTAATATTCTTCCGGTTCATGAGTCTCCTCATTTCTGCAGAGTCCTATATGTCCTACTTTCGCACTAGGTGTAAGGGCAAGGATTCCTCCAACCATTCCAAGACCTGCTCTTAAGATAGGTACCACTGCAAGCTTTCTTCCTTCTATCATCGGAGTCATACACTTTTCAATAGGTGTCTCTATCTCCACATCCTCAGTCGGAAGATCCCTGAGCGCCTCATATCCCATAAGCATCGCAATCTCTTCAACCAGACTTCTAAACTCATTTGTTCCCGTATTTTTGTCTCTTAGCATTGATATTTTGTGTTTTATGAGCGGATGCTCAAGTATTGTTACATTTTCAAAATTTTTATACATTATGGTCTAATCCTCCTTAAATTCGTAATCTTTTCCCGGTAATATTGCATTTAACAATATTCCTGCTATAGCCGCTATGGCAAGTCCTGATAATGATATTGCCACACCTGCCACATTAAATGTTATTCCTGATGAAATAACTGATTCACCTGCTGCATTTGAAACTGACTGATATTCTATTCCAAGTGATGTAACAAGTATAACTGCCGATATAATAAGATTTCTGCTCTTTGTGAAATCAACCGCATTCTCCACGACATTTCTTACACCGATTGAGGAAATCATACCATACAATATCAGTGATACACCGCCTATGATGGCTGACGGTATAACCTGGATAACAGCTGCAAATTTTGGCGAAAATGAGAGTAATACTGCAAATCCTGCTGCTATTCTCATAACCGTCGGATCATACACTCTTGTAAGTGCAAGCACACCCGTATTTTCACCATATGTTGTATTTGCCGGTCCACCGAATACTGCTGATAAGCTTGTTGCAAGTCCGTCTCCGAGAAGCGTTCTGTGAAGTCCCGGATCCGAAATATAATTTTTGCCGGTTGTGGCACCTATGGCTGAAATGTCACCTATATGTTCCATCATTGTTGCAAGTGCGATTGGAACAACGGCAACTATGGCACTTACATTAAATTTCATAAACTGACTGGTCTTTAACGGTAATCCTATCCATGCCGCATTTTTGATAACATCATAATCTATTGTACCGTGTCCGCATCTTTCAAGTATTATGGCTATAACATATGTTCCCACAACACCAAGCATTATAGGGATTATCTTAACCATTCCCTTACCCCATATGTTACATACGATAACTATACTTATGGCTATGATTGCCAACAGCCAGTCCTGCTTACAGTTATTTATTGCTGAAGGTGCAAGGATAAGTCCGATGGCAATTATTATCGGTCCCGTAACTACAGGAGGGAAAAATTTCATTACACGTTTTGCTCCGAATGCTTTTACAAGTGCCGCCACCAGAACATATATAAGTCCGGCTATAAATACACCTCCGCAGGCATAAGGAAGCGGATTGACTCCTTCTCCAAAATCCATCGCACTTACTGCTGCGTATCCTCCCAGAAATGCAAATGATGAACCGAGAAATGCCGGTACCTTTCCTTTTGTAAGCAGATGAAACAATAATGTTCCAAGTCCTGCCATTAACAGTGTGGTAGAGATTGACAAACCTGTTAATATCGGAACAAGTACTGTTGCCCCAAACATTGCAAATGTGTGCTGGATTCCGAGTAGTATTGTCTTCGGAAGTCCAAGTTCTTTTACATCATATATTCCTCCCTGTGTTTTATCCTCCGGTTGTACACCTAATTCTTTCATTATCTCTTCCTTTCTCAGTCGCTGTAGCGCTATTTTTCTAATGTATATTAAAACCTTATACATTTCTATTTTGAAATAAAAAGTACCCAGAGCGTTCCGGGACCGCAGTGGCTTGACACCACGCCTCCCGCTCTCGTCTCAAGTATCTCATTAAATATTCCCAGCTCCCTAAGATATTCCTTCACCCCTTCAACAATCTCCCTGTCACATCCTGAATGAGTTATAAATACTCTGTCGTTTCTTGCATTTTTCAACTCATCCTCCATATCCTTTACATATGACATTATAACTGCTGCAAGTTTTCCTCTGTATTTTTTTGTTGCATCCATTGCACCGTTTTCAACCACTATTTTCGGATGAAGTTTCAACACACTTCCCGCCATTGCCGCAGTCGCACTGCATCTTCCTCCTCTGTAAAGGTATGTCAGCGTATCCACAACAAAGCTTGCTCTCACCTTAGGTTTCAGAATCTCTATCACAGCCTTTATATCAGACGAACTTTTTCCTTCAGATGCCATTATCGCAGCCTCTATTACCATTAATCCTACCCCGGTAGAAAGATTAGCTGAGTCTATCACCGTAACTTTATCTTCCGCTTCAAGCTCTCTTGCCACCATTCTCATCACATTTCCTGATGTTGACATACTCTCTGATATGCAGAAGCACACTACTTCCATACCTTCCTCTACATATGGTTTAATCATTTCTACCGCTGTATCCATGGTCGGTGCTGACGTCTTAGGTGTTGTTTTATTTTCATCAGCCCATTTAAATATTTCCTCAGGGGTAATGTTTTTTCCATCCTGATATTCCTTACCCCCCAGAAGTACATTAAGCGGCAGTATATCTATATTATAACGCTCAACGAGTTCAGGCGACAAATCACATGTGCTGTCTGAAATTATTTTGACCAATTACTCTCTCCTTCCCTGCTGTCCAAGTATGATTCTTATATTGTTCTTATCCAGTCTCATAGTCTTGTTCCAAGGATTTATTATTATACCGTCTATCTCCTCTGATGCAAGAGCCGCCAGAAACAACTGCCTGATATCCACCAGAAATGTAGACATAACCTGTTCTCCTCCACGCAGTTCCTCATCAAATCCGGTAAATGCCATCCACCACGTTCTGCCATCATCATCCTTTGTGAGCTGTACCTGCATGTTATTCATGTCTGTTCCGGGTTTCAAAGCTATGACAAACTGTCCCTTCTCATTCATTCTTTTTCTGAACATTGTAAGTGCATGGGCAAGTGTTTCCACAGACGGTTCCTTCTGAACACGGACGATGGCATCCTCTATATTTTCATTTCCTATAAGTCCTTTATCTTTATTTTCCATTATTCTTTACCATCCCAACAATATGTACAGAGTTTACAATGATCTATGCCCACCGAATCAAGCATATCATCAAGTCTGTTGAATCTTAATGATGTAAAATGAAGCTCTTTACATATTTCATCTACCATTTTCTCATACTTTTCTGAATCAGGATCAGCATATTCCTGAAGCACCTCATCAGTAACATTACCATTTTCAAGTCGTTCTATAACACGTCTTGTTATAAGATCCATTTCTGATGATGATCTTGAGAAATTCAGATATTTACATCCGTATATAAGTGGTGGACATGCAGGTCTTATATGCACTTCCTTAGCTCCACTCTTATAGAGGAATTCTGTTGTCTCCCTGAGCTGTGTTCCTCGTACTATCGAATCATCTATAAGAAGAAGGCTCTTATCTTTTATAAGATCTTCAACTGCAAGAAGTTTCATTTTGGCTATGAGATTTCTCTGTGACTGAATGGTTGGCATGAATGAACGCGGCCATGTCGGTGTGTACTTTATAAATGGCCTCGAAAATGGTATTCCCGATGCATTTGAATATCCGACCGCATGTGCTATACCTGAATCCGGAACTCCTGCCACTACATCCGGTTTAACCGAATCTCTTGCCGCCATCTTTGCTCCACAGTTGTATCTCATTCTCTCAACACTGATTCCCTCATAAGAACTTGCCGGATATCCATAGTATACCCATAAAAATGTACATATCTTCATATCCTTGCCAGGATTTACAAGTGTAACACAGTTTTTATCTGTAAGTACCACTATTTCTCCCGGTCCCAGTTCCTTATAATCACTGTATCCCATATTTTTATATGAAAAACTTTCAAAGGCCGCACAAAATGCATCTTCCTTCTTACCTATAACTATAGGTGTTCTTCCAAACCTGTCCCTCGCAGCATATATTCCATTTTCATTTAATAATAATATAGAAAGAGAACCATCAACGCTGTCTATGGCATACTTGATACCTTCTATAAGATTATCCTTCTGATTAATCAGTCCTGCCACAAGTTCTGTCGGATTGATTTCACCGCTGCTCATCTCAAGGAAATGTGAACATCCGTTTTCAAATACAAGCTTTGTAAGTTCCTCTGCATTGTTTATTTTACTGATTGTAGTAAGTGCAAATGTTCCATGATGGGAACGGACTAAAAGTGGCTGCGGTTCATAATCAGATATACAACCGATACCGTATTTTCCTTTCATAGAATTCGCTTCGCTGTCAAATTTTGTTCTAAATGGTGCATTCTCAATATTGTGAATCGAGCGGTCGAATCCTTTCTCCTCATCATACACTACCATTCCGCCTCTTCTTGTTCCAAGATGTGAATGATAATCAATTCCAAAAAACAAATCAAATACACAGTCCTTCTTTGCTGCTACTCCAAAAAATCCACTCATTGTTATTCCTTTCTCAGTTTTGCCAGTTAATTTTACATTTGTTATCTATCGGATACCTGATAATTTCATTTCCGTCAAGATTTTCCTTATTCATATCAACACCCGTTATCGTATGATTGTCATATGTTGTATAATAATAAATTCCTTTGTCAGCATTACAGCATGAGGTATAGAGTGTAATCTCATATTTACCCTCCGCAACCTCACAGCATCCCCGCTGTTGGTCAACAGAACCTAATATATGAAAGAACTGGCTTACGCTCTCCTCCTCCGATGTCCCTGATATAGAATTCATCTTCGTAAATGCCACTCTCGCAAATCTGGATGTTGATGACAAATCTCCCGGAAGTCCGATTGCCCCCATTCCCCTGCTATAGGTACTTAATTCCAATCTGTCAGAAAATTTATTCTCCGGCTGCTTCGGTGACAACTGCATGTACTGGTTAAGCATAAACATCTGCTGTGGAAATGGCGGATTATTTGTAAGCACTCCGACATTATTGTCATACACCTGCATGCCATCCTCTGTACACTCTACCGTAACCGCACCGTCTCTGTCCGCAATAATCCAGTGGAGCTGTGCCGCAGGAAGTTTTTCACTGTAAGGTGTACCGACAAGGTTCATCTTGTTTAAAGCCTCTTTTGCCTCCGTTACACTGGCGCACTGCCCGAGTATCCACGGAATAAATTCAAACTGGGCCACGTTATCCACATTTTCATCTGTTTCCTGATACTTTGCATTACCGACAAAATTCAGTCCTGCCATACCGAGTCCCTTTTCATTTATTCCATCATAATATAATGGGTAACCATCTGTTACATAAGCCATTCCTATTATCGCATAATGTGTTTTTAATTCCCCTGCATGCCTGAAATTAAATACATAATTTCTTGGTGTCACGGTTATTTCATCACCATACGAAAACTCATAATCAAGTGTCCGTCCAAAGTAAAAATCCCGTGTTTTATACGTTGCTGCTGTACACATAAATACCTCCTTTATATCCCATTAATTTTACCATATATAACTGTATTTATGCAAGCATTTGAAAATGGCATCCGGTACTGTGACCGAATGCCATTTTTCTAATGATTATTCATTTGATTATTCATTTTCTTTTCTTCTTTTCAGAATGATTATTATGATAATTACTGCTAATCCTGCAATCACTATTCCGCCTATGATAAATGGCATATAGTTTGCTTTCTTCTTAGATTTATTATCTTTCAGTTTTTTATTAGCAGAAACCTTTGTCTCTTCCTCCGAAGTTAATTCTTCCTCTTTTTCCTTATCTGCCTTTGTGGTTGTCTGATCTGCCAGCTGTTCCTTGTCTCCATCTGCTGCTGACTTTGTTGTCTCAGGTACACCTGCTGCCGGCTTAGCTCCCGGTGAAGTTGTCTGCTGCTGCGAAACACTACCCTGTGCTGTACTTTGTGCTGCATTTCCCTGTGCCGTGCTGCCTTCAGTTGCACCGTTCTGTGCCGTAGTCTGCGGCTGTGTATCTGCAGGTGTCTGCGGCTGTGTCTCTGTAGGTGTTTCTGCAGGTGTCTCCGTTGTCTCTGTAGGAGTTGGAGTTTCACCGGCTTTAACTCTTATGCTTATGATATCACTGAGTGCCCCGTCAGAACTTCTTCTTACTCTGAATGACACAGTCTTTATTCCGTCAACCGTTTCACTCTCCGTAACATCCTGTATCTGATATCCCTTAGCCGGAACAATATCTGCCGTTTCATATACACCATTACCGTCCTGACCTCCGTTTACCGTATATTTTCCGTCAGTTCCAAGATATTTGACCGTAAATTCTAATGTGCGTTCACCTGTATAATCTCCGATACCTGTTATAGTAACAACAGCTTTTGTACCGGCTGACACATCAACATTGTTACTGTATGAAAGTGTATAATCTTCGCCTTCCTTAAGAACTCTGTTTCCATGTTTTACCGTAACTTTAGGTCTTACTTCTGAACCTGTATAATATGTATCTCCTGATATCTTACAGCTTATTCCCGAATCTGAAATATCCGTAGCCACATCATGTGTAGTTACACTCTTTTCAGATACTGCCACATCAGATATATTAGGACTGAGATTTCCTGTACTTATATTCACTGCCTTATCTTTAGCCACTACATACAGCATGTATTCTGTATTTCTGTGAAGTCCCGTTACAGTCTGTCTTATCTCAGTTCCCGCATGTTTTGAAGAAATCTTTCCATTTCCACACACAGCGCCTTCTATATCGCCTGAAATAATCTGCTCTGCTGTCGGTACATCTTTGCCGGCAGGAACTACCGCATAATAATATGTTCCCGGTTCATCAGCCACAAATCCGATATCTGCCTGCAAAGCTAAAAGCGTTTCATCATCTTTTATCTCCACCGACGTGATTTCAGGTGCCGTTGTATCCATAAGAATTCCATCTGAATTAATATATGTAACATTTCCCGCCCTGTCTGTAATTCTTACATACAGATTAAGTTTCTTACCTTCTTTTGCCGACGGTCTGTTATTTGCATCATATGTAACCCAGTCAGGCTTAGCTGCTAACAACTCTTTAACTGTCTTATACGAAGCATTTTTCACTAATACATATTCAATGGATGCAACACCGCTGACAGTATCTTTTCCGCTTATTCCAAAGTATTTATCTGACAGTTTGTATGGCGTAAATGCATTGGATGTCTTAAATGTCTTCCATGATTTTCTGTCAAGTGTAATGCTTCCTGTAGGTGCCGAGCTGTCCACCTTTGTGTTTATCTCTATCTTATCAGATATTGCTCCGTCGCTTACCCTCATTATATAGAAGGTATGCATATTTTTTCCTTCTCCACTTACTTTTATGGCACTGTCACTGTAACCTTCTGTCTGTGAAGTGTCAGAAATCTGATATCCCTTATTCGGCTTTATTTTCACGGCCGATGTTGCCCATCCGTTATCACCGTCTATGCCGGATACTGTATATGTATCCTTGTCATCAAGATAAATGATATCAAATTCCTTATTAATGCTTCCCTTGTAATCTCCCTGACCTTTAATTGTCACTACGGCCTTTTTATCATCAGTAGTTACATTCTTATTATTGCTGTATGAAAGACTGTAATCCGTGCCTTCCGTAAGCAATACACCGTTTACCCATACCTGTGGTTTTACTTTTACCTGTTTTCCAGTGTAGTAGTTGGTATCAGGTATACTTACAACCGCATTCTTTATATCTGTGGAACCGGTCTCCTTAAATGCTGCAGATACCGAGTATGAACCCGCGTCACTTACCCTGAATCTCGCTGTAAGTATTCCAACGGCATCATCCCCGACTTTCAGCTCAGGATATCCTTCTGAATCTGTAATCTCGGCCTTGCCTTCTATTGTACTCTGATTCCATTCCACAAGATTTGAATTTGTAATATCAATCTTATTTCCGTCTTTTAAATTTGCTGCCATCTTAAGAGGATATGTTGCTCCTGCAGATATTACTTTATCTGATATAAGCATGTCTTCACTGTAAATATCAACAGATTCAACCATTCCCATGGCATCACTTATAAGCTGTATTTCCTTTTCGGTAACATTTCCTACCCTGTCCTTTGCAGTAAGTACGATAGAATGTGATACCCCCGTCTTATCTGCTGTAATGTCTGCCCCGAACACTCCTGAAGCATCTACAGGTACTGCCTTATAATTACCATAAACTGCTCCGGTATCTTTGTCAGTTATCACAAGCTCAGTGTCTTCATCAGTCACTCCTGTTATCTTTACATTACCCGTGGTACTGTCAAAGAATTCTCCACTTACCGGCGAAGAAATGAGAAGTCTCGGTCCCTCGGTATCCACACCGAATGTATATACCTCTCTCACTGCATCTCCATGACTGTTCTTTCCTGTGATTTCAAGGGTATGTGTTCCCTCATCAAGATTTTCAAGGTTTAATGTCAGAGTTTTTTTATCCTTAAACTCTCCCGTATCCTGTTCCCTGTTTCCGCCATCCAGTGTCCATGTTCCTGAAATGCTGTTATTTGCACTGACTGTAAGATTTAAGTCTTTCTTCTTATAGAAAGGTGTCTCAAATTTTATGCTGCTGCCGTCAGTACTCTTCTTTTCCTCTGTTATTGTTACATCATCTGAGTCTCCGCTTACTTTAATTGTTGTATTTACAGGTTTCTCAATAGTGAGCGCGGATGACTTTTTCTCTTCTGAGTATATTATAGAACCGTTATCTGATAACTTAAAGCTGCTGACTCCCACAGTATACTGTTTTCCCGCCTCAAGTCCCACTGTTACCTTTTCATGGGTATCCGGATCTTCATACTCATATTTTCCACCGACTTCTATATTTATGGATTTCGGTGATTTCCCGCCTTTCTTTATACTTCCATCCTCATTATATTCAGCCGGCTTTCCATCTGCCGTGTACATCATGTCACTGAGTCCTGACACTTTTTCTCCATTGTTGTCATACACGCATATACGATATCCGTCAATGTCCGTGTCTTTATTCTCTATCTTAACATCCGTACGGTAATCACCGGCATTTTCGGCACTTACTTTGGAAAGTCCCGCAGGCTGGTTTTTATTTTCATAGCTGAATGTTTTTTCAACAGAAGAATGATATGTTCCCTCTCTGTCTGTTGCAGTTATTCTCAGTGTATAATCTCCACTCTGAAGATCTTCCGGTAAATCAAATGTAATGTTTCCGTCTCCGAGATTATCTATCTCTTCTTTGTACAGCATGATACCTTCTTCTTCACCGTCACGCACTGCTGAGAACAATATGTCATCATACTTATTAAGCTTTGTACCCTTGATTGAAAGTGACATCTTTCCATCCTTTGCAGACTTAACTGCCGTCTTATCTGATATCTCAGGAAGTTCCTCAAGGTCATATAACATAGTGTTTGATACTTTCTTTGTTGTTATCTTCCACTTTCTGTTAAATGATTTTTCATCAGAAAATGTTACAACAAGTGTCGCTGTCTTACTATCAGCATCATATGTAAGATTTGCATTGGCATCCGGCTGTTCTTCAACAGTCTTTGAATTATCAAGAATTTTTATACCATAACTTTCCTTAGTGTCATAATCTGCAATCTTTACATTCTTTGCATCAGCCTCTGCCTCTTCCATACTTTCAGCCTGCCACTGGATACTAAGCATCTCATCCTTTGCTTTCGGTGCAAGGGTAAGGAGATGTTCCTTTCCGGTAACAAGACTCTGCAAGCTGTTCTGTGCAGCTGTATCATCCATATATGTTGCATTATCCGGTTTATAGGCTACCGGAACGATACCCATTGTATTGCTTATTCCGCCTGTCTGGAATTTTGTCACATTCGCAGTCTTTGTAGTATTTGACATATTTGTTCCGACACGCATGTATAATGTTTTGCCCGTATTCTGATCATAATATACAGGTACGTCACCTGAATCATATGCATCATCCTCTGATGCAGTACTCATTCCTGCCAGTTCAGGATATGTAGGCCGGGCTGCGTCACCTCCGCCCCATTCCACACTGCCACCCCAGTAGTATACTACACCGAGCTTAACACTCATTAATTCTATCTGTCCCCACATCTTTTCCACATTTGCGCCGATTCCTGCACTTGCCACCTGTGTTCCACCTATAAGCGGAATATCCTCCGGTATCTGTAATGCTGCCCTGACAAAGAATTCAAAGAAACCGCTCTGTTCTGCCACTATATAACCGCCTCCGACGATTACATCCATTACATTCATGTATACCGAACTCATAAAATAGAATTCCGGATACCAGTCAAGTTCAAGCTTTGCACTTTCCAGTACATCAATTTTATTCATAACTTTTCCATCACTTAACTCTACACCTATTCCCCTAAGGCTTAGTTTCAGTGATGCTCTTGCAGATATAACCTGCATAAGTGAAAACTGTGCTTCTATAAGTAACTGCAGCGGAGGTACGGCTTCCGTAAGGAATATGGTATCGTAAAGATTATCTATTCCGCCTCCTGCTCCCTGAAGCCACAATATTCCCATACCGTCAACATTCAGACCCGGAGTAATATTTCCAAGGAATATTCTGAATCTGTCAGGTATAATCGCATTTCCTCTTGATTTTATATACACTTCCGCCTCAAGACAGAACATATCAAAGTCACACTGTCCGCTAACTCCCAGTTCCCAGTTTCCTACTGTCTTGACCGTAAGTTCTCCCTCTATCTCAGGCATTCCTTCGACAAAAGCCGGTATACCGAGTGCCACCGTAAAGCATACTCCGAGATATTTTCCTCCGAATAAAACATCGTCTATCTGTATACTTCCGCTGAATTTAAGCAGATCATGATCATCGTCATCATCTGCATCCGTATTTACGGTATCAGTATTATAACGAACCCTTTTATTTATGGCTCTTAAGTCCTCTGCACCCACATCACCCTTGTGAATAGCTGCATTGTATGCATCTCCGAGAAGAGACTTGTTATCCTCTCCTTTATCCGATGCTTTTGCAAGGAAATTCATGTCAAGCGCTGCACCAAATGCAACAACTCTTGTCTCTTCACCGTTATCATGCTGTATGGTTCCGAGTTCACCATACTTAAAATCCATGAGAAATCCGAGCATATTCTGTGCTGCCTGTCCCACGCTTGTCCACAGAAGGGTAATCGTCTCAGCATCAAAATCAGCTCTATCACCATTTTCTTCATATGGAATAAGTCCGTATTCCGTTCCTTTTTCAAGTTCCGTAAGGGCGCATACACCCTTCCATACTTTGGTGTTTGCTCCTGTCGTTAATATCTGTGCATCAAAATCCACCTTAACAGAACCGTTTTCCTCTGTTATGGTTGTAGTTCCGTTTTTGATATCAAGGCAGTTATTAAGTGTCATAACATTGTCATCATCGTTCAATGACACACCGGTGTAAGTTATCTTACCGCTTCCTGCTTCCTGTTTCTTTGTAAATACCCCACGAAACTCGAGCAGACAATTCTCTCTGTCAACACTTCCGTTTTTTATCGCCTTTTTATACTCATTTTCATCCGCGTATGTGTGGATTGTATAAGATAAATCTTTACTCTTTTCAGCAACAAGAAGTCCATATGTATCATTTCTGTACTTCTCATCCTCCTTGACCATAAATCTCAGTGCCGGTGCTGTTATATCTTCCTTATCAGCCTGAGTATAGTCAATAGTAAGCTGATACTGTCCTTCCGGTATCACTCCCGGAGAATTATCATTCATAACTACTGTTATTGTATTCTTTTCACTGTCTATCCTGAAATTTTCATCAGGTATGACTATATCCTTATTACCATTTATTTTCTGTCCGTCAACCCTGCTTAAAAGCACCTGATATGCACTCTTATCCTGTAACATGCTGAAGTTCTTTCCTGTTATGTACAGACTCCTCTGTCCTTTGTTATACAGTATCTCCGGAGAAGAACCGGTAAACTGTATCTGCGGAATCGAATTTACACTTCCCGGACAAAGTATATAAGTACTGCCCTCTCCTATAAGATTCTCTGCAAGCATCTCATCTGTATTCAAAGTCTTATCACTGCTCATATCATAGACTTTATAATGAACTGTTGCATACTGTCCCTCTTCCATAGGTTCAGCCTTGAACTTCCACTCAGTTGACTGTGTCTGGTCACTGACAAAGTTAAGATAATCAATCTTATACGGATTGTCATAAGTCGCTCCCGCATCATTTCCCGCCTGGTCAAGCGGATTTATTCCTGCATTTGTATACACGGCTACTCTTACTTTGTCATATGTCTTCTCTCCGACATTCTTTATGGATGTCTTAATGGTAAAATATCCGTCATCCTTATAAGCTGTTTTGTCATCATTAAGTTCCAAAACGGCAGGTGCCGTAATATTAACCGTTGCAGTGTCACTGCTTTTTACTTTTTCATTTGAAAACACACCATAATTGGTAGCTATAACTCCCGTACTTCCGGTCTGAATCTCTCCAAAGTCATAATACATGGCAAATGCACTGTCAGACGTAAGATATTTTTTATTATTAGGGTTTGTAAATGTCATTCCCTCATCTACATTATAATCAAATACCGTAGATGCAAGATTATTCCAATGTGCAAATGTAGTCTGATATGGCTTGCACTCTCTGTTATCCACAGATGCATTTACAACATATGATGTTATGGTCGGTGAAAACGGATCATTATAACCGTAAAATGATTTATTATAACCATCCTCGCCGATTGTAGTCTCATGTTCCACCAATGCATTTGAATTTCCAATATTGTAATATGCATAATCCTGTGAGCCCATGGCTGTATCAAGAAGAAGTCTTGCCTTTATATCAGCAGGTTTTCCCTTATTCTCAGCATTATAACTGATATACACCATTCCATGCTCCGTTGAACCTGAATTCACAAGTCTTATTGTCTGTGTAAATGTTATGTCATCAACAGTCCATACTGAGTTTATCTCTCCATTATTTTCAGTAACCTCAACTATGGAACTGTTTTTATATGATTCTCCAAATATGTACTCATTCGTCTCATCGCCTCTTGTTATTCTGAATGAAGTAAATGATGTATCATCAATTCCATTATGAAATAACAATGACTTATTATTATCATCCTTATTTATTTTATCTCCCTCTACGGTAGAGATGTAAAATCCTCCGTTATCGCCGGACACATCTACTTTTATATAACCAAAGTTACATACTCTTTTCTTTCTCTTGTTCTTACATAAATTGTGTAGAATCCGGTCTCCTCTGCCTTGTATGTTCCGCCATTTTTCAGAACATTATTGCCATACTTCATCTGTCCTGTGGTTCTTACTCCCGGTCTTACCTTTATCATAAGACCACTTTCAGAGGTACCCTGTACTTCTGCTTTAATATTTTCTGAAGACAATACCGTAACATCAAAAGGTGCAGCATTTATTCCGTTCACACTTAGAACCGGCTCATTCTTTCCTGCAATATACAGTGTTCTCATCACTGTTGATGCATTACCTGATGAATCCTTAGCCGTAAATGTAATTATATAATATCCGGCTTCTACCTTATCCGGCACTCCGCTTATATCATAATCCGTGATATCACCGTCTCTGTTATCCCTTACTGTTACTCCGTCTTCTACAGCTTTCTTCATCTCATCAACAGATACATCATCTTTAATATATACTGTCTTTGTGCTAAACATTATCTCAGGTGCAATGCTGTCTCTGATTTGTATAAGAATATTTGCATATACCTCTTTACCTGTCACACTGTCCACAGCTTTTAAAATATGTATTCCACTGTCCGCTGAAAGTGTAAACTCAGTCCACTTATCTGCTGTAACATTTTTCTCCTCGGAACCTGTTGAAATTAATGCTGCCTTATTTGCCTGAATATAAATCTTTTCTCCCGACTGCAATTTCATATTTTCAACACTGTTTTCCGTATTACTTCCGTCTGCATTTTTGCTGAACTTAAGCGAAAGTACTTTATCATCAATGTCTGTTGTGTTTATGTCATATTTTGTTACATTTCCTGCTGCATCAGTAAACTTAAGCGCCTTTGTTCCATTTTCTGTTACGCTGATAACATGCTGTAACTTCATCTCTCCATTTACAGAATCTTCAGTATACAATGAAGGTTCATCAGTATTGATAACATATGTCTTTGTAAGTTTGTTATCTGCCAATGTTTCTCCTGCCACTGTCACCTTAGGTGCCTGTTTATCAATAAATGAAATCTGCGGAAGTTTTTCATATACGCTTCTTCCATTACCTGATGCCGTAATCTCTACGACTATCTCTGCTGCCGTATTATTCTTAAATGTAATATTTACATTTGTTCCGGCAAATTCAGCCTTTATAATATCCGGAGAATCAATCTCATCTCCCTTGCCATTTTCCTTAGAAGCATCATAAGCAAAAAACTTAACGCTGCTTACCGGCTTACTTACATTAATCGATGCCGTAACATCATTATTTACCGTGTTCTTTACATCCTGCGGCTTTTGTGCTGTTCCGATTCCAAACCATTTAACACTGTTGCACTCCGGATACACTGTATCAATGGCATTTACCTCCACAAGTACACTTCCGGTATTTCCATACACATCTTTATATGTAAATGTTTCACTAACATTGTCTGTGTAATCCTTATAGTATTTAATCACATCTGTCTGCTGCTCTGCACCATCTACTGTTACGGTCTCTGTTGTAAGCACAGCCTTTATATCCTTGTCCGTTGTCAGAATGGTTTCATTATTTTCCGCGGTAAACCATACCCTTATTATGTCGAATCCATTAGTATCTTTTTCAAGCTTATACTCAGCCGTCACATTTGGAGCCGTGTTATCTATGCTCGTAAAGTCGAATCCCTGTATAGCCGAAATATTATTGTTTTCATCTGCTATATACAAATCAAATTTTGCATTTTCAGATATTGTCACTGTAGTTCCTGAAAGTTTAACTCCCTCTACACTGTCACTTGAATCCTTATATGATGTCGGTGCTGCTGCTCCTGAGTTCTTAAGAATCACCTTAGTCTTACTGTCATCCGTAATCTCAATATTTACACCATATTTCTGTGCCACAAATTCTTTCGCTGTATCAGAAACTTCATTTCCGTCGTTCATAAAGTTTGAAAGATACTCGTATTTATTATTTCTCATTCCAAATAACAGCATTTCATATTCAGGTGCCTCTGTATCCTCTGCCGGAGTTACATCCTCACTTTTCTTATCTACATTATAAGGAAGTGTTGCTGTCATTTTTCCTGTGTTTCCGGCTTCATCTTTGTACTCAAATGTATAGGTCTCACCTTTCTTACTCTCATATGAGAATACATGTCTTAATTTTCCATTTGTACCCTCAACATCCTCCTCACATTCGAGAACCGCCGTCACCGGAGTCTTTACGGTGTCCGTACTTCCATCTGTAAATACCGGCTCTGCATCACCGTCGTAATAGTACTTTATGGTTGCCGGCTCAAGTACTTTATCAATATTTGTCACTCTGAATGTGCTGACATTTCCTGATGAAGTCTTAACATCTATTCTACCGTTTTTCTCCATCACAATGCTTCCTGCTGCCGGATTTACCGCATCGATAATTCCAACTGCATCTGCCTTTGTAGTATCTTTACTGTCATCATAATATGCATTAATCTCTGTTATGGTATCCCTGTCTGTATCCGTAGTCTGCTTCGTCTCCAATGCTACAGTTACGTTTTCATTAGTCAGTTCTGTAGTCGAATATTTAACCTGAATACCGGCCTCATTTGGTAATGCCACCTCAATATTCTTTTTATGTGACTGACCAAATATATCTGTGACATCTATAGTATAAACGCCCTCACTGGCAATCATAGAAAGTGTTGCAACATAACATTCACCATACCAATCCATGTCTCTTGTAAGTTTACCTGCTCCATATGAATTAACGGATTTGAGTGGTGAGTATGATTTTATAATTACATTTCCACTTGTTGATTTCTCATAATCCGGCATTATATCAGGTTCAGCATTCATTCTCGTATACTTTCTCACGCTGTTGACACTGTCAGGCGAAACATTTCCTCTGGCATCCTTTGCTGATATTGTAAGTGTACAGTCAGAAGATGCATATGGTTCACTTTCCTCATCATACTTAAATGTTCCCCATACCTCTATAGTATAGACATCCTCCTCTAATGATTTAACCTCGGTTCTGTATATTCCATAGTAGCTGTCATCAAATCCTGTCCATATCATATCTCCTTCGAGATTTACAGGAATCTGAACAGTTACCTGCTCTGTATTTTCCTTACGTTCGTCACCCTTAAGTCCAAGAAGAACTGCTGAGTATTCCTTATCATATGTTATATATGTATCCTCCACTGATGTCTTTACGTTATCCTGTACAGTTATAGTAAAATGATATCCTGCTGTATCAGACATTATATCCATATCTGCATAATTGTCTCTGTTCGGATATGTTGCTATACGGTCCGGTCCCTTACCATCAACATCTGTAACCTCATAATCAACGACTGAGAGATTTCCATATGTGTCATATACACAGAATACATTATTTACTGACTCATCAAATTTGTATGGTTCC
>CACWRR010000039.1 GCA_902763335.1 uncultured Lachnospiraceae bacterium | reverse complement strand
GGCAATATCTGCCGTTCTCCAATGTCCGAGTTCGTTCTAAAGGACATGGTAGAACGCCGCGGCATGATTCAACAATTTGAAATCGCATCAGCTGCCACATCCACAGAGGAGATATGGAATGGCAGGGGCAATCCGATATATCCGCCAGCACAGGCAGAACTTAAGAAGCATGGTATAGGAAAAACTGCATACACGAATTTTGCAGGTAAACGTGCGAGACAGGTTACAGAGCAGGATTATCATGAGTATGATTATCTCCTGTGTGCGGACGCGAACAATGTAAGGAATACAGAGAGAATCACAGGAACGGATATTCAGAACAGGATACATTTACTTATGGATTTTGCAGACATGTCTAACTGGGATAATAGGGATGGGATTATACATTCTTCCGGAAGATCAATTGCAGATCCTTGGTATACCAACAGATTCGATGAAACCTACAGGGATATTGTAGAAGGATGTAAGGGGTTTTTAGAATATCTTGAGTACAAGTCTGTTATTTAATAGGATGCAGGTGTTAAAAGGGTGCTATGGACCAGCCACTTAATTGTTAAAGAATAACAAAAAAGTCAAATAAAATCCACTATCTACTAGCAAAAATCACAAAAATAGTGTATAATAAATGCAATAAAACAACAGATAGCAGAGGTATTTGTATTGACGAATTTTTTGATTGTATCTAAGGCAGACGGGTTAAGTGAATACAGTAAGATAGCCGTTGAATATGGTGTCGGGTATGAATACAATGATTTTTTTAATCCGAAAGTTTTGGATGATGCAGAGCTGCAGGACAGTATAATAAATAAATATCGTGAAAGCAAAGTGCCTGAATATTGTACAATGCATGGTGCTTTTTTTGACGTTATACCGTTTAGCTATGACAGCAGGATACGGGCAGTGTCAGAAGAGAGAATGATACAGAGTATAGAGATTGCAAGGCGTATCGGAGCTAAAGCGGTGGTGTTTCATACGAATGCAAATCCGTTTCTTACGTCGGAAAAGTATATAGAACAGATGGTTTTGGCAACTTCAGAATTTGTGGGGAAGCTGCTTGATGAATACAGAGATATTAATATTTATCTTGAAAATATGTTTGACAGTTCACCGGATATATTAAGAAAAATATCAGAGCGGCTTGTGAAATATCCGAATTATGGAATATGCTTTGATTATGCACATGCATCCATATCACCCACACCGATAGATGTATGGGTGGAAAGTATAGGAAAGTATGTCAGGCATATCCATATAAATGACAATGATTTAAAGAATGATTTGCATCTTGCAGTTGGTACGGGAAAGATTGACTGGGAACGGTTCAGGATATATTATTATAAATATTTTAGGGAGTGTACGGTTTTGATAGAGACGGATTCTCCGGCAAATCAGGTCAAATCGCTTAAATATATCAGGACATTATTAGATATGGATTCTTCAGAGAAACGGAGCGTGAAGGATATGGCATTAAAGAAATATATTTCAGGCGCAGAGGAGATGATGGAGAGCATATTCCATTATATGGCAGAATTGCTTGAGGAGAAAAAATTTTCAAATACGGTGGGGATACTTACAGAGCTTGGAAGCACTATAGCTAACGCGGACAGAGCGTCATTCTGGTTCTGGGATAAACAGGATAAGCAGTACTGGACGCTTGCAGCCACGGGGAATGACAGGATAGTTATACCTGAGGGAACAGGAATTGTCGGAAAAACGATTCAGGAGGACAAGGTCATTATCACAAATAATCCCTATGAGGAAGATTTCTTCAATCCTGAAGTGGACAAAAAGACGGGATATAAGTCAAAGTCCATTCTATGTATACCGGTTGAGAATACTTCCGGTGAAGTGGTCGGAGCATTTCAGGTGCTTAATAAATTTGACGAAAATGGAGATGACGGATTGTTTGATAACGGGGATGCAAGGAGACTTACACTGGTCGCTGCATTTTGTGAGAAGACACTCGAATCGTATATGTTATATAATGAAGCCATGGTGGATGAGCTGACAAAGCTTCCTAACAGATATGCATTTTATGAATATTACAATAAGAAAGCAGTCAGATTTATGGAAGACAGGGATATGTGGGTTATAATGTGCGATATAGACCATTTTAAAATGGTTAATGATACATACGGACACAATAATGGTGATTTTATTTTGAAAAATGTGGCTGCCATATTAAATGAATCGGTATCAGAAGATAATATAGTGGTCAGATGGGGTGGAGAAGAATTTGTATTTATTGTGAGCGGAAGCAATCTTGAAGAAGTTAAACAGTTTGCAGACAGTATAAGAAAAGATATAGAGAAACATGAGTTTAATACCGGAAAAGAGATAATAAATATAACGATGTCCTTTGGCGTGAGCAGGGCAGATAAGAATGTTACCATAGAAGAAAACGTGCATCGTGCCGATGACAGGTTATATATGGCGAAGGATTCCGGAAGGAACAGAGTTGTATAGAAGGAGGAGTTTTTATGAATTCTGTATTTATTAGCTACAGTTCAAAAAACAACACAGAGGTATGTGAGATTACCAAAATGTTTGATAAATATGGAATTTCATACTGGAAGGCACCGGAGATGATATCTGCCGGATCAAATTATGCGAGGGAGATACCGCGTGTGATAACAGAGTGCCCTGTGTTTTTATTAGTCATTTCAAACGATTCACAGCAGTCTGTGTGGGTGGAAAAGGAAATTGATTTTGCCATAAACAGTAAAAAGACTATCGTTCCGTTGAAGATAGAAGAAGTGGAATTGAATGATATGTTTAAATTTTACCTGAATAATGTTCAGACTATAAGTTATTCAGAGGGCAGGGGAGAGGCATTAAAAAAATTAAGAGAACGTATAAGTGAGCTGATAAATATCCAGCCGATAAATGCTGCGGAAGATAAAGACAGGGTTGAAGTTGAAAAGGACCGTCTGAGACAGCACAGGGCAAGGAGAATCATGGGCTTGAATCCACAGCCGGTTTCGTGTAAATATTGTGACGGAGAGCTTGAACTTATAAGAAACGGTGTGTATAAATGCAGAAAATGCGGTAAGGAAAATTATGACTATTTCAGGACTGTCAGGAACTATCTTGAAAAGGCAGGTCCGAGTTCGAAGTTAGAAATTCAAAAAGCGACAGGAGTTCCTAGAGCGAGTATTGATTATTTTCTGAGGCAGGAACAGCTTGAGATACCTAAAAACAGCAATATAAGATTAAGGTGTGCCAAGTGTGGGGCACCCATAAGGACAGGATATTTGTGTGACAACTGCAAGTGATGGCGTCTGCGGAATCAGAGAGGATTAGTATGGAAAAGAGTGTTTGGGTAATTAATGACAACAGAACAGAGCTTATAGAATTGCAGCGCATTATAAATGAGTCAGGTTCTATGCGGGCTGTCTGCATCAGAAATCATGAGAATCTTCAAAAAGTTATAGATAAAAATAAGGCTAATCAGGATGAGAGACCGGCAGCAGTGGTTATAGATTATGAGACCGGAAAGAGAGAGAAATTTGATTATTCCGGATTTTTGGAGAGTATGTATAAGTATGCGGGTACGCCGGTTATATATCTGATTAAGAATAAAGATGATGAGGATGAGTGCTATGATATCGGTGCAACCCAGGTACTTTTTTATCCGCTTAATAATACTGATGCAAGAAGGATAGAGAGAATATCGTGGCAGTATGAGAAAACGAGAAGTTATGAGAGCATCCTTATAAAGCAGTCATGTGAGTTAAATGCAGCTAAGGAAATCAGGGAACTGAACCGCAAGCTTGAGGAAAAAAATGAATTGTTACACAGTTTGTTTGGAAGATATTTTTCCACAGAGGTACAGAAGAGTATACTTGAAAATCCAATCGGTGTGCATATCGGCGGTGAGAAGCGGGACGTGACTATAATGATGGCAGATCTGAGAGGATTTACATCCATATCGGAGAATATGCCGGCGGATATAATAACAGATATTGTCAATCACTTCCTTGAAAAAATGACAGATATTATATTTGAATATCATGGAACGGTGATAGAATTTCTGGGGGACGGAATACTTGCGGTGTTCGGTGCACCGGTAAATACCGGAAGTCAGGATGAAGATGTCATAGCTGCTGCAATCAGTATGCAAAATGCCATGACAGAGGTTAATGAATTTAATCTCCAGAAGAAATATCCGCGTATAGAGATGGGGATAGGAATACACAGAGGTGAGGCTTTTGTTGGAAACATCGGTTCCGACAGGCTGATGAGATATAATGTTATCGGCGGAAGTGTAAATCTGTGTTCGAGAATAGAAAGCTGCAGTGTGGGCGGTCAGGTGCTTGTATCAGCCGACACTGTTAAGAATATATGGAAGGAACTGGAATTAATCAACGTTACACATATAGATGTAAAAGGAATATCTGACAAGGTAAAGGTATGCAATGTCATGGGCATACACGGCAGATATGAAAAAACTCTTGACAGAATAGCGGAAAATGAGTGTCTGCCGCTCAGAAGAGAAGTGAGTATTAAGCTTTATATAATAAATAATAAGACCGTAAACAGAGACTGTATTCACGGACTGGTCAAGGCTATGTCAAATAAGTTCATGTTATTGGAGATACGTGAAGACGTGGATATGGAACTGTACTCGGATGTGGAGCTTGTGAGACACAAAAAAAAAGGATATGGCAAAATAATGTGGCGTGAGGGCAGGCAGATATTACTCTGTCTGACATCAGGAAATATACTTAAGAAGGAGCTGGTTAATATGTACAGGGGCAGAAAAGCAGATATTGTATACGATGAAGGAAAAATCATAAAAATATCATGCGGTGATGATGTTTTGCTTGAATTATATGATATGTCGGAAAGCTACAAGGTAGTATGTAAAAGCAGAAGTAAAAAAATACGTGCGATTGAATTTATGGATTTCCTGTTTGGGGAATATGGTATAGAAAACGGAAATGCGGCTGAGGCCATGGGAAGGTATCCGAAGGTTATACTTAATATACATATAAATGAGACCGGAGCAGGCAGTGCAGAGACATATTTTGCATGGAGAATGGAAGAATACTTTAATCAGACGGATATAGTCGATTCTGTTGAAGAAAAGATTGATTTAACTGGATTTGATGTATATGGAAAAAGAAATGTGCCGTGGGCATATGTTAAGACCCTTGACATCGCACCGGCAGGAAGCAGAATTATAGTAAAAAGTCTTGAAAATCCTACCGGAATAGATATCATTGCATCAGAGGATGATTATCTGATGGTAGGATGTAAAGGTGAGGTTTATAATATTAAAAAAGAAAAATTTGTGCGGAGCTATTCAGAGACGGAAGAGGAGCTTGATATATTTGACAGGATGATGGAATATATTCCGGCCGTGGAAATAGAAGGCAGGGAAGACAGTGTTCCGATAGATGAGATAGCACATATATGCTACCCGAAACCAATGAGTAATATTTATGCGGTAAAGCTTAGCAGAAGGACAAAGGTATTTGGAAATAATAACAGGGAAGAATATTTTCTCGGATATCCGGGAGATTATCTTGCTGTCAGATATGATGATCCGACGGATGCATATATTATCCGTAAGGGAATATTTGAGGATACATATGAGATGATTTAGATATATATTGATACAGACAGGCCACCAACCGGTGGTCTGTTTTAGGGTAAATCTGAAAAATCTTTGCAACACTTTAGGAAAATTATGACACATATATATAGATGAAGTAATAGAAGGGAGGGAAAGAGATAAATGAAAGTAGATACAAAACTGGTGGCAGCTTCTAAAAAAGGAGACAAGAAAGCATTTTCAAAACTGTATACAATGATATATAAAGAGATGTACAGGTATGCCTACTGTATGCTTTCAAATGAACATGATGCGGAGGATGCGGTAAGTGAAACGGTTCTGGATGCGTATAAAACAATCAAAAATTTGCGTGATGACGAACTCTTTTGTAATTGGATATTTAAGATTTTATCAAATAAATGCTTGAAGAAACGTAAGCAGTATGCTGATGAAAAAGCATGTATGCATACAGATGATGCAGAGCGGCAAAAGGGGGATGATACTGTTATGACAGCGGCTGTTTCATATGATTATGAAAACAGACAGGATATAAGAATTGCATTTGAAGTTTTAAATAATGAAGAGAAAGAGATAGTTTCCATGGCTGTTTTTGCGGGTTATAAAAGCAGGGAGATAGCAGAATATCTGGGACTAAAAGCAACAACAGTACGCTCAAAGCTTAGCAGGGCACTGGCGAAAATGAAGCCGGTTTTGAAGTAAAGAGAGGTGTTTGTATGAGAATAGATGATGAAAATATTTTTGATGATTTAGACGAACAGGATAAGGAAATTTTAAGGGATATCAAAAGAAAGAGTGAAGATATAGAAATTCCTGAATCTATTAAACCTGACAATATTATGAAAATGATTGAGAAAAAGGAGTCGAAAATAAAAAAACATAAAATTATAAAGCAGATAGTCGGTTGGGGAGCGGTTGCCGCGGTTATAATCATTTCATTTATGATTGGCAAATCAGGTATGAAAGATACGATAAAAACTAAAGATAATAAGCAGTCAGGTCAATACACATATGCATATATCAGTGAAAAATTAAACAGCCTGATTAGTAAAGGGGGCGAAACGGTATGGGAAGATAATGAGTATAAAATGTATGAAATGGCAGATGGGGCTGTAAATGATGCGGAGGCACGATACGGAATGACAGAGGAAGCTGATATCGGGAAAGGCAGTGCAGAGGATGACAGTTATTCTACCAATATACAGGTGCAGGATGTGGATGAAGCGGATGTGGTT
This sequence comes from uncultured Lachnospiraceae bacterium, assembly GCA_902763335.1. Lineage (GTDB taxonomy): Bacteria > Bacillota > Clostridia > Lachnospirales > Lachnospiraceae > UBA2821. The sequence goes on along the minus strand of CACWRR010000039.1, from coordinate 14,093 downwards.
AAAAATGACGAAAGATATATATACATTTTTAACAGAAAAGGCGGACGGATTGATATAATTGATACAGATAATGATATAAGGATTTCGTCCACATGTAGTATAGAAAGTTATTTGGAGTATATGAATGCAGAAATGTATATATGTGATAACAGACTTGTAATAGTCGGTTCATATGTTACAAATGAGACTAATATAAGCATTTATGACATTTCTGATAAGAGTAATATTAAGGAAATTAACACTATCAGGCAGCAGGGAAATTATTATACATCAAGAATGAAGGATGGATATGTATATATACTTACGGACATTATGTTAGAGGGAAAAGTCACTGAAGATGACTGTGTTCCAATGCTTAACGGAAAGCAGATAAGTCCAGAACGTGTCAGTATCACTGATGATATTTCATCACCGGGTTATATATTTGCAGTAGCGGTGGATTTAAATAATCCTGAGAAAACAGCAGATGAATATGCCGTTACATTGGACACAGGATATGGATTTTGTGAGTACGTTTCGGAAAATGCCATATATTTATGCAGCAATGTAAGTATGGGCGGTGAGAACATCTTATATAAAATAAATTATAAAAATGGTAAGTTTTCGGATGCCATATCAGGAAATGTGCAGGGATATGTATACGGACATTTTGCCATGGATGAGTATAACGGATATCTTCGTATGGTAACGACATATGAGAAAACATCTGAAGGTAATGGTAAAAATATACTGACTATATTTGATGAAAATCTTAATCAGGTTGGAATGATAGATGATATAGCTAAAAATGAAACGATAAAATCTGCAAGATTTGAGGGAAATACAGGATATTTTGTGACATATCGTGAGACAGACCCGCTTTTTAAGGTGAATCTGACAGATCCGGAAAATCCACAGATTGAAGGGAAGTTAAAGATACCGGGGTATTCAGAGTATCTGCATCTGTGGGGTGATAATAATGTGATTGGAATCGGATATGATCACAATAAACTTAAGCTTTCAATGTTCGAGACAGGAACCACTGATGAGATGAGGGAACTGGCTACAAGAAAATTTGAAGATTATTCATACTCTCCGGCCACATATAATCATAAGGCATTTATGATAGATTATGATAAAAATATTATAGGTTTTGTCTGTGTTTATGATAACAGTATCACATATGAGATTTTTTCATATATGGATGATGAATTTGTGAGCCGGATGTCGGTTGATATCAGTGGGGAAAATAATTATTTCACAGATGGTTTGAATTATGGAGGCGGAAGTTATTCTGACATACGGGGAATGTATGTAGGAGATACTGTATATATTGTAATTCCCGGAGATAAAGTGGTGATGGCTGATATTGATTCAATGCAGACGAAGGGAGAAATCTCCCTAAGCTGAATAGAAATTGATAAATTTCTCCATTGAATGTGAAATAACCGCATTTTTGCAGTATGCAAAGCCGATTTCACGGGGAGGTATGGGAACAGTAAGTGAAAGTTCCTGTACCTTTCCGTTTTTTATATCATCTTCTGCAAATTCTTTTATTACGCATGCAATTCCCATGCCGATTCTGGCAAAATCAAGCAGCAGATCCATGTTGTTCACTTCAAGTACACTGTTTACCTCTAAGTTGTTTGAAGACAGATAGTTATCAATGTGCTGTCTTGAGACATTTTCGGTATCTAAAAGCATTATATTTCCGGTTGCAAATATTTCTTTTTCAGTTATGGCACCACGCTTTTTAAGATTGTTTAAGTAAGACTCAGTTGCAATGAAAATGTAATGCACATTTCCCAGCGAATAAAAGTTAAGGTCTTTTTGTTTGGCGGTACGGCCGATAAGACCGATGTCAGACTTTTTGTCCCTGAGAAGACTTAACGATCTGGTGGTAGAATTACATTCTATATTGAATTTTATATGCGGATTATCTATTATAAAATCTTTTAAATATGGCAGCAGCACATACTTACAGAGCGTTGAACTGCAACTGATACGGATTGTACCTATACCGAGGGCAACACTTTGGTTTAATGCCTCCTCACCTTTTTCAAGTTCAATAAATGCCTGTTCAACATGTGCAAACAGCATCTTACCCTCCTCAGTCAGGGATACACCTTTAGAACCGCGAAAGAAGAGAACAGCACCGGTTTCCTCTTCAAGATTTCGGATAGTCTTACTAACGGCGGGCTGGCTGATAAAAAGCTTCTGTGCAGCCTTGGTAAAATTGCCGGTCCGTGCCACCTCAAAAAACACCTTATACTGTTGAAGATTAATGTCGTTCATAATGCACCTCCTATATGTGGATTTTCATATATTCATATGGTTATGTCTGAATTTATAGTCAGAAAAGTAAATCATTACATCCCACGGCAATCTGAGGCGACCGGTACTTAATGGACGTATTTTGTCCATTTATGTACCGCTGTCAGCCGAGGTTAGCGGAAGCGTGCCGTGAATGTAATGGTTTACTTTCTGTAATCATAAAACAGACCATAACCAGTAGTTATGCCAAACATCAATATTATGCACTTGCATTATACCATTCTAAATGATAAAATACAATCAGTAATAATTACAGGTAATTACAAAGTTTTGAAGTTTTAATTCGGTGCTGTGAAAATTTATAGGTTGCAAAAGCGACATTCTGAGGCGGCCGGCACTTAGTGGGTACATATTATGTAGCCGCTTATGTACCGCTGCCAGCCGAAGATAGTGAAAACGTGTGAGCGTTGCAACCTATAAATTTTCACAAGCTGATAAAAAATGGATAAAGCAATGTAAATACTTATGTAATAGTTAATTTAAAGGAGATGTTTATATATGGGAATGACCATGACACAGAAGATTTTAGCTGCACATGCAGGTCTGCCTGAAGTTAAGGCAGGACAGCTTATCGAAGCTGATTTAGATCTTGTATTAGGAAATGATGTAACTTCACCTGTGGCTATAGGTGAGATGAAGAAGATGAAAGTTGACGGTGTATTTGATAAGGAAAAGATAGCTATCGTACTTGACCATTTCACACCAAACAAAGATATTAAATCTGCTGAATTATGTAAATGTGCAAAAGAGTTTGCTTACAAAAATGATATTACAAACTTTTTTGAGACAGGAGAGGTTGGTATCGAGCATGCACTTTTACCGGAGAAAGGTCTTGTAGTTGCAGGAAATGTGGTAATAGGTGCTGATTCACATACATGTACATACGGAGCACTCGGAGCATTCTCTACAGGTGTGGGAAGTACAGATATGGCAGCCGGTATGGCAACAGGTAAGGCGTGGTTTAAAGTGCCTAGCGCATTAAAATTTGTTCTTACGGGAAAACCTGCAAAATGGGTAAGCGGTAAAGATGTAATTCTTCATATCATAGGTATGATAGGCGTTGATGGAGCATTATATAAATCAATGGAATTTACAGGTGACGGAATCGCATATCTTTCAATGGATGACAGACTTGCCATGGCAAATATGGCTATTGAGGCAGGCGGAAAGAACGGAATATTCCCTGTAGATGATGTTACTATTGAATATATGAAGGAACATTCTGTTAAAGAATATACAGTATATGAGGCAGATGAAGATGCAGAGTATGATGAGGTTTACACGATTGATTTAAGCAAATTAAAACCTACAGTAGCATTTCCACATCTTCCTGAGAATACAAAGACAATCGACGAAGTAGGCGATATAAAGATTGACCAGGTAGTTATCGGTTCATGTACAAACGGACGTATCGAAGATTTAAGAGCAGCCGCTAATATCATGAAGGGCAAAAAGGTTGCAAAGGGTGTGAGAGTTATCGTTATTCCTGCAACTCAGGCAATATATCTTCAGGCAATCGAAGAAGGACTTGTCACAACATTTATTCAGGCCGGAGCAGCAGTAAGTACACCTACATGCGGACCATGTCTCGGAGGACATATGGGTATCCTTGCAAAAGGTGAAAGAGCTGTGGCAACTACTAACAGAAACTTTGTCGGACGTATGGGAGATCCTGAATCAGAAGTTTATCTTGCAAGCCCGGCAGTAGCAGCTGCAAGTGCAATAACCGGTAAAATATCAGGACCGGATGAAGTAATGTAATATTTTGAATGGAGGAATTGTAAGATGAAGGCATCAGGTAAAGTTTTTAAATATGGAGACAATGTAGATACAGATGTTATCATTCCGGCAAGATATCTTAATGCACCGGATCCGGCAGAATTAGCAAAGCATTGTATGGAAGATATAGATATAGATTTTGCAAAGAACGTAAAAAAAGGTGACATAATCGTTGCCAACAAGAATTTCGGCTGTGGTTCATCAAGAGAACATGCACCGATATCCATAAAGGCATCAGGCGTTAGCTGTGTTATCGCAGAGACATTTGCAAGAATTTTCTATAGAAATTCCATCAACATAGGACTTCCTATCATAGAGTGTCCTGAGGCAGCCAAAGCCATAGAAAATGGTGATGAAGTTGAGGTGGATTTTGACAGCGGAAAGATATATGACAGAACAAAGGGAACAGAGTATCAGGGACAGGCATTTCCTGAGTTCATGCAGAAGATAATCAAGGCAGAAGGTCTTATAAATTATATCAACAATAAATAATTGACGGTGTCACAATGTATAATTTAAAATTTTCTGAGAAATTTTAACGGCATTATATGTAGCGGCATATTGAATAGGGCTGAGCTCTTCAACGTAGTTTTCTTCGTAGGAGATGTTCAGTCCTTTTTCTTTGAGAATAGTTACGGCTTTATTGTAAGCTGTTGCCGCTTCAGCTTCAGAATAATATCTGCCGATTATGAAATCACCGATTATGTGGATTTTGGCAGTAAAAATATCACGTCCGTTGTCGAGTGATTTGCAGACGCCCTTATATTTATTTATTATCTTTATATTCTTATATCTGAAATCTGTAGAATCACCGTTTACAAATATATAATCACGTCCGGCAACCGAGTGGCTGTGGATTCCGTAGCGTGAGAGAATATTTGTCTGCATTCCATAATCAGCCACGAATATGTGACCGTTTCGTTTCATTATCTTGTGATGAGAGTAAAAAAACAGATCATCAACATCAAATTTGTACACAGTTTCACGGTTGTAGTAGTATTCAAAATATTTAGGAAGTATGTATATGGGATTTTTAAAATACATACCATTATCACGAAAATTAATAAGGCTCACAAATTTTTCAAAAGACAGGGAGTATGAATCATCATAATCATTTATAGATATGGAAGGGTTATCTATAACATTTCTGCCTTCAGTGTATGCTGAGCCGGCATCTGACAATTCGTCAAAACTTCCGAGACTTATATGTTTACTTTTATATGTGACGGATACTCTGTAATAGCTTTCACCGTTTTTGCGTTTGGCATGGAATACACCTTTTGGTAGTTGAATGTTACACATGTCTGTCCTCATTTCTGCATAAATTTATGGGAAAAATATACTGCTTAAACTTTTATCAATCATACATGAAATAATTTTTTTATGCAAGTCTGTATAAGAATTAAAAAAGATGTAAAAAATATTTAACAAACTATAAGAAAGTTGTAATAAATATCAGAACAAGCCAATATAATAATAAGGGACAAGTATAAACACAGTCCGGAATGGAGATAAATATGAAAAAGGTGGTTATAATATTTATAGTATCTACGATGGTACTGACAGGAATGTCAGAATCGGCATCAAAAGATAAGGAAAAGGAGTGTACAGGCGTAAGTCAGCCGCATGAGAAAGAACAGACAGAAGAAACGGTAGCATCAGTGGAGGCTGTAGATAACAGGTTTTATGCAAAATACAGTGAGGCTATAAGTAAACTGTTTGGTGAACCGGAGTCTGAGAGTGAAAATGAGGTTGCGTCAGATACGGAGAGTGAAACAAAACAGAGTATTGAAGATGCAGACAGCGAACAGCAGACTGAAAATGTTACAGAGCAGATACAGGAAGAAACGGAAGCAGAGACAGAAACGCAGACAGAACCACAGCCGCAGGAGAGCGTTGTGGCAGAGCCACAGACTCAGGTTTTAGAAGAACTGCAGACAGAAGTATGTGAAACTGAGCCGGAAAACATTGTACAGGCAGAACCGGTATGTAGCAGCGTGTCAGACATAGGAATATATATATCTGATTCGGATTACAGTGAGCTGTTAAAGATAGTTGAGGCTGAGGCGGGCAATCAGGATGACGTGGGAAAAATTCTTGTTGCCAATGTAATATTTAACCGTGTGAGAAACGGAGAGTTCCCATCAACAGTCACAGATGTAATATACCAGAACGGAAATGGGACATACCAGTTTGAGCCGGTTTTAAATGGAAGAATAAATACAGTATCTGTCAGTGATTCAACCGTAGAATGTGTAAACAGGGCCATAAGCGGTGAAGATTATTCACAGGGAGCATTGTATTTTACAATGAGAACATCGGATGACAGCTGGTTTAACAGATGTCTTACATTGTTATTTATACATGGAGATCATTATTTCTATACTTGTTAAATAGTGTATGGTATGATATAATCCAAACAAAAATGATTTTTTATGTACAGAAATGGAGATATGAGATAATGGATTTACTTTACAAGAGTACAAGAAATGCGAATGAAACAGTTACGGCATCACAGGCAATTCTTAAAGGACTTGCTGATGATGGAGGATTATTTGTGCCGTCATCTATTCCAAAGCTTGGGGCAACAGTTGAGGAACTTTCAAAAATGTCTTATCAGGAAGTGGCATACACTGTAATGAAAGAATTTCTTACAGACTTTACTGAGGACGAGCTTAAGGCATGTATAAACAATGCATATGATTCAAAGTTTGATACAGAAGAGATAGCACCGCTCGTTAAGGCAGATGGTGCATACTATCTTGAGCTGTTTCACGGTGCAACCATAGCATTTAAGGATATGGCTTTATCTATCCTGCCACATCTTATGACAACATCAGCAAAGAAAAATAACGTTAAGAACGATATAGTTATTCTTACTGCCACATCAGGTGATACAGGTAAGGCAGCTCTTGCAGGTTTTGCAGATGTTAAGGGAACAAAGATAGTCGTATTTTATCCAAAGGGTGGAGTAAGTCCTATTCAGGAAAAACAGATGGTTACACAGAAAGGTGATAACACATTTGTAGTAGGTATAAATGGTAACTTTGACCAGGCACAGAGTGGTGTTAAGGCAATATTCGGAGATAAGGAACTCGCAAAGGAGATGGATGATGCAGGATTCCAGTTCTCATCAGCAAACTCTATAAATATCGGACGTCTTGTACCACAGATTGTATACTATGTGTATGCATATGCAAAACTTTTTGCAAATGGTGAGATTAAGAAAGATGAAAAGATAAATGTAGTAGTTCCTACAGGAAATTTTGGAAATATCCTTGCAGCATATTATGCTAAGAACATGGGACTTCCTATTGCAAAACTTATCTGTGCATCAAATGACAATAAGGTATTGTACGATTTCTTTACAACAGGTACATATGACAAGAACAGACAGTTTGTACTTACTATGTCACCTTCTATGGATATATTGATTTCAAGCAACCTTGAAAGACTTATCTACAGAATCGCAGGGGATGATGCTGAGAAGAATTCAGAGCTTATGAAGAAACTCAACACAGAAGGCAAATACGATATAACAGATGACATGAAAGAGAAACTTGCTGATTTCTATGGCAACTATGGTACAGAGGCTGAGACTGCAAAGATTATAAATGAAATCTACAAAGAGACAGGCTATATAATAGATACACATACAGCAGTAGCGGCAGTTGTATACGATAAATATAAAAAAGAAACAAATGATGACACGAAATCAGTTATCGCATCTACAGCAAGCCCATTCAAATTCACAAGAAGCGTAATGACTTCAATCGATAAGAAGTACGATGAACTTGGTGACTTTGAACTCGTAGACGAGCTTAGCAAAATCGGTAACGTAAAAGTTCCGAATGCAATCGAAGAAATAAGAAATGCAGAAGTACGTCATAAAACAGTATGCGAAGTAGATGACATGAAAAACACAGTTAAAGGATTTCTTGGACTTAAATAGTTAAATTAGTAAAATGATTATTAAGGCTGCCGCGGGCAATACATGCGGCAGCCTTTTAACAGTTTGTAATGAAAAATTAAAAGGAGCTGATGCAGATGAACAAAAAATTCATATCATGGAATGTAAATGGCCTTAGAGCATGCGTAAATAAAGGTTTCATGGAATATTTTGACAGCGTGGATGCGGATATATTCTGCCTTCAGGAAATTAAACTGTCAGAAGGACAATTTGACTGGAATAAAGAAGGATATCACATTTATTATAATTATGCGGAAAAGAAGGGATACTCCGGCACGGCAGTATTTTCTAAAGAAGACCCCATAAATGTAACTTATGGATTAGGAATCGATGAGCATGACCATGAGGGCAGAGTGATAACTCTTGAATTTGAAGATTATTATCTTGTAACGGTATATACTCCGAATTCGCAGTCAGAGCTTGCAAGACTTGATTACAGAATGAAATGGGAAGATGATTTCAGAAAATATTTATGCGCTCTTAAGGAGAAAAAATCTGTAGTAGTGTGTGGAGACATGAATGTGGCACATGAAGAGATTGATTTGAAAAATCCTAAGACAAACAGAAAAAATGCCGGATTCACAGATGAAGAAAGAGATAAGATGACAGAGCTGCTAGATGCAGGATTTGTTGACAGTTTCAGATATTTCTATCCGGAAAGGGAAGGAATATATTCGTGGTGGTCTTACAGGTTCAAGGCGAGGGAAAAGAATGCCGGATGGCGTATAGATTATTTCCTTGTGTCAGAAGATTTGAAAGATAAAATGGAAAGTGCAGATATTCATACAGACATTATGGGCTCAGACCATTGTCCGGTGGAACTGGTATTAAGAGGTTAAAGATGAAATTTTGTATAGCACAAAAGACAGATTCAGAATCCATAATGAAGTTATATAAGTCGATGGTTGGAAGAGAAGGAGTTACATGGTCGGATGACTATCCTTCTATGGAGACACTTATCAGAGATATTTCAAGGGAGAATGAATTTTGTCTTAAAGATGATGATGATAAAATAGTGGCGGCGATTGCCATAGATGAAGATGAAGAAGTGGACAGGCTTGATGTATGGAACAAGTCATATAAGAGAGCAGGAGAACTGGCGAGACTGGCAGTCATAACCGATGAACAGAATAATGGGATAGCAAGAAAAATGATTGAAAATGTCGTTGAGATTATGAAAGAGAGAAGTTATGATGCGGTTCATTTTCTTGCCAGCAAAAGCAATCCCCCTGCACTTGCAAGTTATAAAAAACTTGACATACCGATAGTTGGTGAGGCAGTAATATATGGTGAAAACTGGTGGTGCTATGAGAAAGCATTGAAGGAATGATAAGTATATGCTAAAGAATAAAATAAAAAAATTTTATATTTATCTTATGGTTACATTGTTCCCGCTTGTATTCTGGGATTTTTATTTCGATATTGCGGACGCAAAATTTGTAGTATTTGTAGCACTTACCTTTGGAATGTTGGCGGGGTTTATAATGTGCGTGTGTATGGGAAAAGACATATCGCGTGATATGAAAGCGGCTTATGAGACAGTAAGGTCATCAGCTCCGGCAAAATGGATGCTTCTATGGTGTGGTGTAAATATTTTGTCATTTTGCATATCAAAGTATAAGGATACGGCATTTCCGGGTACGGGCGGAAGAGACTACGGACTGGTTACCGTGATATGCATTACGATAATGTTTATTGCGGTTTCTACTATGGAGCTTAACGTAAAAAGGATAACGGATGTATTTGTAGTGACGTCTGTCATTGTGGCACTTCTTGCAGTACTTAATTCTTATGGAGTGGATTTCATAGGATTTTATGATGGTGTGAGAATGGATTTAAGAATGCTTTATCAGACCACACTCGGACATGTGGATATATGCAGTACATTTTTTTCCATGGCTTTACCGGTTGCTGTAGTGAAGTCTGTGTGGAGTGACAGTATAAAACAGAAATGTGTTTACTCCGTCGGTTCGTTAATAATATATGCCGGCATGTTTGGCGGTGGGTGTGATAGCGGATATGTGGTCATGGCAGCCATGACGATACTGATGGTAATATGTATAAAAGATTATATGAGGATGATACATTTTCTGATTCTCTTGGTATTATATCTCTGGACCGGATTTATAATGATATGTGTCAATAAATCTGTAGAGACAGCGAGAACCATGGATTCCATATCACTGATTGTAAGCGACATAAGGGTTGTTCTGGTGGGAAGTCTTGCAGTCGCAGTACTTATAATTATCATGTATAAATTTAAATCGGCACTAAAACCGGTTCTCTATGCGGTAATAATTATGGCAGCTGTTATGTTTTTCGCAGGATTTATATATTTCACATTTATAAACAGGAAAATGAATATAGGAAGTCTGGAAAATATATTCAGATTCAGTGATGAATGGGGCAGCAGGCGTGGATATGTGTGGAGAGTCACCGTGGAGAAATTTAAGAATAATCCATGGTATAATATACTTTTCGGAACAGGACCGGATACGTTAGAACCTGTGCTGACACCGGAGTATGGTGATGAAATGTACAGAAGATTCAGTGCATATTATGATAATGCACACAATGAGTATATACAGTATCTTATGACAAACGGAATAGCCGGTCTTACAGCTTATGCCGGTCTTATTATAACGTGCTTAAGATATGGTATAAAAAATGTGAAATCGGATAAAGAGTATATGTGTGCATTTATGGCGGTTTCATGTTATCTGGTACAGGCTGTTATAAATATAAATCAGGTTATAACCACACCACTTATGTTTTTATTTATGGCGGTTCTTATAAGTGACAAAAGCAAATTGCAATTTAACGTAAGTGATGGTATAATTATACACACTAAAAATTTATAGTATTTTACCGCATGGGAGGTCATGATAAAAGGTAAAAACACGAAATGGAGGAAATATATGTTTTCATTTGACGAAGTAAAATCTTATGATGCTGAAGTAGCAGAGGCAATGGAGAAAGAGCTTGACAGACAGAGAACACACATCGAACTTATTGCATCTGAAAATCTTGTAAGTAAGGCTGTAATGTCTGCCATGGGCAGTCACCTTACGAATAAATATGCAGAAGGATATCCGGGTAAGAGATATTATGGCGGATGTGAGTATGTTGATATAGTCGAGAATCTTGCTATAGAGCGTGCTAAAAAGTTATTTGGATGTGAGTATGTAAATGTACAGCCACATTCAGGCGCTCAGGCTAACCTTGCCGTATTCTTTGCACTGGTTAATCCGGGTGACACAGTTATGGGTATGAGCCTTGCAGACGGAGGACATCTTACACATGGTTCACCTGTAAATATTTCAGGAAAATATTTTAACATTGTTTCATATGGTGTAAATGATGATGGATATATAGACTATGATAACGTGCTTAAGATTGCCAAAGAGAATAAACCAAAGCTTATCGTAGCAGGTGCAAGTGCATATCCTAGAGAAATCGATTTTGCAAAATTCAGAGAGATAGCTGACGAGGTAGGCGCATATCTTATGGTAGATATGGCACATATCGCAGGTCTTGTGGCAGCAGGACTTCATATGAACCCTGTACCATATGCAGATGTTGTTACAACAACTACACATAAAACATTAAGAGGACCTAGAGGCGGAATGATACTTTGCAAGAGTGCAGAGAAGGCTAAAGAGATTAATTTCAATAAAGCAGTATTCCCGGGAATCCAGGGCGGACCGCTTATGCACGTTATAGCAGCTAAGGCTGTGTGCTTAAAAGAGGCACTTGATGACAGTTATAAGGAATACATGAAGTCTGTTAAAGACAATGCAGCAGCACTTGCAAAGGGCCTCACAGACAGAGGATTCAATCTCATATCAGGCGGTACAGACAATCATCTCATGTTAGTTGACCTGAGAAATATGAATGTAACAGGTAAAGAATGTGAGAAACTCCTTGATGCAGCAAACATTACATGTAATAAAAATGCAATACCAAATGATCCTGCATCTCCATTTATAACAAGTGGTATAAGACTCGGAACACCAGCCGTAACATCAAGAGGAATGAAAGCAGAAGATATGGATGTTATCGCAGAGGCAATTTCACTTCTTGTAAAAGACTGTGATGCAAATAAAGAGAAAGCAATGGAACTTGTAAAAGAGCTTACAGACAAGTATCCGTTATACGAATAATAAATCATATTTTAGAGCCGGCAATTTAGCCGGCTTTTTAAAATGCCTGAAAAAGCCGGAGCAGAATTAGGAAAATACCCATGAATAACAGTCCTGAATGTGGAGATAATTAAAATACAGGAAAAAGATTGCTTCGGAGGAGTGGAGAGGTGAAAAATAATTTTTTAAGGTGCGGTGTTGCCGGATGGTGCATGGAAGTCATATGGACAGGATTTATGAATATTTTAAACAGAGACAGGAAAATGACAGGAAATACATCACTTTTAATGTTTCCCATATATGGAATGGCATGGGTTATAAAACCGATTGGTAATATGTTAAAAGAGAGAAATTTTATCATAAGGGGAATAGTGTATACATGTGGGATATTCGGTGTTGAATATGTAACCGGAAGTATTTTAAAGAAAAATGATATGTGTCCGTGGGACTACAGTGAATCCAAATACAATATAAATGGTTTGATACGGCTTGATTATGCACCGGCATGGTTTGGTGCCGGACTGATATTTGAGAAAATTCTCGGGATCAATACAAAATCAAGCCGTGAAAAAAATGATTAACAGTATATTTTCTTTATATTTTCAATATTTGAAGACATGTTTAGAAGCATCATGTCAAGTATGGTGATGGCTGTCATGGCTTCAACAACAACTACGGCACGGGGAACGATAATAGGGTCGTGCCGTCCTTTAATGTTAATATCAATATTTTCATTGTTTTTGTTTATAGTGTGCTGGGTTTTGAAAATAGACGGAGTAGGCTTAATATATGCACGGAGTACGATATCCGAACCGTCACTTATTCCGCCAAGGGTGCCGCCGGCATGGTTGGTGGATTTGGTGATTTTGCCGTCTGCGGTAGTAAAGCTGTCGTTATTTTCTGAGCCGAGCATTTTGGCAACCTTTATGCCGTCGCCGATTTCAAATGCCTTGACTGAACCGATTGATACCAGAGCCTTTGAAAGGTTTGCATCAAGTTTTTCAAATACCGGTTCGCCTATTCCGGCAGGAATTCCTGTTGCGATACATTCTGCTATGCCACCGAGGGAGTCAGATTCTTCACGCACTTTTTCAATGTATGCGGCAGCATCATCTGCAACTTTTCCGGATGGCATGTAGAGTGGATTTGAAAATACGTCATCCATATTAAAGTATTCGTCAGTAACCACAAAATCACCGATTGCCCTTGTATATGCGTGGATTTCGACACCTAATATTTCAAGAACCTTTGCGGCTACGGCACCGGCAGCAACACGGCCTATGGTTTCACGTCCTGATGAACGGCCGCCACCGCGGTAATCACGAAATCCGTATTTCATATCAAATGTATAATCAGCATGTCCGGGTCTGTAGTAGGAAGCAATCTCTGAATAGTCACCTGAACGCTGTGAAGTATTCATAACCACGAGGGAAATAGGAGTGCCTGTGGTTTTTCCTTCAAATACACCGGACAGAATCTCTACCTTATCATCTTCCTTTCTCGGAGTGGAGAACTTAGACTGTCCCGGTTTTCTTCTGTTTAAATATTTCTGAATATCGTCCTCACAGAGTGGGATTCCACTTGGGCATCCGTCTATAACCACACCGATTCCCTTACCGTGTGATTCACCCCATGTTGTAATTTTAAATATTGTTCCATATGTTGAACCTGCCAATGTGTGTACCTCATCTTTCATGTTTGTATGGTACATTTTATAACGAAACAGTATAAAAATCAAGTGTGGGCGGTAAGAGGTTTTCGTTGACAGGAAATATGCAGAATGGTAAAATTTAACCTGAATTATTCATGGCACCGTGCTGAATTAAAAACTGTGCCACAAAGCTAAAAAAATCATCTGTGAAGCTTAAAATCATTCCCATGTTCCTAAA
>CACWRR010000038.1 GCA_902763335.1 uncultured Lachnospiraceae bacterium | reverse complement strand
AACTATTCGTTAAACTATGGTTTTGCGAATAGTTGGGTGTACCTCTACTTACACATTTTTCGTCTGCTTATTATATAACATATCGTGAAAAATACAATTCCATATACCGATGTCAACGGCACGGCTATTCCTATATCTACTAAATCAGCACCTTCTTTTAAACTGAATAAATATGATAACGGGACTCTGCACAGAAATGAGGCTGTGATTCCCTGAATCATTACAGGAAGTGTTTTTCCGTGTCCGTTAAAATATCCGATGTAGCTAAATACAATACATGTTAAAATTGCTTCAGAACTGAAACCTTTCAAATAATCGGCAGCATTTTTTATATAATCGGCATTTTCACTAAATAATGATGCAGGTATATCGCCTCTGAAAAATGATATCGAAAACACGAATATACCGATAAAAACACCAATTCCCATGCCTGTATACATTGCCTTTCTTGCACGGCTTTCTTTTCCGGCACCTACATTTTGTCCTACGAATGCAGACATTGACTGCATGAGGGATGATGGGACAAGCATTACAAATGATACGACTTTTTGGGCTATTCCATAACCTGATGACGCTTCAAGTCCCAGATTATTTATGATTGCACACAAAATCAAAAATGATATCTGTGTTAAAAATTCCTGTACTGCTATAGGTATTCCAAGTTTTAAAAAATGAGATATTTCACTGTTAAATCCTATATCAGATTTTTTAAATGAAAATGGAAGCTGCTGGCGTTTTATAATTATTAGAGATAATACAACGCTTACTGCCTGTGCAAGTATTGTTGCCAATGCAGCTCCTGCCACATCCATATTGCATACAATTACGAAAAATAAATCTCCGATAATGTTGACTATACATGCTATAAAAACAAATATGAGTGGTAATTTGGAATTTCCCAGTCCTCTGAATATACCGCTTATTACATTGTAAGCTATAACGAAAATGATACCAAGACCACAGATTCTTATGTAAGTTATTGTTAAATTCAAGGCATCAGAAGGTGCATTGAGCCATTTCGTAAATAATGGTGCACCAAAAAATAATATAATCATTAGTGCGGCTGCAGTAAGTGCGAAAAATGTTACCGCTCCGCCTATTACTCCCCCTACCCTGCTTTCCTTTTTCTCACCAAGGTATCTGCTTATTAATACGGTTACGCCCATGGTGAGACTGGTAATTATAAACGTTACAAGATTTATAACGTTACTTCCTGTTGAGATTGCAGATATTCCGGCATTACTGCCAAATCTTCCTACTACAAGCATATCGACTGCACCGTACATGGCCTGCAGAATGAGCGCACCCAGAACAGGCAGCATAAACTTTATTAGTTTGCTTAAAATACTACCCTGAGTAAAATCACTTGATACTTTTGATTTATCATCTGTTGACATTTTTATTGTACCTCCTTTTTATTTTCTATGATTTATTTTCGCATGTTTTTTGGGGCCAGCCTTCAATGTTTCCGTCTGTGATTGCCCTGAACATTCTTTCTTTAACGCCCGGATTGTCTTTGTTTAATTGTTTTAACAGTGTTTTTACATACTCACGTCTTGTATATCCGTCTGCGGGACACGGATTTTTCATTACCGGCAGTTCATATTTTTTCTTAAATCCTATTACCTCCGACTCGCTCACGAGCATTAATGGTCTTATGACAGTAAGTCCCGTTTTGTCTAAATGAGTGACCGGTGAAAATGAGTAAAATCGACCTTCATTCATTAGTGAAAGTAACATTGTTTCTACTATATCGTCCTTGTGGTGGGCGTATGCAACTTTATTACATCCGATTTTCACTGCATAATCATTTAATGCGCCCTTCCGCAGTTTGGCACATAGTGAACAGGGATTTTTTTCATGCCTGTCCTGAAACACTATTTTATTTATTTCAGTATGGACTATATGCAATGGAACATTTAATTCATCGCACAATTTAGTTATTTTGTCAAAGTTCTGATTGTCAAATCCCAGGTCAACTGATATTGCTGCCAGTTCAAAATGTACAGGATAAAATTTTCTTAATCCTGCAAGTGCATACAGTAACGTCAGACTGTCTTTGCCACCGGATACTCCTACTGCTACCCTGTCACCGGGTTTAATCATATCATATTGTTGTAGTGCTTTTCTGGTATAACTATATAACCGTTGCAACTCCATATTTTTAATCGTCCTTTCTCATGTATTTATCATTTTCAATATTTGTTTTTGTGATATAATGAAATATATAAATTTATCTGAAAGGGTGTATATATCAATGAATAATAATCCTAATTACCATGATCAGCTTGACATAGATAACCAGTTGAAACTTCGTGATTTACTTCAAAATCTGCCAAGGTTCTGTAAATCATTTTTTTATGGCATAGAGCCTTCTACTGCTTCCAGAACACGTATAGCCTATGCTTATGATCTTACGGTATTTTTTAACTATATAAAAGAAAATAATCCTATATATAAGGATATGGATATTCAGGATATCCCTATCACCATTCTTGACGAACTGCGGGTTACTGATATCGAGGAATATCTTCAATACCTTAAAGTGTATTCAAAGGATGAAAATCTTCATACAAATCGTGAAAAAGGCATTAAGAGAAAGCTTTCGTCTCTTAAGTCATTTTATAATTATTACTTTAAAAGCGAGCAGATTAAAGAAAATCCTGCTGCTAAAGTAAAAGTTCCAAAGCTGCATGAAAAGGAAATCGTCCGTCTCGAACCTAATGAGGTTGCTGACCTTCTGGATATGGTGGAATCAGGTGAAAAGCTCACTGAGAAGCAGAAAGCATTTCATGAAAAAACCAAACTTCGTGACATTGCTTTAATGACGCTGCTGCTCGGTACGGGAATACGAGTTTCTGAATGTGTCGGAATCGATATTAACGATATCGACTTTGACAATACCGGAATCAAAATTCGGAGAAAAGGCGGATATGAAACCATCGTATATTTCAGTGATGAAGTAAAAACTGCTCTTTTAAACTATCTTGAAGAGCGGAAAAAAATCATTCCGGCTGCAGGAAATGAAGATGCGTTCTTTCTCTCAATGCAAAAAAAACGGATGAGTGTCAGAAGTGTCGAAAATCTTGTTTCCAAATATTCGCAGCTTGTCACCAAATTAAAACATATAACACCTCATAAGCTTCGTAGTACATACGGTACCAGCCTGTACCGCCAGACAGGTGATATTTACCTCGTTGCTGATGTTCTCGGCCACAAGGATGTTAATACTACACGTAAGCATTATGCAGCCATAGAGGATGAACGTAAATGGAAAGCCAGAAATGCTGTTAAATTAAGGGACGATGATTAAAATCAAAGTCCCCTTTCTTTTTTGCTGAATACACATCCGCAGTATTCCTGTCTGTATAATCCATATTCCGTTGATAATTCTACAGAACGTTTATATCCGTTTTTCTTTTTAAAATCTGAACATAAATATTTTACACCATATTCTTCTTCCAGCCGTAATCCTATCTCATTCAGCTTATCCGCCTTTTTTAGTGGGCTTATGGATAAAGTGGTAGTGAAATAATCAAAATCCCCTCTACGGGCATATAAAGCTGCTTCACGAAGCCTGAGTTCATAGCACTTAAAACATCTTTCACCGCCCTCAGGTATATTTTCATATCCTTTTACGGCTCCATAAAATTTTTCAGGCTCATATTCAGTTGGTATAAAACTTATAGGATTTTTTGCGGGAAGACTGTTTATTAGGCGCCTCTGTTCTTCTATTCTGTACTTATACTCTTCCAAAGGAAAAATATTCGGATTATAATACAGAACAGTAATCTTAAAATATTCAGATAAGTATTCAAGAACATAGCTGCTACACGGAGCGCAGCAGCTATGAAGTAGTAATGAGGGAGTTATTTCCTCAATCTGTAATTTTTTTATTATTTTTTCAAGAACTTTTTGATAATTAATATTGTTCACAAAAATAACCATGCCTTTCATGCAGTGAAAATATCTCACACATCTTAAAAATATTTTTTGCTGCCCCACAGATTGCTTTTTTTCAAGTCAAGATATTCATTATATGCTTTCTCAAGAATCTGCTTTTCATTAGAAAATTTAAGTAAATGATAAGCTTCATGGAACTTATAATATCCTGAGTCAAAAAAATACTCTTCGCGTTGTGGTTTGCTGTAATAGCTGTCCGCCATCATCAGATACCAGTGAACCTCTTTATTGACCGAATCCTGCGGTGTCATAAATGAATACTGGCTCTTTCCCACATACTTAATAATGGAAGCACCAACTCCGGTTTCTTCTTTTACCTCACGTAAAGCTGTTTCTTTGTATTCCTCTCCCTGCTCTACTGTGCCTTTTGGAAGAACCCAGCCTTCGTACTTATTCTTGTAATTCTTATACAAGACCAAAATCTTGCCACGAAATATAACCACACCCCCACAGCTCGTTGCTTCTATCATTGCAAAGCCTCCTGTTCAATTGGTGTGTCAAAATAATTAAGACCTGTGAGAATTATAACTCATTTCAATTTAGCATGCAACAATAAATATAAATTAGTGTGAAAAATACGTGTCAAAAACTGTTTTGGCTGCAGGAACTGCCCATGTCGAACCGGCAGGCATCTCCTCCATTACAACACAGATGGCAAGTTTTTTGCTTCCGTTATCTGCATATCCCATAAAAAGTGAGTGGGAATTTTCACTTGAGTCAAACTGTGCCGTTCCGGTTTTTCCGTAAGCTGTGTAGGCATCAGATGCAAGTCGTTTTCCTGTTCCGTAGTCCACCACTGCCTTCATATATTCAGACAGATGTTTTGAATCTTCTTTACTTAACAGTTCCTTATATTTTTCAGGTTTGTACTGTTTAACATTTTTATTCTCGTAATTTTCAATATGGTCAACAAGGTATGGCTTCATAAGTGTTCCATCATTTGCGATTGCAGAAGCTATCATGGCGAGGTGAAGTGGCGATACCTGTGTTTTTCCCTGACCTATTACGGTCTGCATTGTTTCAAATGTATCTGAGGATGAGTTAAGTTCAAAACTGCTCTTTGAATATGTCATATCGTATGGGAGTTTTGAGTTAAATAATAATCCTTCACACATTTTTCTAAAGTTGCTGAGGTTAAGTGACAATCCGATATTTGAAAAGGAACTGTTACATGAATAGGCAAATGAATCCATCAGACTTTCAGTTCCGTGTACATTACCGTTGTAACATTTTATCGAAGAGTCTCCTACTGTCAGCGAACCATTACATTCAAACATATAGTTCGCGTAATCTGACGGATGCTCATGCATATATTCCAAAAGCGTAAATACCTTAAATGTCGAACCCGGAGGATAGAGACCGTTTGTAGCTCTGTTTAAAAGACTTGTATTTCCGTCCTGACTTACAATGTAATCCCAGTCACTCTCAATGGAATTAGGATCAAAATCAGGCTGGGATACCATTGCTATTATCTTACCGGTGTCAGGATCGATGGCTATTATTGCACCGTCATTGCCGCCAAGCGCTGATGATGCAGCCTGTTGTACTGATACATTTAATGTTGTGACAACATTGTCCCCTTTATCCTTGTTGCCTGTCAGATCATTATACATAAGTTCAAACAGGCCGGAATTTGATGTAAGTAGTTTAAAATTATAAAATAATTCAATTCCGGATTTTCCGTTAGACGTATATCCGACAACATGTGAAAACAGCCTGCCATAAGGATAGGTTCTGGTTTCACTTCCGTCACCGTTTACATTTGTTGTTGCAAGAACTTCACCGTTAGCAGCTTTTATGTCACCACGGATAACCGACTGCGCAAGTATATCCTGTCTTTTATTATATGTGCTGTTTATTACCTCGTCTGCATCTGAGTATTCAAAATGTACAAAATAAGCTAACATTCCCATAAAAAGAACTGTAAATGCTATGGTGGTATTTAAAATAAGGCGATTTGTACTTTTTTTCTTTTTAGGCTTTTTAGGTCTTGGTCGTTCATCAGGAGTGTCTATTATCTCGATTTCTCTATCTGTCCTCATCATCGTCGTCCTCCTTTTCCGGTAACGTATCAGTTGTAGATACACTTATTCCCTGAATTATGGCAAATGTTATCAGAGTACAAAGCACTGAACTTCCGCCATAACTTACAAGAGGAAGTGTTACACCTGTAGACGGTATGAATTTTATGGCTCCTCCTATTGTAAGAACAGTCTGAACCGCATAAGTCATACCCATTCCGAGTCCCGTAAGTTTATAAAACATTGACTGATGCGCCATGGCAATTTTAATAAATGTCAGAAATGTACTGAGGCATATCAGTATGAGTGATATTGCAAAAAATCCTCCAAACTCCTCGGCTATTGATGAGAAGATGAAATCCTGTGTTACAACAGGAATTGATTCCGGTAAACCCTTATACATACCCATACCGAGCCAGCTTCCCGTACCTATGGCAAAAAGGGACTGGGCAACCTGATATCCTTCATTATCTATAACACTCCACGGATCACGATATGCGAGTACCCTGATTCTGACATGTGAAAACAATTTATATGCTATCAGTGATGCAAGGGTTCCGCCTGCGGCACCTGCACCGAGCCATCTTGCCTGTCCGGTTGCAACATACACCATAAATACATATACAATGAAAAAGATAAGCGCACTTCCAAGGTCACTTGAAAATACAAGAATAATTACATGAAGTCCGGCAAATACCGCTGATATAACAATTCTTTTAAAACTCTGGCTCTTACTTAAGAATGATGCCAGAAATAGTACATACAATATCTTAACAAACTCTGACGGCTGGAATGCAAAAAATCCGAGATTGATAGAAATCTTCGCACCATATGTAATTCTACCCATTACAAGAACAACTCCAAGCATAATTATACCGGCTATACAGTATACCCATGTAAGATATGGGAGATTTTTTAAAATCTTTATAAACAGCGGAATGAAAAAGCATATAAATGTTACTGCTGCCACGATTACAAACTGTTTAAGTGCCTTATCATAAGACAGCCTTGCTATTATTATAAAACTTATGCTTAACAGCATACACATATTATTAAGCAATGGTCTGCTGAATTTTTTGCCATAACAGATTCTGAACACTGATTTTGTAATAATAAAGTATCCGACCTGTGCAGCATACAGCATCAATACATTTGTATCCTTGGTGTTAATAAATATTAATGCATATGCTATCAGATGAATAAGAAACATTATCATTCCCTGTAACTCAAGTGCTGCTCTGTGGCCGTTCTGATTTTTTCCTCTCAGTGCAGCAAAACTGAAATAGGTATAAAATACAATCAATATAATAAATGCGTATTTAGCCATTGATGTCAATAATTCTGCCATATCTTTCACCTGCCTTTAATCTACTTTTCGTTTGAAATGTCCCTTTGTATGCTCTCCGATATCATAAGATATCTCCTTTTGGTGTATAAAACTTTCTATATACATATCAGTTATATCCGAAACCTCATCTGCGGTTTCAAAAGTAAAATTAAGTCTTATATAATCCAGTCCAAAGTTTAATATCTGTTTTGAACATGAAATTAATGAAAGCGGCAGGCTGTTATATATTACATTATAACAAAACTTACAGCTTGTCTTAACTTTAAAATTCTTTTTATATCTGTCTCTTAAAATATATGTCGAAGAGTTATTATCGCACAGCTTAAGGGTTTTCTTTACACATCCTGCTGATACCATAAGAGGTGTATATCCGTATACTACCATCTGGTCTCCGGCATTATCTCTCCCTGCTATTTCGTGGGAATTAAGCTCATAAGGTACGGTACATGAAGTTATTCTGTTTTCTTTGTAAAATGACTTAGCTTCATTATTCATTGTATACATGCTATAGTCTGCCACTTTTTCATCCGGATTGTCCTTAAGAAATTCCATTTCATCCAGATTTTTGATAACATAGCCGTCGGCATTCCAAATATTCGGATTTATATATTTTTGTGAACCTTCCCTAAATATATATGGCATAATAATAAAACATTTTTTGCCATTCCCGTGTGCAATGTCAATCATATCCTTTATAATGTCATCAGAAATGAAATCAACAGAGACATATATACTTTCCACGTCAGCCTTACGCACAACCACGTCAAACTGCTCCTTAGTTTCGACGGAACAGACTAATTTTAAATATGTGGTGTCAGATTTTTTGTCTGATATATCTGTAAATTTTTGAACACTGTTTCTTCTGTATATATCTGTTAATGAATGTTCAAGCCGGTTTACACCGTTTCTTCTAAGTTCATTTAAGACCTTGACCGGAACAAACAGTCCCTCATCCAGTTCTATATCCATATCTGCACATTCAAATGGTGTGTTTCCGAGCTTCTTTAACTGTTTAGAAATATCCTCCACTGTGGCAGGTCTGTTATTCGATGGCTGTGGAATATCGCCCTTGACGGTTATTTTTACATCACCATATTGAACTGAGATTTCCATAGGCATTTCTGCTTTTATAACTGCATTTATATTTATAGGGAGCTTTTTATCCTGTGAAACATATTTGTCATGTAAAGTATTAATTCTTTCTTCGTTTACACTGTTATAGGTTGCCTTAGATAAAGAAATCATATTTCTTCCGTTATGCTGCTTATAGTATCCCTGTGAAAATCCGTTTCTGCTGTAAAGGGATGTCAGCTTTTGATAATCATTTTCATCTACCCTGAATCCATCACGTCCCTGACTGATATACATATCAATATATTTTCTGTACATCTCTACTACTCCGGCAACATATTCAGGACTTTTCATTCTTCCTTCAATCTTCATTGAATATACTCCGGATTCTATAATATCAGGAATAATCTCTAATGTGCACATATCTTTCGGGCTTAATACATATTTTTCGTTATCATTATTCTTCATATTCTTTCCGGTAACATCGTAAGGTAACCGGCACGGCTGCGCACATCTGCCTCTGTTTCCGCTTCTTCCGCCTAACATACTGCTTAACAGGCATTGACCTGAGTAGCAGTAACACAAAGCACCGTGTATGAAACTCTCGATTTCAATATCAACATTATCATGAATTTTCTTAAGTTCATCTAAAGACAGTTCCCTTGCTGTGACAACTCTCGTAGCACCTGCTTCTTTTAACATTTTAGCACTGTATACACCGGTTACAGTCATCTGTGTGCTTGCATGAATGTCGAGGTCAGGAAAATTTTCCCTTATAAATTTAAATACACCCATATCCTGAACTATAACGGCATCTAAACCATGTTTATACAAAGGATGAAGATATTCAAACAACTGATTTCTGATTTCGTCATTTTTTAACAGTGTATTTACGGTCAGATACAGTTTCTTTCCATGGAGATGTATATAATCAATGGCCTTTAGCATATTTTCTTCGTCAAGATTATCGGCAAAAGCCCTTGCACCAAAAACAGAGCCGCCAATATACACTGCATCCGCAGCTGCATTTATAGCTGCTCTTAAACTATCGTATGAACCGGCCGGAGCCAGTAATTCTACTTTTATATCTTTCATTACCTATACCCTTTTTGTATTAGTCTTCTTCTCTTTGGTCGTGGCCTCTTTATCCTGACTGTCGTTTAACTGTGTTTCAAGTCTGATAATCTGTTTCTGAAGTTCACCTATCTCTTTATGATAAGCTTCTGCTTCTTTCTGAGCAGTCTCAAGCTTAATCTGAAGTCCTATTAATTCATGTTTGATATCATATATCTGCTTGTCCTTTAACTCAATTTCATTTCCAAGGCTGTCTGCCTGTTTTTTTGCCTTAAAGTAATCGTCGGCAATATTAAGTTCAAGCAATACTTTCTGCATGTCAGCAGTAAGTCTGGAATATCCTTCAGCCTCTTTGAATTCATTTATTTTATTATTTATATATGAGGCAACCTTCTGGAGATATTCTTCACTTTCGTAACCGCTTAAAGTATAGATTTTTCCATCAAGTATAACCTCAGTATTATTCTTAGATGACATATGTACACGCTCCCTTAAATATATTTTTCATTAATGTATATTATAATCAAAATCCCGATAAATACAAGTTAAACTTTATCTTTATGGGGCAAACTACTGATTTTTACTAAGATGTCTGTAGGCAAGTTCTGTAGCTACCCTTCCCCGGGGAGTCCTGTTTATAAAACCGTTTTTGATAAGATATGGCTCATACACATCCTCTAATGTTCCACTGTCCTCGCCGAGTGCAGCAGCCAGTGTATCGAGTCCTACAGGTCCACCGTCAAATTTATATATTATCGTATTTAAAATATTTCTGTCCGAATTATCAAGTCCGAATTTATCTACTTCCAACAAATCTAAGGCAAAATCTGCTACTTCCTTTGTTATCACACCATCATATTTAACTTCGGCAAAATCCCTGACTCGCTTTAACAGGCGGTTGGCAAGTCGTGGTGTTCCCCTTGATCTTTTGGCAAGCTCGGTCGCTCCTTCGTCCTCTATTTTTACATTAAGAACATCCGCTGAACGGCATATTATCTGTTTAAGCTCGTTTTCATTATAAAATTCTAAATGATTAAGCATTCCGAATCTGTCACGCAGAGGAGCTGTCAGCATACCGGCCCTTGTAGTTGCTCCTATAAGTGTAAACGGTGGCAGGTCAAGCCTTATTGACCTTGCAGATGCCCCTTTTCCTATAACTATGTCTATGGCAAAATCTTCCATGGCAGGATAAAGAACTTCTTCCACCTGTCTGTTAAGTCTGTGAATCTCATCAATAAATAATACATCATGCTCCTTAAGATTATTTAATACTGCTGCAAGCTCTCCAGGCTTTTCAATGGCAGGTCCTGATGTAATCTTTATATTTACACCCATTTCATTTGCAATAATACCGGCAAGCGTGGTTTTTCCAAGCCCCGGAGGACCATAAAAAAGCATGTGGTCAAGAGTTTCATTTCTTGATTTTGCTGCCTTTATGAAAACCTTAAGGTTGGATTTGATTTTTTCCTGTCCGATATAATCATCAAGCATTTTAGGTCTGAGACTTACATCAGTATCGATATCCTCTGAAGTCAGATTTGTATTTATAATTCGTTTTGACATACCAATCTCCATTCCTATATTCTTATACCATCTGTTTTAGAGATGCCTTTAAAAGTTCTTCCGTATCTGCACTTTCACCCAAAAGTCCCACTGCTGCATTCACCGCTTTGACAGCCTCCGAAGACGAATATCCCAGTGAAGTAAGTGCCTCTATTGTTTCGTTTCGCGCATCTTTTTTGTTGTCTGTGGCAACAGACTGTGTATCATGACTAATGCTCATTCCCATATCAATCTTATCTCCGAGTTCCATAATAAGTCTTTCCGCTGTTTTCTTTCCTATTCCCGGAGCTTTGGAAATGAGCTTGGAATCGCTTGAAAATATTGCCATGCGGATTTCGTCTGCCGAAAATGTAACAAGCAGATTTAACGCAGCCTTTGGTCCTATTCCGTTTACACCGAGCATTAATCTGAACAGACTTAAATCTTCTTTTGAAAGAAAACCGTACAATATCATGGCATCCTCGCGGACGTTAAGATATGTGTACATTTTAACATTCTGTCCCGGCGAAATCTTCTTTGCATCCGAAGTAAATATATTATATCCTATACCATTATTTTCGACAACAATTCTGTCCTCCAAAACGTCATCAACTATTCCCTTTATAAATGAAATCATCAGCTAATCCTTTCTGATACTAAGATTTTATGTAACACACCTCTGACTATGGAAGCCGGTATTCCTACAAGTATACCGGTAATTATACCGGCAATAATAAGAACCGGTATATAATATCCTATCGTGTATGTGTTTACCACAAATGCAGCAACGATAAGCTGTCCCACATTGTGTGCCACACCTCCTGCTACACTTACCCCAAACAGAGACATTCCCTTTATCTTCTTTACAAGTGCCATGACAATAAGACTGACTACGGCACCTGATATACTGAACAGTATGGAAAAAAGGTTGCCAAACATCATACCGACTATAAGTATTCTTATAAGATTAATCATAAATGCATCTTTTACATTAAATTCATACAATGCTATAACTATAACAAAGTTTGCAAGTCCCGGCTTAACTCCGGGTATTCCGATATTTATGGGAAGAAGTGATTCAACATAACTTATCACTACGGCAAATGCAGCCAGAAGACCTATGTATGCCACTCTTTTTATATTCTTACTCATTTTACCACACCATCTATTTCTTTATCATTTTTTTCCTTTTTCTCAATAACAGATACTACCACTTTATTTGGAAGGCATATAATTGACTGGCCTCCGGAAGATATGGCGTTTTCGTGGACACATATTTTATCCGGACACGAAGCATCTGTCACCGATACTTTTCCTGATTTTACTTCTATTACATTGTATCCGTTATCTGTTTCAACTTTATATACAGCATCTTTGTCTGTCTGATATGTTTCATATACTTTTCCATCTACCGTAACCTGGACGTATAAATTTTCTTTTTCTGATGTAAAATACCACACTCCATACATAACGGCAGCGATTACAAGTAACAGACATATCAGTATAAAATCTTTCTTTTTTATATCAATCGCCTCCATACAGAACAAATGTTTTATCGTGTATTACTATATCATAAAATGTTTAAAATATCAATTTCAATTATGGTAATCGATAAACTTATATGATAAAGTATACAGATACAGGCTTATTAAAAAAGGAGTTACCATATTATGAAGAATAAAAAAATATCAGGTTTATTTATTTTACTGTGCTGTTTAATGTCAGTCACGTTAAGCGGATGCACAGATAAAGAAGCCGTGTCAAAGACTGATTTTTATTTTGATACAGTTGTAACTATAACTTTATATGGCAATCAGAATGTTAAATATATTGATGAATGTTTTTCGATATGTGAAAAGTACGAAAATCTGTTGAGCCGCACTAAGGAAAACAGCGAGATTTCATTAATTAACGATAACAGAAATACTTATGTAAATGTATCAGATGATACGATTGATATAATTAATAAAGGACTGTATTACAGTGAACTTTCAAAAGGTAAATTTGACATTACCATAGGTGCATTATCCGATTTGTGGGATTTTGAATCAGATGATCCGGTTATTCCGTCCGAATCAGATATCAGGAAAAATATAGCATTTGTTGATTATAAAAATGTCATAGTTGACGATAATAAAATTATGTTAAGCTCTGATGGCGCGAAACTTGATTTAGGCGGAATAGCAAAAGGTTTTATAGCTGACAAATTAAAACAATATCTCGAAAGCAAAGGAATTACATCCGGAATTATAGATTTGGGTGGCAATATCCTGTTATTAGGTTCTAAGCCTGATAATACAGATTACAATATTGCAATTAAGAAGCCTTTCGGAAAAAGCGGTGAAAATTCAGCTGTTGTAATAACAAGTGATAAGTCCATAGTATCTTCAGGAAATTATGAACGCTACTTTTATAAAGATAATGTACTGTATCATCACATTCTCGATACTTCTACGGGATATCCGGTAAACAATAATCTTATGTCCGTGACTATTATTTCAGACAGTTCGACAGATGGTGACGGATTGAGTACAAGTTGTTTTGCACTTGGAATAGATGATGGAATGGAACTGATAGAAAGTATTGATAATGTAGAGGCAGTATTTATTGATGATGATTATAATATTCATCTGAGTTCGGGACTTAAAGATGACGGAGACTATGACGGTTTAATGAAAATTAAATTAAAAGACTGATTTATATTATTATAAAGTAACAGGCTCTTCTACTATACAGCAGCCATGAATTTAAAATTTATCTGTTGTATCATAAGAAGAGCCTGTTTTATTTTTTAATTTAATCTGATATTATTTTTATAAGATGTTATTATACAATAATCTTAACCGGACATTTCTCGGCACATTTACCGCATCCGGTACACTTATCATAATCTATATGAGCTATATTATTTTCTACATGGATGGCATCAGATTCACACTGCTTTTCGCACATTTTACATCCGATACATCCGGCCTGACATACAGCCTTCACATCTTTACCTTTATCCTGTGAGTTACATTTTACCATATGTTTAGACTCATACGGAATAAGTTCGATAAGTCGTTTTGGACATGTAGCCACACATTTACCACAGGCTACACATTTCTCTTTGTCAACAACGGCTATACCATCTACTATATGGATAGCATCAAACTGACAGACACTCACACACTCGCCATAGCCGAGACATCCGAATGTACAGGCTTTCTGGCCACCACCTACAGTGTTTGCCACCTGTGTACAATTCTGATTACCTGTGTATTTAAATCTGTCTTTAGCCTTTTCACATGTACCGCTACATTTTACAAATGCCACTTTTTTGACAACTTCGACTTCGCCGCCGACTATTTCACTTATTTTAGCTGCCACAGGAGCTCCGCCGACAGGACATCCGTTTGCCGGAGCATCACCGTTTGCTATGGCCTTTGCCAAAGCATCACATCCTGCATATCCGCATCCGCCACAGTTATTTCCCGGAAGACATTCTCTTATGGCTACTTCTTTTTCATCAACTTTGACTGCGAATGCTTTGCCTGCGAGTCCTAATAAAGCACCTATAATAAGACCTGTAATACCTACTATTGCTGCTGCAATAACTATTCCCATTATATTCATCTTCTACACCCCCTATAATAAGCCTGAAAAGCCAAAGAAGGCAATCGACATAAGACCTGCTGTTATAAGAACTATAGGCATACCCTTGATAGCTTCAGGAACGTCATTGTACTCAATCTTCTCTCTTATACCTGCCATGATGATGATAGATATAGTGAATCCGACTGCCGTAGCAAATCCGTTTATAACACTTTCAAGTATACCGTATGAATTCTGTACATTTATAAGGGCAACACCGAGCACTGCACAGTTAGTTGTTATAAGTGGAAGATACACACCAAGTGCCTCATATAAAGGAGGGCTTATCTTCTTTAAAACCATCTCAACAAACTGAACCAGGGCAGCGATAACGAGAATGAATACTATAGTATCAAGGTAATCCATTCCTGTAGGTACAAGAAGGTAGTTGTGTATGATACTTGCCATAAATGAAGCTACGGTTATAACGAATATAACTGCGGCACCCATTCCTGATGCTGTCTTTATTTTTTTAGATACTCCAAGAAAAGGACATAATCCGAGGAACTGACTGAGTACTACATTATTTACAAATGCTGCACCAATGGCAATAATCAATAATTCTTTCATTAGTCCTCCTCCTTTCTTTCTTCACATGTCTTACCACATGTTGCACAGTGTCCTGTACATTCTTCTACTGCTTTTACTTTCTTACCGTGTGCAAGTCTTATCTTATTCTGGACTGCAATTAAGGCAGCAAGTACGAAAAATGCTCCCGGTGCAAGACCGAATATTCTTATACAGTAGTCTTCAGGAATAAACTGGAATCCTGCAATAGAGCCTGAACCTAATATCTCACGGAATGCTCCGAGAAATGAAAGACCTACAGTAAATCCGAGTCCCATTCCTATACCATCGAATAATGACGGCAATACCGGATTCTTTGAAGCATATGATTCTGCTCTTCCAAGAATAATACAGTTTACAACGATAAGAGGAATATATATTCCGAGTGCATCGTTAAGTGATGGCAGATATGCCTGAAGTATAAACTGAACTATTGTAACAAGGCTGGCTACTATAACTATGAAAGCCGGCATACGCACACCGTCAGGAATGAACTTTCTGAGCAATGATATAAGTGTATTGCTCAATGCCAATACTACCATGGTAGTAAGTCCCATTCCGGCACCGTTTATAAGAGATGTCGTAACGGCAAGTGTAGGACACATTCCCAATATAAGTACAAATGTAGGATTTTCTTTAATTATACCGTTATATAAACGCTCAACACATTTATTCATTAATCAGCACCTCCTGTCAGATAGTTAAAACATAATACTCCGGCGCTGACACCGTTTGTTACTGCCTTAGTTGTGATTGTCGCACCTGAAATTGCATCTATTCCATTAGCTGAAAAGCTGTCAATTGAAGTATCATAATCTGCTGTATTTAAGTCTTTAAACTGATTCTTAAATGATGCATCTTTTGCTTTCATACCCATACCGGCTGTTTCGTCGAGAGTAAGAAATTCTATACCTGTTATACTGCCGTCGGCTGTGATACCAAGAGTAAATGTAATATCTCCGCCGTATCCGTTTTTATCTGTTGCAGTGATTACATATCCGAGAGAATCACCTGATGATGACTTTGCTTCGACAACGCCATCTATGTAGGCTGTATCTTCATCATATCCATTATCCTTAAGATAAGATTTTAAACCGTCCTTATCATAGTCTGCATCCTCAAATGTATCTGCATCTGCAAAGACTGTCTTGTAAGCTTTCTCTGTAGTCTTTCTCTCCTGCTCTGCCCTTGCATCTTTTGTTATCTCATATGCACCGCCGAGAAGGATGCCTGCAACAAGTGTAATGACAAATAAAATAATTGTATTTTTAATAATTAATTTTGTACTCATTTTGCCTTAGCCTCCCTTCCAAATGCCTTCGGAAGTGTAATCTTCTCGATAAGAGGAACAAGGAGATTACAGAATATTATGGCATAAGAAACACCCTCTGCAGAACTTCCGCATGTACGGAATATACCTGTCAGGAGTCCGAGACATATACCAAACACAATCTGCCCTTTTGGTGTAATCGGAGAGGTTACATAATCTGTAGCCATATACCATGCTCCGAGCATAAGACCGCCACCACACAGATGTGCTGCCAGGAAATTAAGGTCGAATCCTCTTCCTGTTCCAAGAGCATACAATATGATAAATATTGCAAATGTTCCTATGTATGCAACAGGGATTCTGAGACTGATAATTTTCTTGGCTAAAAGATATATAGCACCTACCAACAGTGCAAGTGCTGATGTCTCACCTATAGTACCTGCCGTGTTACCGAGAAACATCTTAAGTACATTTACGTCTCCGCCTGCCTTTAACTGGGCAAGAGGTGTAGCTGTGGTAACACCGTCAAATGTAAACTTTGTCATGGCTGTACCAAAAGAAATCAGGAGGAAACATCTTCCTGCAAGTGCAGGGTTCATAAAGTTCTGACCAAGTCCTCCAAACAACTGTTTTACAACCAATACTGCAAAAACCGCACCAAGTACTGCCATCCAGACAGGCAGGCTGACCGGTAAGTTGAGTGCCAGAAGCAGACCTGTAACGGCTGCACTTAAATCACCAACTGTTATTTTCTTGTGCATCAATTTCTCATATATAGCCTCTGTAGCCACTGCTGAGGCAACAGTAACAAGTATAAGAACAAGAGCACGTATTCCAAATACACATACACCGACTACTGTAGCCGGAAGCAATGCAATCAATACATCACGCATTATTCCTGATGTTGTCCCTTTATCTCTCACATGAGGATTAGAAGACACATTTAGCATTTCATTCACTTTGTCCACCTCGCCTTTACTTTTTCTTTTTACTTGCTAAAACCTGTTTTCTCATAGACTTGATAGCCTGTGTCAGATTTCGTTTTGCAGGGCATATGTATGAACAGCAGCCACATTCGCAGCATTCAAGTCCGTTCATCTTCTCAAACTGCTCCATATCTCCTCTGAGTGACAAATCTGCAAGTCTTGATGGCAGAATATGTCCCGGACAGACGCTCACGCATCTTCCGCAATTTATGCAGTTAGTCTCTTCAACTGATGAAACAACATCATGCTCCATGCACAATAACGCTGAGGAACCTTTAAGTACCGGTACATCAAGATTTGACATTGCGATACCCATCATAGGTCCGCCTGATATCACCTTTTCAGGTTCTGCTTTAAATCCACCGGCTGCTTCTATAAGTTCTCTCTGATTAGTTCCTATTCTTACAAGGAAATTCTTAGGCGATGTTATTGCATCACCGGTAACTGTAACAACACGATTGATAAGCGGCTTTCCTTCTATAACCGCATCACGGATTGCAAACAGTGTATCTACGTTGTCAACAACACATCCTACATCAGCAGGTAACATAGAAGAATTAATACGTCTTCCTGTTATAGCGTATATAAGCATACGCTCAGCACCCTGAGGATACTTGGTATACAACTGCTTTACTTCTATTCTTTCCTCATTATTGACAAGTTTTTTGAGCTTTTTGATAGCTTCAGGCTTATTGTCTTCTATTCCTATTACGCCTTTCGCTTTTGGGAAAATCTTAAGAACCACCTTAAGTCCTTCGATAAGTATCTCAGGCTGTTCTATCATTCTCCTGTAGTCAGATGTGAGGTACGGCTCACATTCTGCGCCATTTACGATAATGTAATCAATATCGTCCTGATTTTTAGGGGATAATTTTACATTTGTAGGGAAACATGCACCTCCCATACCTACGACGCCGGCCTCCTTAACAAGGTCACGTATTTCATCCGGAGTCAGCTCCTCAAGCGGCTTTGGTTTGGAATATTCAATCTCTTCATAATTATTATCATTTTCAATAATTATGCAGTCAGCTTTTCCACCGTTAGCCATAAGTCTCGGCTCAATAGCCTTTACTGTTCCTGATACGGATGAGTGAACATTTGCTGAAATAAATCCTGCAGCCTCTGCAATTTTCTGACCGACTTTTACGCTGTCACCTTTACTTACAAGCGGCTTTGCAGGTGCACCGATGTGCTGTGAAACTGCAATGGCAATCTCACCCTGTGGATTGTATTCAACAATCGGTTCTTCCTTTGACAATTCCTTGCCATCATAAGGATGAACTCCTCCTTTGA
This sequence comes from uncultured Lachnospiraceae bacterium, assembly GCA_902763335.1. GTDB lineage: Bacteria > Bacillota > Clostridia > Lachnospirales > Lachnospiraceae > UBA2821. The sequence continues at coordinate 2,719 of CACWRR010000038.1, read as the reverse complement.
ATGTCAATATTGACATATTTCCACCTCGTTTCTTTGCTGCTTTTTGATAATTTTTTATCAACCTTTATTTTAATACAAAATCCATCAAAAAACAACGAATATTTGTAGTGTAATTCTATAAAAATTGTGCTAAAATCAAAACATGACCGAAAAGAGGAGAATGATATGAAAACAGTTGATTCTGAATTTAAAAATGATTTGAAATGCAAAGCATTATCAGCTTTTACAAACGAAGATATTTTATTTTTTGATATAGAGACTACAGGATTTTCAGCTAAAACCTCTGCGCTGTATATGATAGGATTATGTTATTTTTCAGGTGATTCGTGGCACGTCAGACAATATCTGTCTGAGCGGCAGGAAGACGAGATTCTGATGCTCGAATCTTTTACCAAAATGCTTAAAAATTATTCAGTTCTGGTTCATTATAACGGTGACGGATTTGATATACCGTTTATTACCCATAAGTGTGAAAAGTATGATATAGATTCTGCACCACTTACATCATTAAAAAGCTTTGATATATATAAATACATATTTCCGTTAAGAAAAATATTTCCAACTCCGAATCTCAAACTGAAGACAATGGAAACATTTCTTGGAATACACAGAGAAGATGAAATGGATGGCGGTAAGCTTATTCATATATATAAAAGTTATCTTGAGACACATGATAAATCATATGAAGAACTTTTACTTTTGCATAACCGTGAGGACGTTGAAAATCTTATTAATATAAGCGGCATTGCCAATTATTGTGATTTTTTAAATGTTCCCTTTGAAAGTTGTGAATGCGTGTGTGATAAAAATAATGTTAATCTTTCAGCTTTTTTTGATTTTACGGTGCCTGTAAGCTTTTCATTCTGCATAAATGATGTGTTTTTTAACGCATCGGACAACAGACTTTATATATCAGTAAAAAAATTCTCTGATGAGCTTAAATATTTCTTTAGTGATTATAAAAATTATTACTACCTTGAAGTTGAAGATATGGCTGTTCACAAAAGTGTTGCCTCTTATGTTGACAAGGCCTTCCGCCGTCCTGCAACGGCAGCAACATGCTATATAAAAAAAGCAGGTACATTCATGCCTGCATTCTCCGGTGATTTCAGCCGGACATTTAAGTATGACTATCATGATAAAGAGTCATATATCCTTGTTCCGGATAACGTGGAATCAGATAGGGATTTTGTATGTAAATATATAGATGTCATCAGAAAAGGGAGCCTTTGCTCTGCAAAAGCTCCCTTTAAATAATCAATATTGATTATTATTTACCAGCCATCTGTCTTTCCTGGGCTTCAATCATTTTCTTAACCATATATCCGCCTACGGAACCATTCTGAGCTGATGTGAGGTTACCATTGTAACCATCACTTAATGGAACACCAAGTTCATTTGCAACTTCCATTTTAAAACGGTTCATGGCACTTTTTGCTTCCGGTACTGACATTGAATTTGAACTAGAATTTGTCATAGTTTCCCTCCATTCCGCCGCTGTATCATCGGCGTATACAAATGTTTGTTTTGATGTTACACTCATATTATATGGAGAAAAGCTTATAATACACTGGTAATTAATTACAATTTAAACCATCTTCTAATAGTGAGAATGCCAGTATGTCCATAAAGTATCACGATATTGATTATACAATCTATCATTCAGTCTCAAAGTCTCAACCGTGTAGGATCCGGTGTTTCTGTCAACTTTAAATTCTAATGATGTATTAGGATCCATGGTGGAATCGGTTTTTACTGCTCCACCAAAATCTGTATTGGTTTTACCTGATACCTTTACATATAAAAAACCTGAATCTTCTTTTGTTACATCAATGTTATAGTCCTCAAACCACATTCTAAGAACATCTTCCGTTTCAATTTTTCCATCATATTTATGCGATTTGAATTTATTCATTGAAGTATCATATTCAGATGCATACAAATCATGTCCTTTATCTGACAACACAAGCTTAACGGCACCATCTTTTATAAAAACAAATATCAATACAATTTCAAGAACAATTACAAGAGCCGGAATTTTTTTACTTTCAGACTTAGAGCTGCATCTGAAAAACGGATACAAAAACGGAAATGCAATTCCTGTAATCAATAAAGAGTTTCTCTTATAACGACCATAGTTAATACAGGCATCAACAATAAATACCAGTTCAACAAATATACCAACTATTTGCGACAGCCGTTTATACAGATGCATATCATAATTTTGAGTAATGATAAAATATGCAATATACAGTGCCGGAGCAAATAAGGCAATATAATAAAGTATATTTAATATACTATATAAACCTGAATTTTCCTGTGCACTGGCATAGTTGGTATACCCACCGTTGGTGTAGCCGGTGACATAACTGTTATTGTAGCCGGTGTTGTAATCGGTACCATAGTTATTGGTTTGATAAGTTCCATAAATATTCTGAGCTGACTTTCTGTTCGGATCTGTCATATCAATAACTTCATTATCAAAAGTCAAATCAAAATCTTCGTTATTATTTTCCATAACTTTTATCCTTCCCTATATGCTAATAATATTTTACAGCAAATTATATTAACATATTTTTCTTGAGAAGTCAATTATTACCAGCTACTGCTTTTAAATTATAGTAACAGTTCAGCCGGGGGGTGGTGTAACCACCCCTAACCCAGCTAAAAAATAGCTGGGTCTTTTTGAAATATCCGCATGATATTTTCTATGATATTC
>CACWRR010000037.1 GCA_902763335.1 uncultured Lachnospiraceae bacterium | reverse complement strand
TGACCGCAGTCATTTTTTTCATAAATTTATTCATTTTCTTTCCTCCATCTGATTTTTGTTATACATAATTCATTGTACACTGAAACCCTTGTAAATTCAACATTTTTATTAATATTATACAACTGCGGATTTTCATTGACCTTCTATGCTGATTACAGTATAATTATTATATAATTTTAATGAACAAATTATTAAAATTTGATAAAAAATCAAAGCTAAATTGAAAAACATTGAAAATTTTATACAGGTTGAAAATAAGGTATTAAAATAAGGCCACATAATAGCAACCATACTCTTACATTTTAACAAATTAATCAACAAAATGAATAATTCCTTACCGGATGTAAGGAATATTAACCATAAATATAATAAATAATAGGAAGGAAATTACATATGAAAAATCTCAACTTGAGAATCAAAATTACCATTGGCATTATGATAATAGTTATAATGTGCATGAATCTGCTGTATTACACTGCAGACAGTACTATTATGAAAATGATGCAGGAATCTGAGCGTGAACATATGGAAAATATGCTTGCAGCAGAAACTAATATTATAGAGGAATACGTCAGAAGACAGGAATCCCTACTTACAGCCTTCAGTAAAGATTCTTCTATACGTGAGTTACTAAAAGACGTCAATAACACAGAAAAACTCAAAACAGTTCAGGATTATACTGAATCATATTATGAATCGTTAAACAACTGGGAAGGTATATATGTTGGCGAGTGGAATACACATATTATTGCCCATTCAAGCCCTTCAGTAGTAGGAATGACAACCAGGGAAGGGGACAGTCTGAAAGCCCTTCAGGATGAAATGACATCTGCAAACGGGCTGTATGATGCAGGAATAATTGTTTCCCCTGCAACAGGCAAACTTATTTTATCTATGTACTGCCCTGTATTTGATACAGATGGAAAAACCATATTAGGCTATGTGGGTGGCGGTCCCTTTGTTAACGAATTAAGAGATTTGCTTAATGAACTAAAATCAGAAGATGATACAACAGGCAACTATATGATTAATGTAAACACAGGAATGTATATATTTGCAGATGATGAATCACTGATAGCAACACAGATTGATGATAAAAATCTGCTTAATGTAATCGATAAAATAAACAATGGAGATGTTTCCGGTGAGTTTACATATACAGATAAATCAAAATATATAGCAAGTTATAAATCCATTGATAAGCACGGATGGGCAGTCATATCATACGATGATGAAAAGAATGTTTATAAAGATGCCAGAAAAAACATGAAATATCTTGCACAAATATGTATTGTTTTTGTATTTGCTATAAGTATTTTAGCATTTATAATAATTATGATTAGCACAAAACCTCTGAAACTTATAGAACATTCCATTACCCGGCTAGGAGATCTTAAACTTGATAAAGACCCACGTCTTAATAGCTGGGTCGGCAAAAAAAGTGAAATTGGTAAAATAGCCACAGCAACAAATTCATTATATAATTCATTAAATGAAATTGTATCCACATTATCCGAATGTTCTTCATCTCTTAATGATTCGGCTATTGCCATGCAAAAATCATCCGGAACTCTTATTGAATGTGTTATGGATAATTCAAAAGCAACCACAGCATTTGCTGAACATTCAGAGGAAATAAATGAAACCGTTGAGAAAGTTAATCATGAAATTACAGCCGTTGAGAAAGTAGTAACCAGCATAAATGAACAAATCAAGCGCAGTGATACTCATAGTAACGATCTCCTTAACAAGGTTAAGCAGATGCAGGATCTTGCAGACACAACACTGCTCGCAACAAATGCAAAAATTGAGGAAAATCAAAAATCTGTCGGAGTGGCAATTGACAAATTGAAATCTCTAATGAGAATAGATGAAATGGCATCACAGATTCTGGATATTACAAGCCAGACTAATCTTCTCTCACTAAATGCTTCTATAGAAGCAGCAAGAGCCGGTGATGCCGGAAAAGGATTTGCAGTAGTAGCCGGAGAGATAGGCAATCTTGCTAACAGTTCATCAGAAACAGCTGCCGAAATTCAGGCGATATGTACTGAAACACGAAATAATATTTCCCATGTGCAGGCATGCTTTGATCAGGTCATTGACTTCCTGCAAAATGATGTGCAGAAACAGTTTACTGAATTTTCAACTGCCACGAAAGACTATTACAAATCAATAGCAGATATCCAGAATATCATATCGGATATTGCCGGTGCATCAGATTCTTTCGTAAACACAGTTAATACCATACAAGAACAAATACGTCAGGTATCAGATGTTCCAAACACAGACAGTATTGACAGTCAGGTAATTCTTAGTAAAGCTAAAGAAACCGAAGAAACAACCCTGTCAATGACTGTAATTGTAAATCAGAATAAAGAAAATGCCAACGCAATAAGCGGTATTATACAGAAATTTTCATAATGTGATTATGTATACTCAATAATTTAAGGCTGAAATTCCTTTAGGAACTTCAGCCTTAAATTATAAATTATATATGAATTTTTCCTTTCTGTCCTCCTGATTAAGCACAATTTTTCCTTTCTGTCCTCCTGATTAAGCACCACGTCAAGTTTACCCATATTCTTATCCGGTATCCATGATTTATTTCCGTTATAATACTGATTAACTATCTTCCAGAATTTTTCAGGATACATTAACATCACCTTTAATATCCTGTGTTCCTCATCAGATATTTTCCTAATTTTATCATACTCACTTATCATCCTGTTTCCAAGCTCAACATCCCAGTTATGTTTCTCCATGACTTTTCTGAGAAAATCATAAAAATCCGTTATCTGGACATCCACTACCGCCCTCTCAAAATTCACAGGAACAGCCTCTCTGTCATCAAACACGATATTGTGATAATTGAAGCTTCCATGGCATATGCTCTGCTTTTCATATGCACATCCACGCTGCTCTTCATATTTGCACTCTGACATTTTCTCTGTTGCCGTCACAGCCTTTTCATAAAACCTTTCAAAACACGCAAGTATTTTAAGCTCAAATTCACTTTTTCTGTTTTTATTCCTTATAAATGTTCTGGCACGTTTAAGTTCAAACGTATGCCTTACAAATTCGTCATCCAGACGGCACGGATATAATTCAAACATTGTACCGTCTTCACTCTTATAACCTGACAATATTTCGTGAACCGTTGCCATCATTCTGCATGAACTATACAGTTCTGACTTATCCCATATACTGCACTCATGTGAGTTATACCATTCCTTTAATATGTATCCGGTTCCATCATCACTTTTTGTGAGAATTTCTCCGTCAATGTTCTTAATTATATAATCAGCTTTACACAATCCGCTGTCTCTTATCCTATCAAGAATCCACATTTCTATATCCAGATGCTTTTCATTTCCCCGATATTCCCTGAACAGTTTAGGACCCTTATCAGTAAAGCAGACAAATCCTCCTCTTGCTCTGTTTATCTTATTTACACTAAGGTCATATTTTTCCAAAAGCTCTGTAGTTTTCTCATTCATTGTGCTGCCTCCCTCATAAATATTATGTACTCCCGAAATCCCAGAATATCATATCCATTCTAATATTATGAGTGACAGCCTCAGATTATGTAAAAGATTTTATTATATCCATCAATTTATCCCTGTTATTAATATCCGGATCATTAAGCACCTCTTCAAACAATAACTGCAGTCCCTTTCCTACCGCCTCGCCACGCTCTATCCCGCATGCTATCAGGTCTTTTCCGCTTACAGCCATATCACTTATACTCAGACAGTCTCCCCTGTTTATGACTATGTCATATATCTCCTCAAGTTTATCTAATACTTTAGTTGTCTCGTTTATGCTGTATTCGCTCTTTCCACTCAGGTCAGCTCTCTTAAGTTTCAGAAGATACGGATATATATCCGCTCCCACATTTACTATAGATTTCCTTACTCCCGGCTCTGTCAGCCGCACCTGACAATCGTGAAATTTCACCAATCTCGTTACCGTCTTTATGGTTTTGTTGTCAAATTTGAGTCCTTTTAATATGTCATACGCAATCTTTTCTCCAACTTCACCATGTCCATAAAAATGTGATTTTCCCTCATCATCAGTTGTCGCACACTCAGGCTTTCCAACATCGTGAAGAAGCGCCGCCCATCTGAGATAATGGTCTTTCTCTATGTTTTCCATAACCTTTAATGTATGGTCACCGACATTATATATATGATATATGGAATTCTGCTCTGTCTCCATCATTTTATCAAATTCAGGCATTATCCACTTTGTTATTCCAAGTTCATATGCCATCTTAAATTTCTCCGGATGAGAAGACATAAGAAGTTTATCAAGTTCTGTCTGTATTCTTTCTTTACTTATCTTAGTGAGATTCCCTGCAAGTTTCTCCACTGCCTCTCTGGTATCCGGGCAGATATCAAAGTCAAGCTGTGCCGCGAATCTTACTGCACGAAGTATTCTCAGTGCATCCTCATTAAATCTTTCGCAGGCATCACCAACACATTTTATGATACCGTTTTTTATATCATCCGCACCGCCAAACTCATCCACCAGTCCTCTGCTGTCATTGTACGCCATGGCATTTATGGTAAAATCTCTACGCTTTAAGTCTTCTTTAAGGTCCGGAGTGAATTTTACCTCTTTCGGATGCCTTGCATCCTCATATTCTCCATCTACCCTGTAGGTAGTCACTTCAAATCCTTCATGATTTAACATAACTGTTACCGTACCATGGGCAATTCCGGTATCTATAGTTCTGTTAAATATTTCCTTGACCTGTTCAGGTCTGGCTGAAGTGGTTATATCCCAGTCATTCGGATGTCTGCCCAATATGGTATCTCTTACACATCCGCCTACCGCAAATGCTTCATAGCCATTTTCTTCCAATTTATGAATAATAAATGCTACATTATCCGGCAATTTAATTTTTATATTATTCTTCATATCTTTCACCATCCCCAAATCTCAAAATCACTTTGTTGATATAAAACAAAACCGCCGCACGGCTTTCGCCGTTACGACAGTTTTCTGTAGTAAATATAAGGATTGAAGATTAATATGCTTTACCCCAGTACACCATTGCCTTTGCAGGTTTTCCGCAGCATACACACTTGTCAGAAAGTTTCTCCTGTGCAAATGGCATACATCTTGATGTGGCTGTAGTCTCTTCTTTAATCTTGTCCTCACATGCTCTGTCACCACACCACATAGCCTTTATAAATCCCGGCTTGTTTGCAACTGCATCTTTAAATTCATCATAGTCAAGTGCAACTGTAGTATGTGCATCCCTGTGAGCTTTTGCTCTCTCGAACATTTCCTTCTGCATTGTCTCCAATACACGTCCAATCTCTGTCTCAATATCATCAAGTGATACTGTAATCTTTTCTCTTGTATCTCTTCTGACTATAACAGCCTGATTAGCTTCTATATCCTTAGGACCTATCTCTATACGAAGAGGTATTCCCTTAACTTCCTGCTCACTGAACTTCCAGCCCGGTGATTTATCAGAATCATCAACCTTTACTCTGTAATCAGATAATCTGGCTTTAAGCTCATTAACTTTGTCAAGAACACCTTCCTGCTGCTGTCTGATAGGAATAATCATAACCTGTACCGGTGCCACTCTAGGCGGAAGAACAAGTCCGTCTGAATCACCATGAACCATGATAACCGCACCGATAAGTCGTGTTGTCATACCCCATGAAGTCTGGAAACCGTACTGAAGTTTATTTTCCTTATCTGTATACTGTATTCCGAATGCCTTTGCAAATCCGTCACCAAAGTTATGGCTTGTTCCGGACTGAAGAGCTTTTCCATCGTGCATGAGTGCTTCTATAGTATATGTAGCCTCTGCACCTGCAAATTTCTCTTTCTCAGTCTTTTTACCTCTGATAACAGGCATAGCAAGGAAATCCTCACAAAAATCTGCATAGAGATTAAGCATCTGCTGTGTTCTCTCCTCTGCCTCCTCAGCAGTAGCATGAATAGTATGTCCCTCCTGCCATAAAAATTCTCTCGAACGAAGGAATGGTCTGGTCTCTTTCTCCCATCTTACTACTGAACACCACTGATTGTACAACTTAGGTAAATCTCTGTATGACTGTATTATATCTTTATAAAAATCACAGAACAGTGTCTCTGATGTAGGTCTTACACACATTCTCTCCTGTAACGGCTCAAGTCCGCCATGAGTAACCCATGCAACCTCAGGTGCAAATCCTTCTACATGATCCTTTTCTCTCTGAAGAAGGCTTTCCGGTATAAACATAGGCATGTATACATTTTCAACGCCTGTCTCTTTAAATCTTCTGTCAAGCTCTGCCTGGATATTTTCCCATATAGCATATCCGTTAGGTCTGATTATCATACAACCCTTAACGCTTGAATATGCAATAAGCTCTGCTTTTTTAACTACATCTGTGTACCACTGTGCAAAATCTTCATCCATTGAAGTTATTGCTTCTACAAATTTCTTTTCCTTAGCCATTTTATTTTATCCTTTCACTTCTTACTGTGTTAGATTTTATATCTTATATACCCATTTTGTCAACCACTACACACTCGGTTTCTTCCCGATTCTTTTCCTTCATATAATGCTTTATCAGCCGCTTCTATGACTTCCTTTGACATAATATACTTTTCACTCGAGCTTACGCCAAATGTCATCGTAACCCTTACCTCAGTATTTTTATAATTAATGGTCCTGCCCTCTATATCTTTTCTCACTCTCTCAATCATCTTCGATGCGTTATACGCTGTTGTATCCGGAAGAAGAATCATTATCTCCTCACCGCCCCATCTGCATACATGCCCGTTACTTCCTATATCATTAGCAATAACACTGCTGACATTTTTCAGAACAACGTCCCCACATTCGTGACCATACTTATCATTAAATTTCTTAAAGAAATCTATATCTCCTATACATATGGCATATTCCTTGCCGTACAGTTTCTTCGTCTGCACACACTCTTCTATTTTCTCATACATAGGCCGTCTGAGCAACAATTCCGTAAGCGGATCATAATTTGCAAGAACATTAAGCTTTCTGTTCTGTTTTTCAAGTCCGTTACTTATATTAAACACTTCCGCCATAAATATGGTAGCCGAAAATACTGTCAGGAATATTGCGATACACCAGTTAAAGCTCTGAACGATATCCTTCCATACAATATTCATTACATCCTTCACGGCAAACCTGTCATTAAGAGATATCAGTACTATGTTTGTTATGCATATAACACCACTTGTAACATATGAAATCATTGAGCTGTTTCTTAACAGATACTCTATAAAGAATACCGTAGGAATCATGCTTAAGAGTATCATGTTAAATCCGCTCTCAACCCCTAGAAACAACGTATATAGCACCATCTGCCCGTACACCCAGACCTCAAATGCTATCATTTGCGATACGGAATTTTTTCCGTTGTCATCACTTTTATTAAGCAGTGATATACACACTACTATCTTAAATGTCGAAACAACCGCGAGTATGTACTGGCTTATCAGCATAAACATGGCAAGATAAATTGCATCCACGATAAGCGAAGTCCATAAAATAAACGCAAAAATGTTATTATTATATATCCACCTTTGAAAATTGTGCTTTATAGTTTTTAATCCGTTCATTTGTCTATACCTTTCTGGTAATATTTTTATTATAAGCATCCACAAGAATATCTGTAAATTCTCTTGCAGCTATATACGCGAAAGGTCCCGTAATCACACCCAATAAGCCAAACAGCTTGTACCCCGCATACATTGCCACCATGGTAATAACCGGAGAAAGTCCGGCATTTTTTCCCATAATCTTAGGTTCAAGTATCTCTCTTATGCAATAACACAGTGCAAATACCACTGTCATTATAATCGCAGTAACAAACCTTCCCTTTAATGCATAAATTGCAGCAACAGGCAGAATTAAGAGTCCTGTCCCAAGAAGCGGAAGTGCATCAAGCACCGAGACAATACCTGCATAAATCGCAGCATATTTTATCCCGGCAAAATAAAAACCAATAAAACAAACTATAAATGTTATAACCATAATCACCATCTGTGCTTTCAGATATGCGATTCCCGTAGTATATATACTCCCTATTATTCTGTTTATCTCCATCCCAAACATTGATGAAGCCCTTTTTTCATCCATCTCGTTTTTATCTTTTATAAAATAAAATGCAGCAATAAATACGACAATAATAAAAACCAGCCATTGTGCAGACCTGACTGCTGCACTGACAGAACCGCACATTATCTTAGATGTCAGATGAGTAATATCTATATTTTCCGCATAATCACCCAGTCTTTCAAATAAGATTCCGTCCTTTAATCCCATTCCGTTTTCTATATAACAACACGTCTGCCTGATATCTTTCACTATGCCCTTCTGACAGTTGCTCCATACCGTTGCCATTTTTCCAAGTCCTGATAATGTACTGATTCCCACGCTGCATATTATGGCAATTATAACCGCAGAAAGCACCGCAAGTGTAACAAGTGCCGCAGATCCATTTTTCATGCGTAATCTTACTACACAAAAATTAACCACAGGTCTTAAACTCCACGCAAATATATACGCTGCAACAAACGGTGCAAATAAAGGCAATCCATATCGTATAATGACATAGACAGCCGTGTATGAAATTATTCCGGCAATTAATGTTATTTTCTTATCATCGTACCCATGCATATTTCTTCATTTTCACCCCGCAAAGATAATGTCAATGATATTATTATCATGTAATAAATGAAAAAATATACACTTGCATTTCTAAAAATATAGTACCACTTTCTGTTAAATTCTTCAAGACTGAAATAGTACTGCTTTTATACCTTAAATCTGTATCCAACACCCCATATAGTCTCTATATACTGAGGTTTCGATGTGGAGAATTCTATTTTCTCTCTTATCTTCTTTATATGCACCGTAACGGTGGCAATATCACCGATAGATTCCATATCCCAGATTTTCCTGAACAGCTCCTCTTTGGTGTATACATGATTCGGATTCTGTGCAAGAAATGTAAGAAGGTCAAACTCTTTAGTAGTAAATGTCTTTTCCTCTCCGTTTACCCATACACGTCTGGCAGTCTTATCAATCTTAATTCCTCTGATTTCTATAACATCATTTTCCTGTACTCCCGTTCCTATAAGTCTCTCATATCTGGCAAGATGTGCTTTTACCCTTGCAACCATCTCACTCGGACTGAAGGGTTTAGTCATATAATCGTCTGCTCCGAGCCCCAGACCCCTTATCTTATCTATGTCATCTTTTTTGGCAGATATCATAAGAATAGGTGTATTTTTCACCTCTCGTATACTTTTACATATGTCGAATCCATCCATATCAGGAAGCATCAGATCCAGTATAAACATATTAAATTCTTCCTCTAACGCTCTCTTAAGCCCCTTCGCTCCATTCTCTTCTATCTCTACCTCAAATCCGCTAAGCTCAAGGTAATCTTTCTCAAGTTCAGCAATACTCTCCTCATCCTCTACTATCAATATTCTACTCATTATCTTCATTCCTTTCTTCTTCCGGATTATTCAGTGTTTCTATATATTTCCTGATAACAAAATGCATTGTCGTTCCTGTTCCCGGTCTGCTTGTAGCCCATATTTTACCTCCATGGGCCTCTACTATCTTCTTTACTATGGACAGTCCTATACCGCTGCCTCCCTGATTTGAATTTCTCGAAGCATCTGTCCTGTAAAATCTGTCAAATATATATGGAAGTTCTTTTGCATCCATTCCCTTTCCATTGTCTTCTATCTCCACCATTATAAAGTCACCCTCATCATTTATCCTGATATTCAGTGTTCCCTGTTTTTTTCCTATATACTTAACAGAATTGCTGACAATATTATTGATAACCCTCTTTAACTGCTCCGGATCAGCTATTATCATAGTGTCTTTATCAGTATAATTAAAATATGTGAGCTTAATATCACTTGCCTCAAGCTCATAATGAAGTTCTTCAACACAGTCCGTAAAATACTCATCCACATTTACTTTCGCAAAGTTGTACGGCATTCTGTTAGTATCTATCTTTGAATATGTCGTAAGTTCGGCAATAAGCCTGTCCATATCGTTCGCTTTATTATAAATGGTATGAATATATTTATCCATTTTCTCCGGCGTATCCGCCACACCATCCATTATTCCCTCTACATATCCTTTTATCGTAGTAAGCGGTGTCTTTAAATCATGGGAAATGTTGCTGATAAGTTCCTTCGTTTCATTATCATCCCTGATTCTGTCCTCTGCCGACTGCTTAAGCCGTATTCTCATATCCTCAAAATCATTGAACAGATTGCCAAATTCATCTTCTTTTTCAGTTTCAAGAGTAAAATCCAAATTCCCGTCCGCTATCTTTTTGGTAGCTATGGTAAGCTTGTGCATAGGTTTCATAACACTGCTGTATATCCATAGTGTCAGGCAGATTCCCGTAAGCAGTACAATAACAACGAGTGCTATAACCATCTCAAGCACAAATCTCTTTATCTGGGGTATAACTCCGTCAACACTTGTAAATATAAATATTACACCATTGTCACCATTTGAATATTTGAATGTCTCATCACGCACTATATACTGTTTCTCGCCGTTCACATAAAAGCTGTTCTTCTGTGAAATGCAGTCCTCATATGTGGGAACCACATCCATGACATCCTCGTCACCGGCATAATCACACCCCTGATACACCAGCTCATCATTTTTGGTTACTACAATAAACGAATATTTGCTCTTAAGCTTACTGTTTATGTCCTCTATATACTCTTTCGATTCCATCATATCCACATCATTTGCAACGGTTTCTTTGATTTCAGCAAAAACACTGTCTGACATATTCACAAACAACCGCACCGGATTCGTAAGACTCAGCATATTTGACACTTCCATATCATAATTGTTCTGAATCTCCTTCATCTTCCATGTTCCAAGAACCGCAAATACACTAACTAACAGTAGTATCGGCAATACGGCTATGATGACAAAAGAAATCTTTAACTTAGTTCCGAGTTTCAATGTTCTATGCTCCTTACAAAATTTATATAAAATGTTTTGGAAACACTCTCTATTCTTATATATATAGCCTTGTGTAAATTTATAGGCTGCACCGCTCACACGTTTGCACTATCTTCGGCTGGCAACGGTACATAAGCGGCTGCATAGGATATGCACCCGCTAAGTGCCGGCCGCCTCAGAATGTCGCTTATGCAGCCTATAAATTTGCACAAAGCCAATCAGGTTATAGAGAGTTTCGCAATCACCTAAACACATATAACAGTATATCATATATCTCCATTTGAATTAATGAAGATTTCGGGATATTTTATAAACATTCTATAAATTTATATATCTTGTTTTCTTTTAATCCACAATCTGATATTATATACATAAATTTATCAGGTATTCGGAAATGTTACTATTTATATATGTGAAAATCAACAATTGTATAAGGCGATGCTTCGACGACGACCGGTACTTAGTGACTGTTTTATGGTCACTTATGTACCGCTGTCAGTCGTCGGCAGCGAAAGCGGGTCGACGTTACAATTGTTGTTTTTTCACAAAATTTTATTATAATCATTTTCCGAATTACCTGACGAGTAAATTTATGGAGGTTAGATATGAAAAGAAAATCCGACATTATAGGTGGTCTGATATTTCTTGCTGCCGCAGTTTTACTTATTCTGGGACAGCTTGATATTTTTTCAGACATCAATCTGATTAAAATACTGATATTTATAATAGCTGTGCTTGCGGCATTATGGGGATTGAAAGATAGAAATTATTTCGTATTCATGTTCTCACTGGCATTTATATGTATAGTATTTAAACACGAACTGCATTTAGAATTTTTGTCATTTTATCCGGTTGCGTTCGCCGCACTTTTCGGAAGTATCGGTCTTACCCTGATTTTTCCTAAAAACTATCCAAAAACACAAGACGTTAAACATACCGGTCCTGTTGATGATGAAGTGATAAATTGCAGCGCACAGCTCGGAAAAACTACTAAATATGTAGATTCCGTAAATATGACTGCAGCATACATAACCGTCACCTTTGGCGAATGCAGTATCTATTTTGATGCGGCAAAATTAAAAACAGTTTCAGCATCAATAAATGTAGATGTATCCATGGGAAACGTTAATATTTATGTTCCAAAAAACTGGCAGTTGAAAAACAATATTTCTTCATTTATCGGAACTGTATCCGTAAGAGGCAAAAAGGATAGCGAAACCGTGGCATATGTTGAGCTTAATGGCTCGATTAACCTGGGTTCGGTAACTGTTCATTTTATTTAATATCCAAAAAAGAATATTACACACGTAAACGCATAAACTATTAGTACCACTATCAGAAAATACTGTTTGACATCGCATGATATAAATGGTATATTATTTTTAGTGGTTGTGCTACGGAAACTTGCGATGCCCGTAGCCGGTGGAGTTCCATGCGTGGACTCCACTTTTTTTATACCTGTTTTAGAAAGGAATTACTGTATGGCAAAAAAATTTTCCACCTATGAGCAACAACTTCATACTCTCGAATGTGACAAACAACTTGTTATTCCAAACCATGATTATGCCATTAAAAAATTAGAAGAACTCAGCTACTATTCTTTAATAGGTGGATATAAATCCCCTTTTAAACATTCTCCGTCAAATAAATATATACACGTAGTTACCTTTGATGAATTAGTCGTTTTCTATTACTTCGATGAAGAATTGCGTACATTATTTCTAAAGTACATTCTTCATGTCGAACGCCATATAAAATCCATGTTTTCATATCACTTTTGCGAAAAATACGGTAATCAGCAAACCATGTATCTTGATATAAACAATTATAATCATACAAAAAAGAACCATAATGACTTGGTCCGGTTGACACATTCATTGCAAAAAGCTATTTCATTGCCCAACAAGCATACTTATATCGAGCATTAAGTCAATACATATCATAACGTGCCATTATGGGTTGCAACTAATGCTTTAACATTTGGTCAGATTTCCAAAATGTTTCAATATGCAACTACTGATATCAGAGCCAAAATCAGTAAAAACTTCCAAAATGTTTCAGAGAAACAGTTACATCAATTTATCAATATTATCGGAAAATGCCGTAATGTATGTGCACATGGAAAACGTCTTTTTTCGTTCAGAATCAATGAAACAATCCCAGATACACTTCTGCATCAGAAACTCGAAATCAATCAGTCAAAAAATCATTATGCCTATGGCAAGCAGGATTTATTTGCCGTAGTTATTGCTTTGCGCTATCTGATAAGCAATGATGAATTTAAACAATTTATGACTGACTTATCAAAGCTTATTAAAAATGTATTAAGGCATTGTCCCCACCTCACAGAAAAACAGTTGCTTGATAATATGGGATTCCCTGCTAATTGGAATAAAATCACCCGATACAGAAAGATATAACTATGCTAGTATTCCTTTTGTATCCATATCTTGTAATATTAAAAATACTATTTCTTTTCACAAAAAAGGCGGCAGAATTTTATATCCCGCCGCCTTTTTCATGTATATCTATATCCGGTTTTTATAAATATTTCTTAAGCTCATCAACCTTGTCAAGCTGCTCCCATGGAAGGTTAAGGTCATTTCTTCCGAAATGTCCATAGGCTGCTGTCTGCTTGTAGATAGGTCTTCTAAGGTCAAGCATCTTGATGATTCCTGCCGGTCTCAAATCAAATTTTTCTCTGATTATTTCAACTATCTTCTCATCACTGAGCTTACCTGTTCCGAATGTATCTACCATAACCGATGTAGGGTATGCCACACCGATAGCATAAGATAACTGAATCTCACACTTGTCTGCTATTCCTGCTGCAACTATGTTCTTTGCAACGTATCTTGCTGCATATGCTGCCGAACGGTCAACCTTTGTACAGTCTTTTCCTGAGAAAGCACCGCCGCCGTGACGGGCATATCCGCCATAAGTATCAACGATAATCTTTCTTCCTGTGAGACCGCTGTCACCGTGAGGTCCACCGATAACAAATCTTCCTGTCGGGTTGATAAAATACTTTGTATTATCATCTATGAGTTCCTTTGGAAGTACCGGCTCAAATACATACTTCTTTATATCCTCGTGTATCTGCTCCTGTGTTACATCAGGATCATGCTGTGTAGATAATACTACTGCATTGATATGAACAGGCTTGCCATCTTCGTCATATTCTACTGTAACCTGTGTCTTTCCGTCAGGTCTTAAATATTTTAATATTCCATTTTTACGGACTTCTGTAAGCTTAAGTGCAAGCTTGTGTGCAAGTGCTATAGGATACGGCATATATTCCTCTGTTTCGTTTGTTGCATAACCAAACATCATACCCTGGTCACCTGCTCCGATCGCATCAAGCTGTGAATCAGTCATAGTGTTTTCTTTAGCTTCAAGCGCCTTATCAACACCCATGGCAATGTCTGCAGACTGCTTGTCAAGTGCAACTGTAACCGCACATGTATTTCCGTCAAAGCCATACTCTGCATTGTCATATCCGATTTCTTTGATTGTATCCCTTACAATCTTCTGTATATCAATGTTTGCGTTTGATGTGATTTCTCCCATAACCAACACAAGTCCTGTAGTTGTACATGTCTCACATGCTACACGGCTCATCGGGTCCTGCTCCATTAATGCATCCAAAACTGCATCTGAGATAGCGTCACATATTTTGTCAGGATGTCCTTCTGTAACTGATTCTGAAGTAAATAATCTCTTTTCCATCTTTTTTCCTTTCTTCATGTGTTTATAAAAATATTTACGTGTATTAAAAAAAGTCCACATTCAGCGGACTTGAATTCAAGGTATCAAATCCTCTTATTGATCGATTACTCGCTCAGGCTGGCACCTTCCGTTTCCTTGGGGTTGCCGTGGTTTCATAGATCCTTGTATCTCCACCACTCTGAATAAGAGAAATGTGTTTATGAACTTTTCTTTAAGTATGATACTCTATTATATAGTATATGTCAATATATAAAATATGCCAAATATTAATTATATGTACTTCCCGGGTCTGTTATCTCATTTATGTCACCTTTGCCATATGTAAGTCCTGCATAAACTGCTCCCGAACCTTTCATAACAGCCCCCGAGTTATCCTCATTACTTATTTTTTCAAAGCTCTCCTTAAGCTTTGACATCATATCCGTCACTACGTTCAAATCACAGTTTTTCTTCCTGACTATGGATTTTGCAATACATTTATTTGCATAACCATACAGGCTCAATAAATCATATGACAACTCATACTTAAAATCAAGAGATGCTATAAGGTTGTCTATTAACTGCTGTGCTTTATGAAGGTTTTGTACATACGCCCTGTAACTTCCTTCTTCAAGGCTGGCTGTTGCCGAATTAATATAATTTAATATTATATCATATGTTACGGCAACCAGCTGTGTTTTATTTGACTGCGCTATTCTTTTGGAAAACTCATTTATCTCTTCCTTAGTCATATCCTATTCCTTTACTGTAAAAGCTGTAATACTTTCTCCGGCATCTGATTAGCCTGTGATAACATAGATATACCCGCCTGCTGTAAAACATTCTGGCTTGTATACTCGGTCATTTCATCTGCCATGTTTGTGTCAGATATCTTTGACAATGCCGATGTCAGACTCTCTGTTGTAACTGATATAGTCTGTGAAACACTGTCAAGTCTGTTCTGGTAAGCACCAAGTTTACTCCTTACCTTTGATACTATAGAAACAGCTTTATCAATCTTTGTGATAGCTGCATCACATCCACTGGTAGTTGTACAGTCCAGATCATCTATATGAAGCAGGGATGTGTCTACCTTTGGTATTATAACATTTATGCTCTGTCCTTCATTATTGCCAACCTGTACCGGCATACCGCCTATATCCTCTATCTCTATGGTAATCTTCTGATCTGCTGCATTTTCATTGTTTAACGCCAATGATAATTCAAATCCGTCTCTACCTGTTATGTCAACTTTGTTTCCATCCACCGTAGCAACGGCACTCTCTCCAAAAATATCATGGATAGTTGTGTCATCACTTAATATTTTTCCATTGCTTATAGTAAGTTCATACTTTCCTGCCTTAACCGTATCAGACATATATAATACGCTGACATCAGATGTAAGTCTTTCATTCTCATTAAACGCATATGATTTTCTCTCAAATGTTCCATCAAGAAGACTCTGATTATTAAATTGTGTATCTTCCGAAACCCTGTCAATCTCTGACTGAAGTTCCTGTATTTCACTCATGATATTTCCTCTGTCCTCATCAGTGTATGAATCACTCGCTCCCTGAACTGCCAGTTCTCTCATTCTCTGAAGCATAGACTCCACCTCTGACAAAACAGATTCTGTTGTCTCTATAACAGACACTCCGTCTGATGCATTTAAATTAGAACGGTTAAGTTCCTTTATCTGTACTCTTAACTTCTGTGTCATTGCCATTCCTGCCGGATCATCCTTAGAACAGTTAATCTTATATCCTGATGATAATCTGTTCATTGATGCTGACAATTTTTTCTCCACACCTGCAAGCTGTGCTCCAGCCATGTAAGCCGCTATATTCGTACCTATTCTCATTGTTGTAACCTCCGTCTATTCAAAATATTTCGTCCTCCATGACTTTGCCTTATAATTTTTTATCGGTATCTGACTTCTTATATATTAGGCTTTTTCCCATTCTTTTATATTTTTTATGAAAATCTTAGCAACATCATAGAGCTGACTGTTGCTGACCTTATCATCATTTTCGTTGTAACCGCTCCACATTCCGTAATGAACATTGCTGCAATACTGCCCGGATACACCCTTCACACTATATCCGGCATTCTGATAATCCTGTTCCATCATGTCAAGTCTGCCCTCAATATATGATACAGTATTCTGCTCATCTGCTGCTATAACTCCATCCAGCACATTTCCTTTTATATTAAACTCTGCTGAAATCTTTCCAAATGTTTCAGAATAAACATCCACTGTAACTTTTCCTTTTTCCGTTCCGCCTTTTACAATAGTAACTCTGACTCCTGCTGTTTCTCCATTCATTTCAACCGGAACATGATACATTGAATTTCTTCCCATTGAACGTATCATATGCATCGATTTTTTCATCATCAGCAGTTCATTTATATCCTGACTGCCACCATTCATCATAAAATCTCTGACATAACCGTCTATATAATCTGTCAGATTATCATATGCACTGTTTATATCGTCCTCAGCACCTTCAGCATTTTGTATCAGCTCTACATCCTGACTTATTTTCTTATCATCATCAAGCTTTTTTAATCTTCCAAACAATTTCAGATTATCAGACATCATGTAGGAAACAGTCATTACATTTTCAATAGTTGAACCCTGTCCCGAATCTAACAATACTCTGAGAACATCTTCATTTACCCTCTCTGCACACTCTCTCATCTGCCTTATCTGCTCTGCATAATACTCTGCATACTCAGAATAATTCTCCCTGCTGTTCTCACTCATATATTCAGCCAGACGCTCCAACGGCATATTCATTATGTCGCCATCTTTCATGGCTTCTGACAGTTTCTGCGGTGTTATATCATCATTTATTTTCTCAACCGACTGTTTAACATACCTCTGCTCACTCTGGTAAGCCTCGTTCTGCCTGTTCATGTCCTCCTTATTTTCATCAGACATGTAATCATTCATAAATCCGGATAACTGTGCACTGATACTGCTTGTTCCCGTCACAACTTTCTCCACTATATCAGACTTATCATCCACCGTCTTATCCATTCCCTTTGCACGATTGCTCCTCAGTGCCTTTAACATATTATTCAATGTCACCTCCGCACCTTCATTTACAATCGCACCTATAACACTTCTGTCACCCTTGGCAACGAGATTTAAAAGTCTGTATATTCCTATATATGTATCTCTGTCTGTCTCACTTATTTCAGAATTGTGCTCAAGCTTCCACAAATACTCACTGTACTTTTCAGTATCATCTGCATTTATTTCCATATTTATCTCTGATAATCTGTCATTCAGTTCATAAATATTTGTATTCAGCGGATTTATCCCTTTAGATATAAGATGCACAACTGTCTTCGGCTTCATGTTGTCAATAAGTGTGGTGACTTCCATATCAAGCCGTTTCATGGCATCTATATTGTCAGATGTCAGCTCCATGTTATTGTATGCAAGTATTCTGACTGCTCTCTCACTATTCTCTGTTATCTCCATGCCAATATCATCAAGTATATTATCCACAGATGCAAATGCCTTTGTGATACTATCTCCCAAATCTTTTCTCGGAGCCGTCTGCATAGTTTCATAAGCCTGATTTGCCATATCAAATCTGTTCTTTAATGCAGCTCCTTCTTCACTGATTGCCGATACGGTGAAATCCGTGGTTTCACTCATCACATTTCCAAGCAGGTAAGCCGGAACCGACTTCATCACCTCCACTGCACCCATGGTGTCACTAAAGATTTTCATTTTGTCAGACTGTCTGTCCACATCGGTCATGTCAAATACCGCTGATGCATAATTCTCCTCCAGCTTCTTTAGTTCATCTACCATGTTCTGCATCGGCTCTGTGTCTATATTTATACCGTTTACAAGCATTTTCACCCCGACTTTTACTGTCATCATAAGGCGTATCTCTTCAAGCTGGCGTTTTGCTTTTATAAGTTCAACATTAACATCTTTTTCGGAAGAACCGGAAGGATTTTCATTTTTCTGACCGGCACTTTCTTTGTCTGAAAACTCCTTCATGTTTTTGACATTTAGGGTATAATTATTCTTTATAATATACTGTAATTCTTCGTTTGTAACGTTCTCAACTGTCTCAACAAAATCTTCTGCTATGTCGGACGCATCAGAACCTATTATCAGCGTATCGCCTGCCCCGGCTCCTACTGCCATAGTCTGTGCGATATAATCAATCCACTCCTCCGTACTGTAATCTCCGGAAAACTGACTCATTCTGTTCATCTTAACAACATTGTCCACTGTAACAGGTATTTTATTCTCAATCATCCATCTGACATTCTGCAAATCGTCCGCTGAAATTTCTATCCCTGCATTATTTAGCATATCATTAATCTGACCGCTAAGGCTTTCCCACTGCTCGTCTGTCAGCATATTCTCATTTTTATTTATGCTTCCTGCCGCCTCCGCATGCTCAGCCATGTATACATTATCAACCGACAATGTCAGATTATTGTTTAAAAGGTACAACTTTGCACCATCGGTAAGTTTCCCAAGTTCCTGTGCCTCAGATAATGCACGGACCGCCTCATCAACATTTGACTGCTCAGCAGACACTCCGTTCTCCTTAAGTTTACCGGCAATCTGATATGCAAGACCTATATCCCCATACATATTTTTCAACGTATCAATGTCTATATCTCCATACACTGCTCCACCATGAACAGCCATTTGAATCTTAATCCTGTCACTGACTGTAACTATATCCGTCGGATCATCCTTATCCGGTGCAAATCCCATTTTCTCATACAGAAGATAATCATCTGTGGAAATATTGTCAGTCAGAGTCTTTATGGCATCCGCTGACAGGGCTGTCGCTGAAACTTCTTCCTTCTTCTCCGATTTATCCGGTTCCCTGTATTCAGTCACACTGTCTCTTCCGTTTTCCAATGTAGCTGCTGTACTGTAAACATTTTTATATAACTCTGACACGGCACCTGCATTTACTGTATTTGCTACAGTCTGGCCGTTTAAAATATTGTCCGTCTTCTCTTTTATGGATATTCCATTTATGTTCATGGTGTGCATACCTCATTTCTGTCAAAAACATTTTAATTGTCAATAATTATATCGTCCTGTTTTTTTCTATTATTTAGCTAATTATAAGATACAAGATTTATTACACTTCTAATAGAGATATGTCTGCCTCATATACCACTCAGAATATATTTTGACGTTTTCTCCATTTACTTTCACATTTTTGTATGTACGAATCCTTATGCGGTAACATTTTCCTGATTTCCATTTTACGTTCTTTTTATAAGATTTTGTTGACACTTTTGATATGGTTATTTTAGTACTGTTTTTAAACTTTTCATTATCCGCATACTGTATCTCATATCCTGATATCTGCTTTGACGGTTTGTTCCATTTAAGTTCTATTCTCTTCCGGGTTATTTTCCATCCTGTGAATTTCGCAGATTTAGGACATATTTTGAATGTCTTTTTGATGGTTCCGCTGTAACCTGATATTCCTTTGACGGTTACTGTATACACTCCCGGATTTTTTCTTCCTGCAGAATATGAAACCTTATAATCTGTGCCTTCATATAACATGCTGCCTGCCTTATTTTTCACTTCCACTTCAGGTTTTATCGTTTTGCCGTTATATGTATATTTTGTCTGTTTTAATGTTACATTTTTTGATGAAATTTTTTCTCTTTCAGGTACTATCGGATCATCATTTCCTCCCGGTTCATCCGAAGTCCCTTTCGTGGTAAATGTGTTCTCCCATGCATATGTACTTTCATATGTTTCCCCATCTTTTTTCGCACATCCGGTTATTTTATACTTATATTCTGTATCCGGCAAAAGATTATCTGATGTATAAGCAGTATCATCTGATGTCTCAAGCAGATTCCAGCTTCCATCAGCATAAGAATATATATTGTACCACTCTGCCCCCGGCACCGAATCCCACTTAAGATTTATTGCATTCTTTTCTGATTCACCTGTGACATTTATAACCTCTGACGGCATTATTTTAAATGTTTTCTCTACATTTCCCCTGCATGTTCCTATTCCGGTGATTACCATTTTGGCAGTTCCTATACCGATGTTATCATAGTACGAAATCTTGTAGTCTGTTCCTTCTAAAAGCAGTTTATCAATGTCAAATCCCATTAATTTATTTACCCTAACGGACACCTCTGGTTTAACATCCATATTCCCTGTATAAACAAGGTTATCTTCACTTACTACCGCCACTGTATCTTCACTGATACGATAATAAGGCGGATTGTTTTTATCAAGTGTTATGACGTTGCTTTCACTTTTTACCGGTTCATCACCATCCGGCGTGTTCTCTGTTCCCACAGCCTGAACATAAAATGTAAAATATCTGTAGTCACCGGCATTTATTTTACTCAAATCTGTAATCCTATAACTCAGGTCTGAAGTCTCTATGCTTACCGGAGTACTCACGCCATTTTCATTCTCAAACCATGAAACTGTATAATACTGCGCATCTTTTACTTCATTCCATGATATTGTCACATAATCCGGTTCTACTTCCGTGATTTCCGCAGACGGACTTTCTATGTATAAATGTGTACGTGCTGACATTTCTTTATATGGCCCGTAAAATATTTCGTCATCTTTCTTCGTATATGCACGTATTCTGAATTCATATTCTGTATTATCTTTAAGTCCTGTTACTTCGCACTCTGTCTCCGTAACATCTTTTATAAATGTCCATTTTCCATCTGTCTTCTGTTCAACCTGATATCCTGTAGAGCAACGGGATTTGTCCCACCTTAAGACAAGGCTGTTGTGTGTTCTGTTGTACACCCATGTCAAATATGGTGCTTCTGGTCTTATAATATAGGATAATTCTTTTTTACCTGAAAAGTATCCTTTTCCTTCTATGGTAACATTTACCACACCTACATAATTAATGGTGTCCACCGAATATGTGACTGTGTAATCTACATCTTTTTTAAGAGTATATCCTTTAAACTTTACAATCTCCGGCATTTCATTATTTTCAAATTCAGAAAACACACAATCCGCCCCCTGCATATATGCATCACACTGTGCAAAATCAATCTTTGAAAATTTATACATTTCCGGCTGTTCCGGGTCAATACAGAAGAATACCGGTGAGCCATTATTCGTAACATACCAAACAATTTTACCATCGGAATTATAAATAGGCTGACAATCCGACATTCTTCCATATATACGGTCTGATATGTTCAAAACCTCTCCATCAGCCGTTACTTTTGCATATCTGAAATATATAAGTTTATTTTCCAAATCCATTTCCTGCCACATTACATAAAAAATATCCTCAGATGCTTTAACAAGCTTTGGAACACCTGCCGCAAATGTAGAATTTTCATCAAAATCTGTAAGCCATATTTCCTTTACTCCCGTGGAATAATCTTTATTTGTTGATGTTAAATATACATTTCTTACGCCTGACATGTCTACATTTTCTTTATCATAATCTACGGACAATCCGGTTGACAGAAGGTAGTCCCCTCCAAGCTCAAAACCACCCACTGATACTCCGGTAGCGTTTTGCCCTGTTTTACCTGCCGATATAACAGTCATAGCTTTTGCCTTACATGATCCAATATTCTCAAGCGGACATTTAGTAGCGATAACCGCTCTCGGATATGCGTCACCATGATCGAGACGATAAAGACATGTGCCATCACTTACAACAAACTGATTAAATGAATGACTCACATATCCGACATCAATATTCTCAACTTTATAACTCTGCTGAGTTACCTCAAGAGACTCTTCATCAAGTACAAATGTCATATTTGCCTGATGTTTCGAGCCATCATCTGATGCATACATTTGGTGACACGTATGTATATAGAGAGTGTCATTCACCTCTGTCATGCGAAGGGAGCCTGCATCAAACGGATATGATGTATTAGCTCCATAAACAGACCTCACGCCAATTCTGTTCCAATTTTTATCATATTTTACCACTCTTAAAACTTCTACTTCATCACTGTCCTCCGGATTTCCCTGTCCAAATACAAGAAAATTGTATTTTTCACCAACAAAACATCCGCCAAATTCATCAAGTTCCATCTCGATTTCCTTCATAGAACTGATTGCAAAATCTTTTGAGTATTCTTCTACATACACCTTTTCCCCTATTGCTTCAATTCTGATATATCCATCTGTTCCATTTGGAGCTAAGTATGATTTTATTACTGAACCGTATGTTGGGGAACGTGCAATAAAATAATCCGGCATTTCCACAAAATCACTCTCTAAATTCTCCGACGGCTGTCCCCCTTCAGCCTGCACCATATAGGAGAAAAACGGCTGTACACCGTTCCACCTGCTTTCGATATTATAAGCCATAGCCGGAACCGCACTATTTAATATCATCACCAAAACCAATACAACTGACATCAATCTTTTCATAATATACCTCCATTCCGCAGACGCTCTGTGTCACCTTTACTCATACTTATATTTTAACATGAGCCACTACCTGACACAAACAAAATTATGCATTTATCAGTTATTTGCCACAAGAATATTACAATATAGATTCATGTGTTGGCTAGTCCCCGTATGGGCTTTTGACACCTGAAGCCAATATAATAAAACAAAAAAATTCCACAGAATCAATACCGTTAAAGGTATCATCTTCTGCGGAATATTGCAGTTTTTTATTTATTTTTAATCCGTGCGTTCTGCTTTGTTTAACACCCACAGGCGTTACCTTTACAGTTTGCTCAATCCAGGCACCCTTGCGGCACACAGGAGGTTTTGCTTAGTGCTGCTTCATTCCTGACCTGACACGGTTCACAAATTCCTGTTGCGCAAGACCCAAACGTCAACGCCACTTATAAAGGGCAGCCCTGCAGACAATTACCCGAGGCAGAACATCACCCCTGCTAGAGCGGATTGCAGGTTCAGGACACCGCTATCTTCCCGGCTGCACGGAAACTTTATAACTATTTTAAATTTACATATAAATTATATCACACATGTTTAACTATTATAACTTAAGAAGAATAATTTTTCAATATTAACTTTTGATTTTCCATAAATCATCTTGTTATAGCAAAAAGTTCTTGACTTATATTTAATATGTGATATTATTTATATATTGTATTATCTTTATGTTGCATTACTTATATTTTTATGTTGCATTTTAGTGTGTGCATAATATTGTGCAATTTACAGGCTGCATAAACGACATTCTGAGGCGGTCGGTACTTAGCAGCCGTCTTTTGATTGCTTATGTACCGCTGCCAGCCGAAGATAGTGAAAACGTGTGAGCGTTGCAACCTGTAAATTACACATATTTTATAAAGAATCAAAAAAGGAGACCTATGATAAATAACAGATTAAAAGACTATTTTCCTATCATAAGAGAACGGGAAGCTATAAGAAACGAGATTAACAACACACCGAAACTGTATGAACTGTTCAGCGAATGGAACCCAAAGCAGCAGGAAATGTTTCTGGATTTTTGCAGTGGAGTTAAAGGGGCAAAACTTTTGTATGATTCATTTTTCAAGGAGATTATGAGTCCTGAATATGCTCCCGAAAGACTTAACGAACTGCTTTC
>CACWRR010000036.1 GCA_902763335.1 uncultured Lachnospiraceae bacterium | reverse complement strand
AGGCAACTCTATTATATCACAAACCGTGAGGAGATTTTTGATTTTAATAACAAAAAAATGCCGTGTTTATGCGGCTTGTAGCGTTTCGTAAACGCCTAACTCTACTAATATTGAAAGGAGAAAATATGAATCACAATAAATCAAGATTTCTACTCGCCATATTGTCATCATTGACTATTTTTTCTGGATGTGCAATTCCCGGAGTAACTGTTCCATTCAAACAGAATTCTTCAGAAGCTGAAACTGTTGAACATGAAACTTTGGATAAAAATGATTATGAGCCTACATACCTTCCTGAAAGCAAAACACCTTACAATATCGGTGATAAAGTTACAAGGTATATGGCCCCTGATAATAGCAGTAATTATATCCCCTGCATGAATTTCACAATAAAAAGTGCAAAATTATACAATAATGTTTCCGATTCGGGAATAGATACTTCTAAATTAGTTAATGAATGCGAAATTTATAAATATCTTTCACCTAATTACCCTGAATTAATTGATAAAAATACTTATATCAATTTCAAGTTTTTATTGCTTGATATTGATGCAGAATATACAGATAATCGAATCAAAGCTGATGACACCGGATACCTATCTCTGATTTATCTGAATGATGACAATAGTTTTGTATCGACTTCATCTAGCGTAGCCTATTTATCTAACTCAAATGACTTTGATTTACATTATACAGGTTATGATGTAAATGATAAAAATATCAATTTTCAGGTTGGATATATAGTAGACAACAAATTATTCGAAGCTGATGATTTTGATCTAAGCAGACTCTATATATGTACGAACGAATATGCAAGTCAGGACTTAACAACAGATACCGTATGGTTAGGACTTAACAATAAGGAGGAATAATAACTTATAATGAAAGCGTTATTAAAAATAGAATTAAATAAAGCCGTAAAAAACAAAGCCTTTATTACTTCAATCACTATAGGTATTATACTTGCAATACTTAGTCTGATTTACTGTCTTTCAATTTCAGCCGTTGACAATAGTATGGCATCTGTACAAGATAGTTCAAATATTATCTATGATCCTGAAATCGGTTTTTCCATACTATTCAATAACTGGATTGGCGGTGAAGGTGGCTCTCTTGGTACAGCCATATTTTACTACATATTTCCTATATTATGTGCATTACCATATGGCTGGTCTTACTGTGTGGAACAAAAAAGCGGTTATACAAGTTTAATTATTGCACAAACGGGTAAAAAAACTTATTTTATGGCAAAATATATTGCAACTTTTATCTCAGGAGGACTTGCCATGATAATTCCACTTATAACAAGCATATTATTATCAGCTCTTTTCTTCCCAGCAATAACTCCATATCCGTCATATGATATATATTATGCAGTTTTTGTGAAAAGTATGTTTTCCGAAGTATATTATTCACACCCGTTTTTATATATTTTTATATATTTATGTATTAATTTTGTTTTTTGCGGAATCATTACATGCACCAGCATGGCTGCAGCATCTTTTATTAAACAAAAGTATATTGTAACTCTTATCCCATTTTCTATATGCATGATATTGCATTTATCCATGCGTATTTTGTATACAGATCCGGATAAAGATTACATCAATCTGTCACCATTTATGGCAATGAAACCAATAGATATGAGTTACAGAAATTCACCTCTTTATATTTTTATATTATCACTGGTTTTATTTGCCGCGACGTTTTTTATAACAAACATCTGGGAGAAAAAACATGAAGTTTATTAAAATATTTACATCCGATATACATAACGGTATATTTAAAAAGTGCTATCTTCTTATTCTGCCTGCTATTATGACTGTATTTATATGTATAAGTTGTATTGCAAGAATACATGCCTACACAAACATAAATGATATTCCAGACTTTACATATTCTGTAGCCGATATGTGGCTTTTTGTGTACGGCGGAATGGCACAATATACACCGACGGCCTCTGAACCGTTTCAATTTCCTGCCATCTGGTCTGCTATATTAGCCTTGTCTTCTCTGTTGGTCCTTAATTATCCAACCAAAGACATGCTCGGCATAGGTTCACATATCATAGTAAGCAGCGGTAGCCGTAGAAAGTGGTGGTTTTCAAAAATACTGTGGTGTACATTATTTACCATTCTATATCACCTTGTGATTTTTGTTGTAATTCTGATTTCAGGTATTATATCACATGCTGATTTAACACTGGCAATAGATTCACAGCTCCAGCACCATATTCATGAACTGAAGCCGTACATTCCTTTAATGAATGTATCCCACATTCCTGTTTCCGCAATTTTCCTTCCGGTACTTATATCGATACTATTTAATTTAATACAACTGACACTGCAGCTTTTTATAAAACCTTCATATAGCTTTTTATGTATATGTATTATAATGATAAGTTCAGCATATCTTATGACACCATTTTTACCATACAATTATGCCATACCACTCCGATATAACTGGATTTATGAAAATGGCTTTAAATATGTGTACGGCTATCCGGCAGTTGCTTTAATTGTAACAATGGTAATATTGTTTGGATTATACAGATTTAAAAATTTTGACATTATCAAAAAGGAGGATACTTAGATTTGACAACTATAGATATTAAAAATATTACAAAAATAATCAAAAAAAATACCGTTCTTGATAATATTTCCCTAACGATGTCATCAGGCAAAATATATGGCTTTCAGGGCATAAACGGTTCAGGTAAAACTATGCTTATGCGATGTATTATCGGTCTTATCCATCCCACTTCAGGACGCATTTCTATAAATGGAAAGTTTCTCGGAAAAGACATTGAATTTCCTGAAAGTATAGGGTTTCTTCTGGAAAATCCTGCTTTTTTAGACGGATATACTGGTATAGAAAATCTCAGAATGCTTACAAAGCTTAACCGCAATCTTACAGATACTGAACTAAACACAATACTTGATAAGGTTGAATTAACAGATGCCGGTAATAAGAAATACAAAAAATATTCTCTGGGAATGAAACAGAGACTTGGGATAGCTGCTGCTGTAATGGAACATCCAGACATACTTATTCTCGATGAACCGACAAATGCACTGGACACAAATGGTATAAATATCGTAAAAGACATAATTGTCTCCGAACGCAACCATGGTGCATTAGTTATAATATCATGTCATGACACCGATTTGCTCATTAATCTGTCTGATGAGATATTCAGACTTCAGGCCGGTCAGCTTGTTGAACATACTGTTAAAAAGTCAACCGCAAAGTAATGGAGGTGTATGTATATGCTTAAAAACAAAAAGAATTTTATTTATATTATATTTGCCATAGTACTGGTTGCATATTGCATAAGATTTTATGCTATTAATACATCTGTAACCCCACCTGCGGAAAAAGTATATAAATGTGGTGATATTGCACCATTTGGTTCTGATTTTATATACAGTTCTGAACATAAAATTGAAGGATACCGCATACAGACACTTGGATGCAAAATATACACAAGAGAGGAATTCATTGAAAAATACAGAAAAGATGTAGAAAAGGACCTATTGGTATATGATTATTATATAACTGCTGATGTAAAAATTTATAATGATAATACCGTGGAAAACGAAAAATCCGGCATATCATTGCTTTATATGCCCCTTACAAGTATAAATGATAATATAATGTGTGATGAAGATGCCACCTTATTTGCCAATCCTACTCTTCCGGGAGTATCATTTTCCTTACGCCCATCGAGTAACATGGATGTAACAATAGTGTATCCACTTTCTAAATCAAACTATAAATCAGTCGGTAAAATAGACTCTACAGATTTCAGCATCCGTATATCCAATTATCCAACCAGAAAACTGATTAAAATAAAATAAGAAAAAATAATCCCAGACCCACCACCATAAACATATGATGTGTTGTTCTGGGATTATTTATATGTTCAATTACTGTACTGCCTTGAAAGCTTCTTCAAGATCCTGAATAATATCGTCTATATTCTCTGTACCGATTGAAAGTCTGATTGTGTTTGGTTTGATTCCCTGCTCAGCAAGTTCTTCCTCATTAAGCTGTGAATGTGTTGTAGATGCAGGATGAATAACAAGTGATTTAACATCTGCCACATTTGCAAGTAATGAGAATAACTCAAGATTATCGATGAAGTCTTTTGCCTTCTGTGCATCACCCTTTATCTCAAATGTAAAGATTGAACCTCCGCCATTTGGGAAATATTTCTTGTAAAGTGCCTGCTGTGAAGGATCATCTGTAACTGACGGATGATGAACTTTCTCTACCTGTGGATTGTTATTCAGATACTGAACTACCTTAAGTGCATTCTCAACATGTCTCTCTACTCTGAGTGAGAGTGTCTCTAATCCCTGAAGGAAGAAGAATGCGTGGAATGGTGAAAGTGTAGCACCTGTATCTCTTAAAAGTATAGCACGGATCTTAGTAACAAATGCTGCAGGTCCTACTGCCTTTGTAAAGCTTATTCCATGGTAGCTTGGGTTCGGCTCTGTAAGTGATGGGAACTTACCTGATGCCTCCCAGTCAAATTTACCACTGTCAACTATTACACCACCGATTGTAGTTCCATGTCCACCGATGAATTTTGTTGCTGAATGTACAACGATATCTGCACCGTATTCAATAGGTCTTACAAGATAAGGTGTTGCAAATGTATTATCAATTACGAGTGGAATCTTGTGTGCATGTGCAATCTTTGCAACTGCTTCGATATCTACAACATCTGAGTTCGGATTACCGAGTGTCTCGATAAAAACTGCCTTTGTGTTATCCTGAATTGCATTCTCGATAGCTTCTGTATCAAATGGATTAACAAATGTTGTATTGATTCCGTACTCCGGAAGTGTATGTGCTAAAAGGTTATAAGTTCCACCGTAGATATTCTCTGCTGCTACGATGTGGTCACCGTTCTTTGCAAGGTTCTCAAATGTATATGTGATAGCTGCTGCTCCTGATGCAACTGCAAGTGCTGCCACACCACCCTCTAATGCTGCAATTCTCTTTTCGAATACATCCTCTGTAGGATTTGTAAGTCTTCCGTATATGTTACCTGCATCTGTAAGTCCGAAACGTGCTGCTGCATGATCACTGTTTCTGAATACATATGATGATGTCTGGTAGATAGGTACTGCTCTTGCATCTGTAACCGGATCAGGCTGTTCCTGTCCTACGTGTAACTGTAATGTTTCAAATTTAAATTTTCTATTCTCTCTTGTTATTTTTTTGCTCATTTTATTTTAAATATGTAATCATTTTCCGTATTTATATCAGCAACACATTCGTGCCTCTTCTATTACTGTTCCATATATAGGTTTAAGGATTCTCATTTCACCATATCCTTTCTCTTATATTTCATATCGGTTTGGTATGATTTGTTCGATGGGTATATGTTACCATCCTTTTCCTATAATGTCAATAGGATTTAAAAACTTTTTTATTTTTTTATAAAAGCACTCATTTTCCCCCTTAAATATCAAAAAACCGGAGCATATTAAATATGATAATCTCCGGCTTTTTGCATATTAAATGCATTTCCCTATGTAAAATCTTCCTCTATAAATATAGTTCTCTCTTTTCCAAGGTCTACTATCTTATCCTCACTTATAGGTCTGTTCACTCTGTTATAATATATCTTTACAACTGATCTCGGTCCTTCATTTTTTCTTATATTCGATACAATACCGGCTTCTTTCGTTGAAAGTCTTACCATCTCACCTAACGGATATATCGGAATATTTCTGATGAATGCATTTACCACATCCGGATCATAATATACCCCGCTGGTTCCATATATCTTCTCAACCGCCATATATCTCGGTATGGACTTATATGTTATATCCGCTGAATAACTTGCACACATTCCCACTATTCTTGCTGTTATGGTTATGTCATTACCTGATATTCCTTTCGGATATCCTGAACCGTTCCATTTTTCATGGTGATACTGTATACAGTCTGCTATACTTCTCGGTATATTCTTCTGCACTGCAAAATAGTATCCATAAGTCGGATGCTGCTCGTACAACTCCCTCTGCTGACCGGTCAGTTCTTCTTTGCCAATCAGCATCGGCATCTCACACATTCCCGTATTATGCAGTAACGCTCCGACTATAGTTGCAACCATGTCTTCATTTGACAATTTCATGCATCCTGCAACTATTCCCGACAAGACTGCCGTATACAGACTATGCTTATACAAATGCAGATTATCCGTAAGCTTAAGCTCTACCAGTGACGGCATTATACCGCTAATGCCCGATATTTTTCTGATAAGGATTTCCAGATGATTTGCCACCTGCACAACCTCATCATTCATATTTGCCTCAGGTCTCTTAGCGCAAATCTTCCTTAAAATGTCAGTGTAATCCCTGACAAGGGTTTCAGACATTTTATCCTCCGGCGACACAAACACCGAATATCTGTCTGCAATTAATGCTTCCTCAATTTTTAATTCCTTCATTTTCTCAATATTTTTGATACTGAGTGTAGTCCCCGAACTTAGTAAACACTGCCCTGTTGCAGGTGAAATAACAGCCTGCTCTAAAACCATGCCCGGTTTTATCTCGTGAATGGTTAATTTCATAGTATACAACCTTTCTCCCTCGTAACACCACTACTATAATTATACCTTTAATCTTCACGATATACAAGCTATTATTGTTGTCCCATCACCTGATTCCATATGTCATTCATTTTTGCTATACTGAATGATGAGTCATTTCTTCTTATACGGTTAGCCTGTGACAGTTCTTCTGTATAATCACTAAGTTTATATGTGGTTACGGATGCCGTTCCTGCCTGTCTGTGCGTAACAAGTGGTATGGCTTTGTAATCCTTTACTATAACATTTCCCGTCTCATCCCTTAAAAGCGTAACATCCGCCATTGCTCCAAGCATTGCCTCTGCCTTGTCCTGCGCTGATACAAAATTTCCGAGCGAATAATATACAAGCATGCTATTTCCATCAGTGCCTTCCACCCATTCAACAGGTTCTATCACATGCGGATGAGTACCTATAACCAGAGTCACTCCTTCATCTGCAAATATCTTTGCCCATTTCTTCTGTTCACTGCTTATTTCCAATGAATATTCTGTACCCCAGTGTGGAAATACAACAATACAGTCTGATATTTCTTTCGCTCTCCTGATATCATCCCTTACCTTATCTTCATCCAGTATGTCTATAAGATACTTTTTATCTGACGGCGGCTGCGAACCGTTAAGCCCGTATGTATAATTAAGCATTGACACTCTGAATCCGTCCTTTTCATATACATATATCTCTCTGCTCTCTTCCTCACTTTTATGAATACCCAGATACTTTATCTCCGGATGGTTTGTCTCCCAAAAATTCATACAGTTTATTACACCGTCCACTCCCTGATCCATAGTATGGTTCGTTGCATGCAGCACAACATCAAATCCTGCTGCCGCTATGGCATCTCCAACTTCATGTCTGCAGTTAAATCTTGGATAATTCTGTATACCAAGCTCATCCCCGCCTATTATGACTTCCTGATTGACCACTGCCACATCTGCCGTACTTATTTCATTTTTTACATTTGCAAATAAATGGTCATAATTGTATGTTCCATCCTCCCTCATTCCATTTGTCTGCACATAATCATGCATCAGCATGTCCCCTACCATTCTTATATTTATCTCCACAGGCTGCATGGATGCATCAGTTTCTTTTTCAGTTTCTTTTTCAGTCTGTTCCTCTGACGTTGTTTCTACAGAAGTTATTTCGCTATTTACTGTTTCAACCTTTTTACTTTCTTCATTATCATCTGCTATTTTATTTCTGCTGTTTAATACAGGGCCTGCTACAAACAGTACAAGCATCAGAATAAGACAGCATATCACAACTTTTCTCATATGTACCCGCTCCTATTTTCAAAAGTTAAAACAAGTTTATAATAAATATATAAATATTAATTTTTCATCTTTGCACACACTGCATCAAACTCATCTGTTATATCTTTATCCGGTGCAGCCGTAATAAGACTTACAATGATTATGAATAACATTGAAACTATAAATGCTGGAAGTAATTCATATATATCCCATAAACCGCCTAACGGTCTGATAATGAATTTCCATACAAATACCATTATTCCACCGCTTACCATACCGGCTAAAGCTCCATACATATTCGAACGTTTCCAGAAAAGTGCCATAAGCATAACCGGTCCGAATGCTGCACCAAAACCAGCCCATGCAAATGATACAATTCCGAATACCGAGCTGTTCGGATTAGAAGCTATAATAACTCCGATTACAGCTATTCCAACAAGTGTTATACGTGCTATAATCATAGACATTTTTGCACTCAGGTCCTTTACAAGAACTTCTTTTACAATGTTCTGTGAAACACTTGATGAAGCCGCAAGGAGCTGTGAATCTGCCGTAGACATTGTTGCCGCAAGTATTCCTGCAAGTATCACTCCTGCCACAAGCGCTGCTATGACTCCATGATTGCTTATAAGTGTTGCAATTTTTATAATAATTCTTTCAGGATCTTTTAAGGTGTCTATTACCCCCTCTTTAACCATGGCATTTCCTGCCACACCGATAAATATTGAAACAGCCATTGATATTACTACCCATATAGTAGCAACTCTTCTTGAAAGCTTGATTTTCTCCGGATCCTCTATTGCCATAAATCTTAATAATATATGGGGCATACCGAAATATCCGAGTCCCCATGCAAGTGTTGAAAACACCGTAAGTGCATTATATGAAACTGCTGCTCCCGTTTCTTCATTGTGAGATTTAAAAAGGCTTAAATAACCTGCCATTGATGTGGCATTATCCATTACCTTATCAATACCTCCCACACTGATTATTCCATATGAAATGACAACAAATATCGCTATGGTCATAATGATACTCTGTACAAAATCAGATGTACTGGCTGCAAGAAATCCTCCAAGTGCAGTATAAATAACAATTACCAGTGCACTTATAATCATTGCCGTGAAGTAATCTATTCCAAACAGTGAATTGAAAAGCTTACCGCATGCCGCAAATCCTGACGCAGTATACGGAACAAAAAATATAACTATAACTATGGCTGATATTACGGACAATATTCTTTCATTATCTCTGTATCTGTTTGAAAAAAATGCAGGGATTGTTGATGAATTTGACGACATATGTGTATATATTCTAAGTCTTTTTGCCACTATAAGCCAGTTTACATATGTACCTATGGCAAGACCTATGGCTGTCCATGCCGCATCTGCCACACCTGTAAGATATGCCACACCCGGCAGTCCCATAAGCAGCCAGCTGCTCATATCAGATGCCTCAGCACTCATCGCTGTGACAAAAGGTCCCAGCTTTCTTCCTCCAAGATAAAAATCTTCCGTATTTTTGTTTTTCTTTGCACACGCAAAGCCTATCCATATAATACCTGCCATGTATACAACTATGGCAACTAATATACATATTGTTGATGTACTCATTTAATTTCCTCTCTCTCCGGGGTATTTATTTTTTATTTAGTTTTTTCACACCTCTGACTGTTTTTATCGTACTCCATGCTATATATGATATGGGTAACAATAAAACCCACAGAAATGCATAATTCATTTTTTTTAGAATCTGTTTCATAACAGCTATTCAACTCCTTTGTATTTTAGGCATAATTCCAAATTTTTATATCATAAATACTGTATTAAGTCAACATGATAAGGCAAGTTTGTCATCCCTGACCGTTACAGAACATTTGCCTCCATTTTTTAATTTTCCAAACAGCAGTGCTTCCACAAGCATTGGTTTTAATTCTTTATCTATAACACGGTCAATTTCTCTCGCACCGTATTCTTTCGTTATTCCCTTATCTTTTATCCACCTTATGGCAGCTTTATTTATCCCCATTTCCACTCCTTTTCGTGCCATTTTATCCACAAGTTTACCGGTTTTCTTAACCGCAATCTTATATGCCATATCGTCATCCATGCCGTGAAATACTATCGTGCCGCTTAACCTGTTTCTGAATTCCGGTTTAAACAGTTCCTTTACGGCATCTGTTATGGAGCTTTCATCTTTTAATGTTCCGCCAAAACCTACACTCATTTTTCCAACTCCGGTTGCTCCTGCATTGGATGTCATTATAATGACCACA
The DNA here is from genome assembly GCA_902763335.1 of uncultured Lachnospiraceae bacterium. Classification (GTDB taxonomy): domain Bacteria; phylum Bacillota; class Clostridia; order Lachnospirales; family Lachnospiraceae; genus UBA2821. The sequence continues at coordinate 39,622 of CACWRR010000036.1, read as the reverse complement.
TTTCTGAAATCCGCTTTACGCCCCTGATTGTCAGTGAGTGTGGCATAATCAAGCACCTGTAGTAACACGTTGAAAATGTCCGGATGTGCCTTCTCTATCTCATCAAGCAGCAATACCGAATATGGATGCTTTCTGATTTCATCCGTCAAAAGTCCTCCATCCTCGTATCCCACATAACCGGTGGGCGAACCTATGAGTTTAGCCACGGTATGTTTCTCTGCATATTCACTCATGTCAAATCTCACAAGACTTACTCCAAGTTCATCTGCCAGTGCCTTAGCCGTCTCAGTTTTTCCCACACCTGTAGGACCTGCAAACAGAAAGCCTGCCACCGGTTTGTTATCCTCATTAAGTCCCGCTTTTGAAAACTTGATGGCATTACACACCTGAATAATTGCCTCATCCTGACCATATACTACTTTCTTCATATTCTTTTCCAGACTGGCAAGCTGCTTTATATCATCCTGTTCCACACGTCTCTTCGGAATGTTGCATGTAATGGCAAGCATATCATCTATAAGCTTTTTATCCACATACTCTGTCTTTTTGCCTGCAGGATGCAGCTTTCTGTATGCCCCAGCCTCATCTATCAGATCTATTGCCTTATCAGGAAGAAATCTTTCATTTATAAACTTAGCACTTAATTCTGCTGCGTATTCAAACACACCATCCTTATATTTTACTCCATGGAACGCCTCATAACGCTCTCTCAATCCCTCAAGTATGTGAACAGTCTCTGATATAGAAGGCTCTGATATATCAACCTTACCGAACCTTCTCATAAGACTTTTATTTTTAGTTATATATTTTCTATATTCTTCATACGTCGTAGCACCGATAAATCTGATTTTTCCATCTGCAAGATACGGCTTTAATAGGTTTGACATATCAAGATTCCCATCTCCTGTGGCTCCCGCCCCGACTATATTGTGAATCTCATCTATATATACAACCGGCTTGTCCTCTCCTGATATTCCATCCATTATTTCCTTAAAACGCTTTTCAAAATCTCCTCTGTACTTCGTTCCTGCAACCATTGTTCCCATATCTGTCATATAGATTTTTGCATCCTTTATTTCATCAGGAACCTTTTCTTCTTCAATCATCCTTGCAAGCCCATATACTATTGCCGTTTTGCCGACTCCCGGTTCTCCGACATGCATTACATTATTCTTATTCATACGGTATAATATCTGTATGGTTCTTTCAAGTTCTTTTTCTCTTCCTATGAGTGGATTTTTGTCCATACATGTATCATTTAAACACTCCACATACTTTTGCCATTCCCTGTCAGCTTCTTTAGCTGCCTCCTCATGTGGAACACCTGACATACAATACTGTTCACCGGCATTTTCTCTCACAGTCTGCCTTGACAGCGCACCTATAAGACTTAACAAATCCACATTCTGTTTTAACAGAAAATACACTGCATAGCTTTCTTCAAGTGACAATATGGCTGAAAACAGATATTCAACCTCAACCTGGCCTCTGCCACTTGTGTAGGCCTGAGTTTCTGCCCTCTCAAACACTCTCTTAACATCCTCGGTATATTCAATTTCGCATCCTTTTCTGCCACGGCTGATATTATCAAAGAAAAAATCTGTCAGCTCACGTTCCATAATATCTATATTTCCGCCATTCAGTTTAAAATTCTCCGCAAATCCTTTATCCTGAAGCACGGGCGTAAAATATCTGTGTCCCATATTCCCTGCTAGTTCCAATGCAAATTTTACCACTTTTGCTGCTCTGTCTGTATATATACTTAAATCCATATCTACTCCTCTACCGCTTCAAGTTTTAAAGGAAATCCTTCACGCCTTGCAAGCTCTGTAGCCTTCCTGACCTTTGTATTTGCAATATCCTTTGTATAAACGCCTACCACTGCACTGCATCCGAAATGCACATTAAACATAAGCTCCTCCGCTTCCTCTTCGGTCTTTTCAAATATATCCACAAGAATATCTACTACAAACTCCATGGTCGTGTAATCATCATTATATATAAGCACCTTATATCTCTTTGGTACATTAAATTTTTCCCTTGTCAGTTCCTTTACCGCTTCTTTTTCCATATCGGTACCTCATTTCCATCCACCTGCCAATAACTTAGAAAACCCCAAAATGAATAATCAAATCCAATTCATTTTGGGGAGTTTTCACCAAATATTATATTAAAACGGATTATTTAAACTTTTCACCTGTTATCAGTTCATAGGCTTCTTTGTATTTATCTACTGATTTCTCAACTACCTCATCAGGAAGATGATAATCACTGTCAGGATTCTCTTTCAACCAGTCTCTTACATACTGTTTGTCAAATGAAGGCTGTCCCTGTCCCGGTTTATATCCTTCTAATGGCCAGAATCTTGAACTGTCAGGTGTAAGCATCTCATCACCAAGTACAACATTTCCATTCTCATCAAGACCAAACTCAAACTTTGTGTCTGCAATTATGATTCCCTTGCTGAGTGCATATTCAGCACATTTCTTGTAAAGTGCGATAGTGCAGTCCATAATCTTCTTTGCATACTCTTCACCTTTTCCCGGATGAATTTTCTCAAGTATCTCTACACTGTCCTCAAATGTGATATGCTCATCATGGTCTCCTAAATCTGCCTTTGTTGTAGGTGTATATATAGGTTCAGGTAATTTATCAGATTCTTTAAGGCCTTCCGGAAGTTTTATACCACAAACTGTCCCGTTTTCCTTATAGCTTTCCCAACCACTTCCTGTAATGTAACCTCTGACTATGCACTCGATTGGAAGCATGTCAAGTTTCTTACACATCATGCTGTTTCCATCAAATTTTTCATTCTGGAAAAATTCAGGCATATCTTTAACGTCAACTGATATCATATGATTAGGAACTATATCCTTTGTAAAATCAAACCAGAATTTTGACATCTGAGTAAGAATTGCACCTTTTTTATGTACAATGTTCTTTAATATTACATCAAATGCTGATATTCTGTCTGTAGCCACGATTATAAGGCTGTCCCCATTGTCATATACTTCACGTACTTTACCTTCTTTGATTGGTTTAAATTCTTTCATGATAAATCTCCATTCCTTTATTTTTTCTTTTATAATACTACAGTGATCGGTATATGTCAAAGTCTGGATTTATTTTTTGTATATTATTCTACGCTGATACTGTATCCTCCATCAGCATTTTTGCTTACGCTATAGCTCAGTTCCTGTCCTCCTATCTCTAATTTTCCTTCTGCTTTTCCGTCTGCCATGTCATCTGTGATATCAATGTCCTCATCGGCACCCTGTATAATTACTCTTCCATCTTTCTCCACTACTGAAACTGAAACATTCTGTTCCACTTCACTGTATGTGTCTCCATTTTTGTCACCGGATGTTATACTTACTTCTCCATCAGCAGTATACAGGTCTCCGGTCTTTCCATCTTCACCGATTTTTATTTCAAATGTTCCTGCTTCATCGTCCCCATCACCGGCTTCATATTCAAGTGCTCCATCTGCAAGATTTTCATTACTCTTTACCTTTATATTGGTTTTATCATCATTCATCTCATAAACATAATTGCCTTCATCATCTTTATTATAGTTAATCTCTGTATCAACGCCATTTATCTTAGCTATGGTAATGCCTATCCATCCCTCACCCGTAGCTGCAAATGTTATTGCATTGCTTGACACTGCTATGATGACTGCTGCCGCTGCAACATATCCTGCTTTTCTCCACATATAACTAATCTTCTTTGTATTCTTATTGTCTTTCATATTAATCACCTTTCCTGCCAGATTATCCGGTGCATTTATGTTGTCAAATGTCTTTTTATATTCATTTTTTAAGATTTTATCCAACGTTTTATCATCTATTTTACTCATTCTGATACCTCCCATTTTGACTCTGCACCTGCTTTTTTAACTTGTTTCTCGCCCGCATAAGACGGGTCTGGACATTGGTCGGTGTGATTCCGACAAGCTGTGCTATTTCTTCCACATTGTAGCCTTCATAATAGTAAAGATGAATAACTATACTGTACTTCGGTGGCAATTTCATTACAAGCTCGGCTATATTTATTTCACTGCCTGCCATGTCTTTATCATCCATATGGATGGCGTCCGTCTCCATTTCATCAAGACTCACCGTCTTACTTCTCCATACGGACCTCCACATGCTTTTACATTCATTTATCGCCACTCTTATAAGCCATTTTTTAATATGCTCTTCATCTTCAAATTCCGTGTCTGTCCTGATTAGTTTTATAAACGTGTTCTGAACCGCATCGCTGGCATCATGCTCATTTTTGCAGTAATTATATGTAGCTTTATATACTATATCAAGATATTTCTCGGCTATCTGCCGGTATCTGTCCGCTTCCATGCTGTCCTCCTTGCTGTATTTGAAAGGCCTTTCACTATAATAACGCATGTCGCCGTATAAATATCACATTTTTTTATAATTTTTTTCTGTGAAAATCAATAGTGAAAATCAATAACTGCTCCGAAGACACGCTCCCGCTATCTTCGGCTGGTAACGGTACATAAGCGTAGAATCTGCTATATAGCAGATTCCACGCTAAATACCGACCGCCTCAGAATGTCTTCTTACGCAGTTATTGATTTTTCACATAGTAATTTGCGAATAAATAATACTTATGTTATAATTTAGCATAGATATCAGATAATTGCAAAACTCTGCTGTATATATTACAGCTTGTGGAAACGTGTGAGCGTTGCAGCCTATAAATTTCCACAAGCTTTTATAAAGGAGGTCTTCATGAATTCAAATGATAACATTAATGCAAAAATACAATCGAAGCTTTCAATAGAGCGTACACTTCTTGCCAACCGCCGTACCCTGCTTGCGTATATTAAAAGTGCCATCGGGCTGATTGTGTCGGGAGCGGGGCTTATGAATTTTATAGATAATCCCATATGGGTAGCCATCGGTGTTATATGTGTAATATTGACACCCGTAACCATTATTCTCGGAATTATAGATTTTGTTCACGTTTCACGTCTGATAAAAAGAGAATCTGAATTTCTTGAAACTGAGCTTGAAGAACATATATAAAGGCTTCAGAGAGTTTTTAACTTTCTGAAGCCTTTAATGTTATGTATATTTAATTTTTATTTCCCAAAATGAAAAAATCCCTTCTTTTCATATGGTTCGGTTTCGTATGATAAAAGTTCATAACCTATATCTTTTATCTCCTTTTTAGCCTGGGGTATATCAACCTCTTTTTCACTTATAACAACTGTCTCCCCTTTTTTAGCGGAAGATGTGACTTTTTTTACCTCAAAATTTTTCCTTATAAGTTCATTCATGTGTGATTCACACATTCCACACATCATACCGTCTATTTTCAATACTGTCTTAACCATAACAGCCTCCTTTTCTGATGATAGTGTATGTTCCTATTTCTAATCGCACAAAAATACTCTATAGGGGTATATTGATTGTATACCCCTATAGAGTATTTGTCAAGACATCCGGTGCTATGATTTTACAATTTTAGCCGATGACCATGATGAATAAATCTTTCCTGAATTTTTATCACTCTTGTATGTACGGATTCTCACATAATATTTTTTGTTTTTCTTTATACCTGTCAGATTCTTTTTCACTGTTTTCGATGAACTTATATTAACAGTCTTTACACTCTTCTTAAAGCCGCTGTCTAAAGCGTACTGAATCTGGTATCCGCTGCTCTGTACATTCTGTTTCTTCCAGTTAAGTATAATCTTACTGCCTGCAGCCTTAGCCTTTGTTATAGAAGTGGTTTTCGGGACTATTGTATATGTTCTTGTTACCGTTCCACTGTATTTTCCTTTAAAAGTAATTTTTACTGAATATTTTCCTACATTTTTTCTGCCCTTTGCATATGTAATCTTATATTCAGATGATGCTACCTTTTTACCGGATTTATCCGTTACCTTTACGGTCGGTGTCTGAACCTTGCCATTATATGTGTACGATTTTTTTGAAAGGCTTATGTTAAGATTATTAATATTCTCCGTTCCTGTCGTATCTATATCATTAAAGTAATAATACTGATATTGTTTCTTCTCAACCGGTGTATATAATCCCATGATTTCCTTATTTTCTATCGGTATTTCCTGTTGATTTTCTATAGCAACTGCAAAAAGTCTGTCATATTTTTCCACAAACTTATATACATAATAATATTTTCCTTTAAACTCATCATTGTAATATTTATCCACTATTCTTATTCCATATCCCGGTTTATATTCAGGATTACTGTTAAGCGTATACCGATTCAACGTACTTCTCCACGGCAGTACCATATTCGCAACTATTGTCTGTCCATCATCTGCCAACTCAAATCCATCCATGGAAATTTCCTTTCCATTTTCATCCAATGCCTTTAATGCTATTACACCCAGTTCATCATCTCTTATTATATTATACAGTGCATAATATTCCTTAGAACTACTGTCCACCATTCTCGCCGCTGCGTATTCTCCCGTCACAGTTGAGTCCTTAGGATAACACACATACATGGTTGATTTATTATTACTATCCAAAACATATGCATCCCGGTATGTAATATATGTATTTGCATTTGCAGTGACATCTGAATTCATATCTTCATTACCTTCAAATACTATTCCATTCTTCTCTACTTTAGATTGTATTACGGCAACTGAAGCCTTTTTTGATTTACCATATGCTTTAAGTCCTGTATTTCTATCCAGTTTAAACACCGAGTCTGCAATCTCGCCATCAATAAATATGGCACTATCCTCTTCCCTGTTTTCATTAACTGTCAACGTACCGTTTCCGGTAAGTTCAAGGCTTCCTCCATAACCATATCCGTATACCATTATTGACTGAACATTATTCGTTCCCTCTACTTTAATCTTTAAATCATCACCCATCTCATTTGCAACTATTGTACCCCCATTTTTATAATTATTGAGTGTCATTGTGTTCGTAGACTTGTCATACTCTGCCCCATCAATCTCAGTCACTTCCCCCTGACTTGCATTATACAGGTATTTAAAATCTCCACCACCATATGCAATACATAAATATGCCATACTGTCTGTCGGATGTGGATTCGGACCACTTCCTGCATACACATCTGCACCGGATATTCCGGCTGCCATGCCTAAAGTTACTATGATTGCTGTTAATTTTTTTAATACTTTCACATGCATCCTCCATTCCTCTTTGTAAATAATTAAGTACCCTGATTATACATGAGTTTTCCACGTTTTTTATATATATTTCCGCTTTGTCAATGACATATCGGAAATCACGAATTTTGCTGTTTATATGGCAAATTATTTATGTTATGATTTAGTTAAATATTATACAAATCGGATGGGAGAGCAAATGAATTTTAAAGATATTTTAAATAATTACATAGATGTTTTGGACTGTACCGGAAAGGAGCTTTCAGAATATTCCGGTCTGTCTGCTGCCACTATAAGCAGATACCGCTCAGGCGAACGTGTCCCTGAATCCGGCACTGACAATCTGACAAATCTTATACAGGGTATTGTTCACATGGCAGCAGACAGAAGAATTGCCGATATCACCGCTGATTCTGTAACTGATAGTTTTAACAGGACATTGCAAAGTTTATCCTCAAATATATCGGTTTTACATACTAATCTTGATATGCTGCTTAACACTCTCGATATCAGCGGTTCGGAATTTTCAAAGTATTTAAACTATGATTCTTCTTATGTCTCACGTATACGAAACGGAAAGCGGCAGCCGTCAAATCCACAGAATTTTATATCTGAGACGGCACATTTCATAGTTCACAGATACAGCACGGTCCAGCAGAAAAGTCTGGTATGCAGACTGACCGGATGCACCATGGAGGACATAGCGGATGACAGTTCATACATGAATCTTATCAGTTCATGGTTATCAGACGGTGCCGTAAACACTTATGACTCGCTGTCTGTATTTCTTGAAAAATTAAATGAATTCAATCTTGATGAATACATACGTGCCATACATTTTGATGAACTTAAGGTTCCTACTGTCCCATTTCAGTTTCCCGGCTCTAAGAGCTACTACGGTCTGCAGGAAATGATGAACAGTGAACTTGATTTTCTAAAAACCACCGTACTCTCAAAATCATGCGAGCCGGTAACCATGTACAGTGACATGCCAATGGAAGAAATGGCAAAAGACCCTGAATTTCCAAAGAAATGGATGTTCGGAATGGCAATGATGCTGAAAAAAGGCTTACACTTAAACCAGATTCACAATCTTGACCGCTCATTTGAGGATATGATGCTGGGATTGGAGAGCTGGATTCCGATGTATATGACAGGACAAATATCACCATATTACCTTAAGTCTGCAGAAAACACCACATTTCTCCATCTTTTAAAGGTATCGGGAGCTGCTGCACTTACAGGCGAAGCCATAACAGGTTACCACGCCGACGGCAGATATTATCTTACAAAGAATAAAAATGAAGTTGCATACTACAAAAAGCGGGCAGATGACTTGCTGGCAAATGCTCTCCCGTTAATGGAAATATACAGAAATGATTCAGAGCGGAAACTTGATACATTTTTACAATCCGATATCTCCACGGACGGAAACAGACGAACCATTCTGTCTTCCCTCCCCTTACACACACTGTCGGATGAACTGCTTAAAAGAATACTTAAACATAATAAGGTAGAAGATAGTGAAGCAGGAATAATCGCAGGCTATATATCAGAACAGCGGACAAATATCTCCAGAATCACGGAACACGCCATACTGACAGAAGAAATCCCTATTCTGACAAAAGAAGAATTTGAACAGTATCCGATTTCACTTTCTTTATCGGGAATTTTCTACGAAAAAGATATATTGTATTCCTACGATGACTATGAAGAACATTTAAACCTGACACGCAGATATGAGGCCGAACATGCAAATTACATATTGAAGAATAATCCACTGTCTGCCTTTAGAAATATACAGATAAGAATACATGAGAGAAAATGGGTAATGGTTTCCAAAAATAAGACGCCATCCATTCATTTTCTTATAAAACATCCGAAATTAAGAAATGCATTCGAAAATATGATTATTCCTGTTCAGGATAGAAAAAAATGGAGCTGATGAGTAAAATCAGCTCCGCTTTTATATTATCTTTATTCCCTGTTATCTTTAAGGCTTTCTACCATATCAACATTTCCTGCTTTTCTTCGTATTATAAACAATGAAACAAAATAGCAGGCAAATACTATCACAACTGTAAGAATGATGCTCTTTGGAGATATCACAGCCGTATACATAACGCCTTCAATACCTGAATATACCTTAAATACGATTATCATACACAAATATCCTAACAGAATACCAATAAACGTTGCCACCGGAATTATACAATGGTTGACATTTAAAATCATTCTGTTAATTTCCTTATCTTTAAGTCCGAGAACTTTAAGCATGGATATGTTATGTCTGTTTTCTGTTATAAGCATATTTACCGATACATACAATGATGCCACTCATATGATTGCACCAATAACGGCAAGTGCGTAAATAATAACTCCCATCTCATCAAGTATGGTGTTCATCTGCTCTTTTATGTCATTTTTCGTTACAGTCTTTGATACCTTGTCACCAAGTTCAATTTTCTTATCGTATAATATACCGTTATATGTGCCTTTCTCCCATCCAAGCATTTCACGGATACTGTCACTGCCTCCTACAAGAAGCTTCTGCGAATCATTACTTATTATTCCTTTTATTTTCACAGAGTACTCCTGCATCGTAATCTTGTTCTTAAATTTGAATGTATCACCGGCTTTTATGTTGTATGCATATGCCATGACATTACTTACATAATATCCGTCAGAAAGCTCTGCTCTTTTGCCGTCTTCGGTTTCAATATTTAAAAATTTCACGTCATCATCTGCTCCAAGGAGGGTAAATACTGAACCGTCATACTCAAAACTTCCCATGACAAGCTCATCTGCTCCGTCAAGTTCCTCTGTTTCAAATGTATTAAGCACATACTGATATTTAAATGTTCTCATACTCTCCGAACCACTGTCTACCACATTTTGAATGGAATCTATAAACATAAATGCCACCGTAATAATAAGTGCTCCAAGCATTGCTCCGAGAAATACCACAAAACTTCTTCCCGGATTGCCGAGTATACTTCTGACAGCAAATTTTCTACGCACCTTTCCGGTACTGTTTACCATCACTTTACGCGTTTTTATATCGCCGTCTGCATTTCCATTTAATAATACTACCGTATCCTTTTTCAATAACTTATTTACCTTGCGTACTGCCGCCATTACATAAAATAATGTAGGTACAATCACACCAAGCACCGCTATATAAACAGGCAGCGTGAATTTTACGGGCATAGGCTCATAATCGGCAAGTGATATTTCACCGTACGGCTGCTGCAGTATTTTTGTAATCACTGACACCAGCAGTCCCCCGATAATCCCCGGAATCATGGAAAGTACAGCATAATGTCTGACAAGCTGCCCCTTTTTGTAGCCCAATGCCGTAAGCGTTCCTATCATCTTCTGCTCATTCTTGACTTTTCTGCCTATTATGATAGATATAAGTGCAACTGTTATGAGTGGTATTGTTACCAGAAATACGAATGCCATTACGATAAACATTGTTGCCTGATCATCCACCATTGTAATCCTTGTATTGTTTTCCTTTGAGGTGTATGAATTAATCTTATACTCCTCATTTATATCTTTTCTGAACTCTGTTTCCTTACCGTCTTTTCCATATACGACCTTGTACTGGCACGAGTTCGCCTGAAGTTCATCATATGCCTCATCAGTCATGTATGCCAGGATAAATGAAGTAATATTTTTATATGTATCATCCATATTTTCCAACATATATAGATAGTCCGGTCTCAGAAAATATCCGGTAACGGTATATTTCTTTCCTTTTATCTCTACCTTATCACCTATCTTTACATTTTCATTCTGGGCATAACCCTTTGAGATAACAATCTCATCATTTTCAGATACATCTTTTCCGTCAATTATCTCATATAAATCAATCTTCTTATTTGCCTTGAACACTCTGACATTGTAATCATCTTCGGATATATTTACAAAGTATTCCTTCTCAAATGTAAGATTATATTTATCTTCTATCTCATTTATTTTATCATCAGGTATTTCTATATATGTAGTAAATGTGGCATCTTCAACCTTATTTCTGTCAAAGAAATCATCACCATACCCCTGTATTCCGGTTCCGGCTATGTAAAACAGATAAAACAACAGAAGGGCTACTACTGTAAGAACAATTGATGCTATATAAAATGAAATATTATCCCTTATATTTCTTATATATCTTTTATTCAGTGTCATAACCTACAACTCCAATCCGCCTGCTGTTTTCTTATTGTCATTATCTTTGCATGATGCCACCTGACCGTCTTTGATTCTGATTACCGTATCAGCCATATCTGCAATAGCCTCATTATGTGTAATTATTATTATGGTTGTCCCAAATCTTTCATTAACTTTTTCTATAAATTTGAGAACGCTTCCTGACGATTTTGAATCAAGTGCTCCTGTCAGCTCATCGCACAATAACAGCTTCGGATTTTTTATAAGTGCCCTTGCAATGGCTACTCTCTGCTGCTGTCCGCCTGAAAGTTCCTTAGGAAATCTTGTTCTATACTTTGCGATATCAAGCGCCTCCAAAACTTCCTCTATATCCATCGGATTCTCAGATATATCTGACACTACCTCTATATTTTCCTGTACCGTAAGATCAGGAATCAGATTATAAAACTGAAATACAAATCCTACATCTTCTCTTCTGTAGTCTGTTAATTTCTTCTTATCGGAATTACTTATGTTCTCCTATCAGTTTTTCCATCCACACCATATTATACCACCTGTTAAATTTATACCCACATTTATAAAATTCGCCCACCAGTCTGTAGCCCAGATGGCTATGAAATTCCACACTGTTTTTATTCAGATACTCATCATCCTGTTCAGGATATGCAATGCATGCATACATATTAAGGAATCCTCTGTTCTTTAACTCCTCTTCAAGTGCTGCATGCAGTTTTCCACCTATTCCCATGTGCTTAAAGTCCTGAGACACATATATGGAAGTCTCAACCGACCGGTCATATGCAGCTCTCTCCTTGAATGCACTGACATAGGCATACCCCAGTATTTTTCCTTCCCCTACTGCAACAAGATATGGATATTTCTGCAATGTATTTTTTACTCTCTCTCTAAACTCATCAACTGTCGGAACCATATATTCAAATGTTATCGCAGTATTTAAAATATACGGTTCATATATTTTTAACATTTCCTCTGCATCATTTTCATTTGCACTTCTGATTGCAATCTTCATGTTAAAAGTTCACTCCTGCCTTATTATCACTGTCCACATAATATTTGCTGTAATCATTTACATCAACATACACTCTTATGCTGCTGCCCACCGGAAAATCCAGCTCAACATTATTGTCCCAGATATTTCCACTGACAAACTCATATTTTTGTAATGTAAATTCGTCTGTATATGTACATTTTATTTTATATGGATGCCTGCCGTTTACAGCATATGCCGGGTTTTCACCAACCTCATTAACAATGGCATAAACAGCTCTTCCATTTCTCATAAGATTTTCTTTTTTGCTCTTTTTCTTACCGGATATTACTATAGGTATAATACCTCCTGCTCCAAATAAAACTCCCATTATGGATAAAAGAATTACAGGGAAATATAACATTCCTTTATTATCAATATCTACCGGATTATCAGGATCACACAGTATCGTTATAACAGCTCCCTCATACATATCGCTGCTATGACTTCCAAGCGGTATGTTTTCATATGTCACACCATCAAATTCATACGTTACATATACGTTGTAATGTGTTTTGGTTCTTCTTCCATGCTTTGAACTTCTGGTAGTTGTATACGACTCTATTCTGCTTATCGTTGCCGGTATTTCAACAGCCTTTCTTTTAAATGCACTGCTTTTAAGGTAAAGAAAAACCGCCATTGCTATTAAACCTATTCCTACTATGACAAATATCATATTAAATGCTATACTGCCTCTGTTCTTATCATTTTCTCTCATGTTTTCCTCCTGCTTTTCGCTTTAAATAATATATCGTATTTTTCTATTCAAGAAATAACTCCGTTGAAAAGTATCTCTCAGCGGTGTCCGGAAGTACCGTAACAACTGTCTTTCCTTTTCCAAGTTTCTTTGCAAGCTTTAACGCTGCTGCCACATTTGTTCCACTGGATATTCCGCACATAAGTCCCTCTTCCTTTGCAAGCCTCTTTGAAGTAGTAAGTGCCTCCTCGTCCGATATTACATATATTTCATCGTATATAGTCTGGTCTAAAATCTCCGGAATTATGCCGTCTCCGATTCCCATCTGTATATGAGTCCCGATAGTACCGCCTGCTAGTATCGCCGCATTTTCCGGTTCAACCGCCCATATCTCCACATCAGGATTCTGTGCCTTGAGTACTCTGCCTATTCCCGTAATGGTTCCACCCGTTCCTATTCCTGAACAAAATCCGTGTATCGGTCCTGCCACCTGCTCCATTATCTCAAGTGCCGTATGATTCTTATGTGCCAGAATATTATCTTCATTTGCAAACTGTTGTGGCACAAACACCCTTGAATCCTTTTCCTTCATTCTGAGAGCTGTCTGTAAACATTCATCAATACAGGCTCCTATATCGCCGGCATCATGTATAAGCTTAACCTCTGCCCCATAATGCCTTACTAACTTTCTCCGCTCCTCACTGACCGAATCAGGCATAATAATAATCGTTCTATAGCCTTTAACCGCACCTACAAGTGCAAGTCCGATTCCCTGATTGCCACTGGTCGGCTCAACTATTATCGTCTCCTTATTTATCAGGCCCTTTTTCTCCGCCTGACATATCATATTAAGAGCGGTTCTGGTCTTAATCGAACCGCCTACATTGACTGCCTCAAACTTCACCAGTACCTCTGCTGAATCCTCGTCAACCATTCTGTTTAATCTTACCATTGGTGTATGCCCTACAGCCTCCAATATGTTATTATATACCATTTCGCACCTTCCCTGCTTCATTACATTTTCGTTTATTATACCACAAATATATGTGAATATGGCAGAAATTATCAGTGAAATAAAACATAAAATTAATCACTCCAGTCTAATCTGATATCAATAAACCGAAGTGATTATCTTTTCATTATAACCAATTTATTTTATTTTTAAATTCTACCTTATTCTTTCCCTTTTCTATTACCCCAATCTCATAACAATCATAAAATTGATTAATATGTTTCATAACGATATCTTTATCTTTTTGCGCAACAATCACATTAAAACCAACTCCACAATTAAATGTTCGCAACATTTCTTCATCACTGATATTTCCGTTATTTCTTATATATTTAAATATATTAAGTATTTTTATTTTTTCTAAGTCAATTTTAGCACTCAATCCATCCGGAATAACTCTGCAAAGATTTCCTTCTATTCCTCCACCTGTGATATGTGCCATTCCATGAATAACATCTTTATCAAACAATCCTTTAATCGCTTTATAATATGGTGTATGCGGTTTCATAATCTGCTCTATAAATGTCAATCCATCTATTTTATCAAGCTTTATCTGTGGCATTTTATCCATCAGCAATCTCACCAGAGAGTAGCCATTAGTATGTAATCCATTTGACGAAATTGATAAAACAGCATCGCCTTCTTCAACTGCTGAACCATCAATTACATTTGCTTTCTCGACAATACCTGCAATACTGGAAGTCAAAACATATACTCCCGATTGTACTACTAACGGCTGAATAGATGTTTCTCCACCTACAAGAGAGCATTCATTTTCTTTACAAGCATCTGACACTCCTTTTACTAAGGTCTTTATTGTATCTTTTTCTGCATTTCCACATACTATAGTATCCAGTACTGCTAATGGTTTTGCCCCCATAACCACAATATCATTTACAAGATGATTAATCATATCATGGCAAATAGATTCTGTATAACCATATTCCATAGCCAATTTTTGCTTTGATCCCGGTTCCTCTGACTTTAATACCAAAACCGGATTTTTGATATTTGGAAACTTAATATCATATAAAGAAGCAAACGGACCAAGACCATTCAAAACACGACCATCTTCTGTTTCTAAGTGCTTAGCCATTTCTTTTTTGATAGTATCTGTATAGGTAATATCAACTCCTGCTTTACTGTACGATAATCCATCTACATTTCTTTCACTACCTGCCAAAATCTCATCTACAGATACCTCTAACACAATCGATAAATCTCTTAATATTTCAATATTAGGATATGTTGTTCCATTTTCCCATTTAGAAATTGCCTGAAAAGAAATGTTTAACTTATCTGCCAACTGTTGTTGTGTCATACCAAGACTCTTACGTTTTTCCATTATAAAATTTCCAACTTTAATACTATTAAGCATCTGAAATACCTCCGTTTTTATTTTATAATAGCTTATCTTTCAGTTAAGAAACAATAACCACAGAATAGAACTTAAAAACAAAATTCAACTGCGAGTTGATATCCTTTTCCTAGCAAAAAGAACAATTACTATACTTTTTACATACAAAGAAATTATAAAGCAAAAATCTCCCCACACGCAATTTTAGTTCCTGAATTTCCTGCCGGCTGCGAATGAAAATCATCCGGATGCAAATGTATGATTACCGTTTTTCCTATTATTTCACATACATTAAATCTATTTGATAAAAATACTGAAATTCCCACTATGAATGTGATACCCAAATACCGGATTCATACACACATCCTCCGAAGTTGGCAATCCACTAACTTCTGTCATCGCTAAGACACCACGCCCTGTCTGATAAAATCGTACATTTCCCATAATTTCCGGATATTCACTACTTCCCATAATATTTGCTATTGCATCAGGCCTTTTCATTAAAATGCGTTTTAAATACATTTCGCTACAATTATTTCTATTCATACGCTGCCCTATATAATTCATTTCTACTATACTATTAAAAAATGAACAATGTGTTACTTTTTTCTATTGCCCCCTGAGTGACATAATATTCTTGCAGCTAATATTGCTTATACCAATACCTCTAATGACCATTTCATAATAATAACTATTGTTTGTAGTTTTTAATAATCTAGCTTAATTAATAGCATTATAAATTTCCAACTTTAATTCTTCGTCTGTATCAAATGTTTCATTCAGTATTGCTTCCATAATTTTATGCAACAATTCCTTATCTATTTTACTTGCTGCCACATTCAAGCTAATATTTTCTGTTTTTTGCAAAAATGTAGCTGCTATTGACATATAACCATTTAAGAGTAAAAATAAAGTTGACAATGTAATTGCCAATCTTTTATTTCCATCAGCAAAACAATGAAATTGACATGTACAGAAAAACAAATGAGTTAACTTGTCCACAAAACTTGGGTACCATTCATCATTCTGTATATTGCATAAAACACTTTCTAATCTTCCGAAGTCAATTTCTTCAAGTGTTCCACCTCCACTATATTCAATAGTCTTCTCATGTGTTATCCTTGCTTGCTCTGGAGTGATATATATGTAATTTGACATTATTCACTCTCCTTCAATCTTTTCAACACATCTTTGTTTTCTGCCATTAATCTTTCAAGCTCATCTCCTGCTGCTCCCAAAAATTTTTCATATTCATCCCCAGATAATGGCTTAATGTATTCTTCTAATTGATAATGAAATGCTTCTCTCAATGCCATATCTCGACTTGCCATTTTTGTTCTTGCCTGTATAATTAACGGTTTCCACAGAGGTAATGATTCAAATGCATTAAACAAATCAGCCATTTCCCAATTATTCAATTTATGTCCAAGACTCTCTGATTGTTGTTTTATCATGTCTGCCAATCCACATTCGTATGATGCTATAAGTGTAAGAACTTCTGAATAAAAAGTATCTCTTACTTTTTCTTTATCAGAAAGTTTTAAAATTTGACGATACTCTTTGGCTTTTTCTCTAAATATACTTTGATATATCTTGTCAGTGTAAATCCCATATTTAGCATTCCCCATATCTACATAGTCTCTCAATGCGTCTGTAAATTCTCTTCTAAAATTTTCTTCCTGTAAAAAAGCTCCCAAAAATTCACTATCTCTTTGATTAATATATTTAGTTCCACCACCGGATTTTTGATTAATAAAATCAATTACAATATCCAACACTACTTGCCGTAAACTCTTTGCCGGTTGACTTTCTACTAACATCATTGCCAAGTCCAAAAAAGATCGAAAATCAAAAATCGCCAATTGTGATGTTCGATTACTTATGTTCCCGACATTAATGTCGGGAACATCCAATTTTTCAATTTCATTAATAAAATTTTTCAGTCGCTTTCCCTTAACTATCTCATATCCATTAGCCGAAAGCTCATCTATATTATCACTAACATATCTTTCAATCGTTCTTATATCCACTTCAAAATATGTTGATAACATCATCTTCGTAAAATAAACTTTGTCCTCGAATATTATTCCTTGAATTCCTGTCTGATTCTTAATCTCAATCAAAGCCTTTTCATTATTAAGAATATTTTGCCTGTCTAATTTTGAAGTTGTTAAATTTTTGCTCAATCTAATCACCTTCCCTTATATTTTACTATAATAAAATCCCTATCACATTTCCTACAAAAAACACCCCAGAACATAAGTCCTGGAGTGTAATATACATTTGTTTGTAGATAACTGCTTATCTCTTGCTGAACTGTGGTGCACGACGTGCAGCTTTGAGACCGTATTTCTTTCTTTCTTTCATTCTTGGGTCTCTTGTTAAGAAACCAGCTTTCTTTAATGTTGGACGATACTCATCATCAACCTGCAATAAAGCTCTTGAGATACCATGTCTGATAGCTCCGGCCTGTCCTGTGTATCCACCACCCTGAACGTTTACTACAACATCAAATTTCTCTGTTGTCTCTGTAGCAACTAAAGGCTGACGAACGATAACCTTTAATGTCTCAAGTCCAAAATAATCATCAATGTTTCTCTTATTTATTGTAATGTCACCTTTACCTGGTCTTAAATATACTCTAGCCACACTTTTCTTTCTTCTACCTGTTCCGTAAAAATTAGCTGTTTTTGCCATTTATTATTTCCTCCTTCCAGCTTATTAAAATGTTAATACTTCAGGCTTCTGTGCTGCATGATCATGCTCTGGTCCTGCATATACATGAAGCTTTGTATACATCTGACGTCCCAAAGGTCCCTTTGGAAGCATTCCCTTAACTGCAAGTTCGATAACCTTCTCAGGCTTCTTAGCTAATAACTCTCTAAGTGTAGTCTCTTTCATTCCACCTACATACTCTGAGTGGTTGTAATAAATCTTCTGATCTAACTTTCTACCTGTAACTTTAATCTTATCTGCATTTACTACTATAACATAATCACCTGTATCGATGTGTGGTGTATATGTTGGTTTGTTCTTACCTCTTAACACCTTAGCGATTTCTGATGATAAACGACCTAATGTATATCCTGTAGCATCAACTACATACCATTTTCTTTCAATTGTTGCCGGACTAGCCATGTAACTCTTCATTGGTTTTCCTCCTATATTTCTGATAAACATATAATCAGCACTATGGACACTTTTTACCGGGGCTATGGTCAAAGTATCGACGCACTGTCACATTTGATAATTATATTACACGCATCCACATGTGTCAATATTTTTTTGAAATTTATTAACATTTATCCACATTTGTTATGGGTTCTTCATACTCGATTTTCACAAGTGTCAGACCTTTAGCCGGTGCAGTAGGTCCTGCCGCTTCCCTGTTTTTTGCTTCAAGCATTTTTTCCACCGTTTCAGGCTCTATTTGTCCCGTTCCTGCCTGTATCAGTGTACCTGCTATGATTCTCACCATATTATATAAAAAACCGTTTCCATTGACTCTCATGATTACCTTGTCTGAATCTTTCTCAATGTCTATACTGTATATTGTTCTGACCGTGTCCTTCACCTGGGTATTTACCGAACAGAAGCTTTTAAAATCATGTTCGCCCACAAGATATGACGCAGCCATTCTCATCTTTTCAATATCCATGTCATAATACAGAAAATGAGAGTATAATCGTTCTTTAGGTAATGGAAATTTCCTGTTTATGATGCTATACTCATATGTCTTATTACATTTTACATGTCTCGGATGAAAATCAGATGCCACCTCAATCGACTCTTGTATAACAATATCATCAGGAAGATACCTGTTTAACGCATATGAAAATTTTTCTGCCGGAATTCTTGATTCTGTATCAAATACAGCCACATTTCCCATAGCATGTACTCCTGCATCTGTTCTGCTCGCTCCTGTCACTTCTATATCTTCACCTGTTATATCACAAAGCGTTTTATTTATCACTGCCTCCACCGCAAGACCGTTTTTCTGTTTCTGCCATCCACAATAGTTACTTCCATCATAGGCTACTATTAACATTACTCTCTTCATATATTCTCCATTCCTCGGATTTTACATTGTGAAAAATCCTCCCACGCCTAATCCTTCTATAGTAATTTTCATTCCAACCATAATTATGAAATAAATAATAATTACAATATAACCCTTATAGTCTGTTTTCTCATATTTAAGGGGATATAATTTAGTTCTCTGTCTGCCGGTTCTGTAACATCTCGACTCCATTGCCATTGCCAGATCTGAAGCTCTGTGAAATGCAGATATAAAGAGAGGTACAATAATCGGAATGTAATTTTTCACTCTCTGAATCAGATTTCCTGATGTAAAATCTGCCCCTCTGCTCGTCTGCGCTTTCATTATTTTGTTTGTTTCCTCAACCAGTATCGGTATAAATCTCAGTGCTATAGACATCATGAGAGCTATCTCGTGAACAGGTACTTTCATTTTTTCAAGAAATCCAAGGGACTTCTCAAGTCCGTCTGTCAGGTCGTTCGGACTTGTTGTAAGGGTCATAATAGATGTCCCAAGTATAAGCATTACAAGTCTTATTGACATTGCAGCCGCAACCTCCAGCCCTTCTACTGTAACCTTTACAAAGCCTGCCCTAAATATAGTGGTTGTTCCCTGATAAAACAGTACATTACATGCTGCTGTTATTATAAGTATAAATATTATAGCCTTAAGGCCTCTTACCATGTATTTAAACGGTACTTTTGATATCTTTATTATTATTCCAAGAAATATTGCACCCACAAGATAACCAAGCAGTCCATCCGTCAAAAACAGTGATATTACATATAACATTGTTCCCGCAAGTTTAACTCTCGGGTCCAGACTATGAATTTTTGATTCTGTTATATAATATTGTCCTAAAGTAATGTCTCTAAGCATTTTATAGCCTCTTCCGTCTTAATTATAGTTTTATCTACCGGTATTCCTCTTTTACTTAATTCGCACATAAGATATGTTATCTCCGGTGCGGCAAGTCCTATATTTTCCAAATCTTCTGCATTTGAAAATACCTCCCTTGCCGTTCCACTTTTTATCAGCTTACCATCATCCATTACAATAATGTGTTCTGCATACTCTGCCATATCTTCCATTGAATGTGACACAACTACCACCGTTATATTTTCTGATGTACACAGTCTCTTTAACATTTCAAATAAATTTATTCTTGTCTCAGGATCAAGTCCCGCCGCCGGCTCATCAAGCACCAGTACTTCCGGTTTCATAGCCAGAATTCCAGCTATGGCAACCCTCTTCTTTTCTCCACCTGACAGCTCAAACGGGGACTTTTCATATTTATCTTCATTTATTCCGACTATCTCCATAGCTGCCTTTGCCTCTTTAACCGCATCTTCTTTAGCTAATCCCTTATTAATAGGTCCATATGCGACATCCCGCAAAACAGTACTTTCAAACAACTGATATTCAGGATATTGAAATACAAGTCCCACCTTAAATTTAAGACTTCTCAAATCATATCCTTCTTCAAATATATCTTTTCCATCATAAAGTATCGTGCCTGATTCCGGTTTTAACAGACCATTCATCATCTGGATAAGAGTAGATTTTCCTGAACCTGTATGACCGATTATTCCCGTAAATTTACCTTTCTCTATCTTAAAGCTGACATTATCCACAGCCTTGTCGTTTCCATATACATAATTAACATCAACAAATTCTATCATGCTACCCTCCATTTCTGAGCGATTTTATCGCGAAGAGGCGAAGAAAAATTCGCGGAGGCGATTTTTCTTCTGCCATAAAGGGCTGTTTGTTTTCGCTCCGAAACAAATAGCCGTGAAAAAAATCATACATCGGTATGATTTTTTCACTACTCTCCATTCAAATGTTTTCTATACAACTGTTCATATACATCTGCAAGTTTTTCTATTGTAAATACATCTACCGGTATTTCATATCCATCATTTTTTAATCTTATAGCCACATTCATCATAACAGGCATCTCAAGTCCCAGATTTTTAATTTCATCTGACCTGCTAAATACTTCTTTTGGTGTCCCCATCATAGTCACCATGCCGTTATCCATTACAAATATTCTGTCAGCATCTACAGCCTCATTCATAAAATGAGTAATTAATATTATAGTTATTCCTTCTTCTTTATTTAGTCTGTGAACAGTACTTATCAATTCTTTCCTTCCGTCAGGATCAAGCATGGCTGTTGCCTCATCAAGCACTATACATTTCGGATGCATTGCCAGAGTACCTGCGATTGCCACACGCTGTTTCTGTCCACCTGACAGGCTGTTTGGTGATACATTCATTTTCTTATACATTCCTGTCATCTTTAATGCATTATCTACCCTGTCACGGATTTTTTCCGTAGAAAACTCCAGATTTTCCGGTCCGAATGCCGTATCTTCTTCTACTGTTGTTCCAATAATCTGGTTATCCGGATTCTGAAATACCATACCAATATTTTTTCTATTATTCCAAATATTTATATCATCTTCCTCCTTAACCTCATTTCCGTCAATCCATATTGAACCTTCATGAGGAAACAGAAGACAATTCAAATGTCTTGCCAGCGTTGATTTTCCCGAACCATTTCTTCCAAGTATGGCAATAAACTGTCCGGCTTCTATTTGAAAATCCACTCCATCAAGTGCGTTTTTCTCATCAATTATTTCACCTTCATTATTTCTTTCAAAAAATTTATGCACCAGATTTTCTACTTTAATAAACGGCATTTTCATCTCTCCTACGAAATTGTTGTAAACCTGCATAATTTAAAAAGGAGTCAGGAATGCAGATTCCTAACTCCATAATAAATCATACTATACTAATTCAAGAACTACTTCCATAGCTGCGTCACCTTTACGCTGACCAATCTTGATGATTCTTGTGTAACCACCGTTACGATCTGCATACTTAGGTGCTATCTCGTCGAATAACTTCTGAGTAAGATCAACTTCTTTTGTAGCTTTTTTCTTACCAGCAGCATCTGTTGGAACTTCTTTAACCGGATAGAGAACTGCAAGCATCTTTCTTCTTGCATGAAGACGTGAAGGGTTATCCTTCTTTATTGTCTTGTCAACTTCATCGAATACTGTAACTTTCTTTCCGTCAACAACCTCTTTAACTCTCTTTCCATCTTTATCTTTACGGGCAACTTTTGCCTTAACTGTAACTTCTTCGAAATTATCTTTCTCTTTAACTGCCATGGCAATTAAACCTTCAGCAACTTTACGAACTTCCTTTGCTCTAGCCTCAGTTGTAACGATTTTACCATTGTTAAGTAAAGCTGTTACCTGACCTCTAAGTAATGCCTTTCTCTGGCTGGAAGTTCTGCCGAGTTTTCTATATCCTGCCATTTTCTTACCTCCTTTACCTGAACGTCAATTTATTCTTCGCCCTGACGTAATGACAAGCCAAGTTCTTTCAATTTTGCAAGAACTTCTTCTAAAGATTTGCGTCCAAGGTTACGTACCTTCATCATATCTTCAGGTGTCCTGTTCGTCAGTTCCTCAACTGTATTAATTCCTGCTCTCTTTAAGCAATTGTATGAGCGGACAGACAATTCAAGTTCGTCGATATTCATCTCAAGAACTTTCTCTTTCTTATCGTCTTCCTTCTCAACAATAACATCAAAATTCTGACCTTTTTCTGATAAGTCAATAAACAGATTCAAATGCTCACTAAGCACCTTTGCTGCTAAACTTACAGCTTCATCCGGTGCAAGAGTACCATTTGTATAAACATCTAATGTAAGCTTATCAAAATCAGTAATCTGACCTACACGTGTATTCTGTATGGAAATATTAACTCTTTCAACCGGTGTGTAGATTGAATCGATTGCAATCATACCGATTGGAAGATCATCACTTTTGTTCTTATCTGAACTTACATAGCCTCTGCCTTTTGTTATAGTAAACTCCATATAAAGCTTACTATCACTACCACCATTGAGAGTAGCAATTACCAAATCCGGATTCATAATCTCAATATCAGCGTCAACCTGGATGTCTGCTGCTGTTACAACACCATCACCAGTTTTATCTATATAAGCCATTTTAACTTCATCAGTTTCGCTATTATTCTTAATAGCTAACTCTTTTACATTCATTATAATCTCAGTAACATCTTCCTTAACTCCCGGAATTGAACTGAATTCATGAAGTACTCCTTCAATTCTTACCTGGCTTACTGCTGCGCCCGGAAGAGATGAAAGCATGATTCTTCTTAATGAATTTCCTAATGTTGTGCCGTATCCTCTCTCAAGAGGTTCAACGACAAACCTTCCATATCTCTTGTCATCAGAGATTTCAACTATCTCAATATTAGGTTTTTCAAAATCAAACATTAAAAAGCCCCTCCTTATCCAAATTTTAGGAATTGCCTAACTAGCCTACTTTGAATACAATTCGACAATAAGCATCTCATCTACTGGGACATCAATGATTTCTCTTGTAGGTAACTCTTTAACAGTACCCTTGAAGTTCTCATGATCTGCTTCAAGCCACTCTGGAACAAGTCTTCCGTCTGTTACCTCGAAAATGTCTTTGTATCTCTGTGAACTCTGGTATTTCTCTGCTATTTCAATAACATCTCCAGCTTTAACCAGATATGAAGGTATATTTACACGTTTTCCATTTACTAATACATGCTTATGATCAACTATCTGTCTTGCTTCTTTTCTTGTTCTAGCCATTCCGAGACGGAACATAACATTGTCAAGTCTGAGCTCAAGTAAAACCATAAGATTAGCACCAGTCATACCCTGCATCTTCTGTGCTTTCTCATAATAATTTCTAAAAGGTTTCTCTAATACGCCATAGATGAATTTTGCCTTCTGTTTTTCTCTTAACTGAAGACCGTACTCACTCATCTTTCTGTTTGCTCTCTTTAATTCTCTTGTTGATTTCTTATCTATTCCTAAATAAACCGGATCCAACCCAAGTGATCTGCATCTTTTAAGAACCGGTGTTCTATTTACTGCCATCTATTTGCACCTCCTATTAGACTCTTCTGCGTTTTGGTGGACGACATCCATTATGTGGTACAGGAGTTACGTCCTTAATACTTGTAACCTCAAGTCCGCAAGCCTGAAGAGCACGGATTGCTGCTTCTCTTCCTGAACCTGGACCTTTAACCATAACATCTACTGATTTTAATCCGTGAACTAAAGCTGCCTTAGTAGCAGTTTCTGCTGCCATCTGAGCTGCATAAGGAGTAGATTTCCTTGAACCTCTAAAACCAAGACCACCGGCACTAGCCCAAGAAAGAGCATTTCCTTCATTGTCTGTCAATGTTACTATTGTATTGTTAAATGATGACTGGATATGTGCCTGTCCGCGTTCAACGTTTTTCTTTACACGCTTTTTTGTCACTTTTTTTGTAACTTTAGCCATTCTAAACTAACCTCCCTTATGGGTTCTTTCTATTTTAATATTTTCTGTGTTTCTAAATTTTTTGGATTTTTAATAATATACAGGTTTTATAAGAAAAATTAATTATTTCTTCTTATTAGCAACTGTACGCTTAGGACCTTTACGAGTTCTTGCATTTGTCTTAGTCTTCTGACCACGAACCGGAAGTCCTTTTCTATGACGAATTCCTCTATAGCATCCGATTTCCTGAAGTCTCTTGATGTTCATAGCGATTTCTCTTCTTAAATCACCTTCAACTGTCTGTGAAGCAGCGATAACTTCATTAATCTTCTTTACTTCTTCGTCTGTTAAATCTCTAACACGTGTATTAGGATCTACATTAGCTTCTGCAAGAATACGATTAGCACTTACTCTACCGATTCCATATACATAAGTTAATCCGATTTCAACACGTTTCTCTCTTGGTAAATCAACACCTGAAATACGAGCCATGTGCGTATTACACCTCCATTAATATTCTCTTCGTTGTTTTTTATAGACATCAACATACGTAGCCCGTTATAAATAACGTCTGAAATGTTGTACGCAGCCGAAGCCTACAGTTTATTGTTATATTTTATAGCAATGATACAACTAATCCTAGTGTTTCATTACTGCAGCCGCATTATAAATAAGCATGATAGGAATTAGCCCTGTCTCTGCTTATGCTTTGGGTTTTCGCAGATTACTCTGACTCTGCCCTTTCTCTTGATAACCTTGCATTTTTCGCAAATTGGTTTTACTGATGATCTAACCTTCACGGTAAATCCTCCTTTCAAAAAAAATCCGATTTTTAGTATAGCATGACTGCTTTATTTTAGCAAGTATAATTTTTACAAAAATCGAATTATTTGTCTCTCCAGATAATACGACCTTTTGACAAATCATATGGAGACATTTCTATAGTAACTTTATCACCAGGTAAAATTCTGATGAAGTTCATTCTTAACTTACCGCTGATATGTGCAAGTACCTTATGACCATTTTCTAATTCTACCTGAAACATTGCGTTAGGCAATTTCTCAATTACTGTTCCTTCTATCTCTATAACATCAGTTTTTGACATCTTCACAACCTCCTAATTTTAATCGACTGTCCTGAACTGTTTTAACGCTTTGCGTATTGCTGTTCCGATTTCCACATCATTGAGCGGAACACCATTTTTTATTTTTTCAGATATACATTCATCTTCATAATGAACCGTCTGTACATGTTTTTTGTTTTTCTTCTTGGGATTGTCCGCTGTTTTATATTTACCGTCTGACAGATAAACATATTCTCCGTCTTCCTTTATTATGATATATAAATTATCTTTATCATGTCCGGATTTAGAAAAAGCAAACTCTCCAGGCTTATAAGTTATCATCGACTTTCCTCACTTAACAATGTTAATATTTCCGGCTGACCGTCAGTAATCAGCACTGTGTTCTCATAATGGGCTGCCAATGATTTATCCTTTGTCACAACAGTCCACCTGTCAGGAAGCCATTTTACATCTGCCCCTCCCGCCGTAATCATAGGTTCAATTGCAAGTGTCATACAACTTTCCAATTTTATACCCCTACGATTCATACAGTAATTCGGGATTTGAGGAGCTTCATGCAATTCCTGCCCAATACCATGTCCCACAAGTTCTTTTACAATGCCGTAACCTGCTTTTGTGGCACAATTACCTATAGCTTTGCATATATCATTAAGATGATTACCTGCTTTTGCCTGTTGTATACCATCAAAAAAGCACTGTCTGGTTACATCGATTAATCGTTGTGCCTCATCGCTTATATTGCCGACTCCATGAGTTCTGGCTGCGTCTGAATGGTATCCTTTGTATATTAATCCGGCATCAAGACTGACAATATCTCCATCCTTTAATATTCTGTTATCGGATGGAATACCATGTACAATCTCTTCATTTACTGATACACAGATAGATGCCGGATATCCCTGATAGTTAAGAAATGAAGGAATACATCCGAAACCTCTGATTATTTTTTCACCAAGTCTGTCTATATCTTTAGTAGATACTCCCGGCTTCACGAATTTCTCAAGTTCATTATGAACTATCGCCAATAATCTTCCGGCTTCACGCATATATTCTATTTCCCTTTGGGATTTTATTGTTACAGACATTTTTTAAACTCCCAATACCTTTACGATATCCTGGAAAACTTCTTCCATATCTTTAGTACCGTCTACCTCAGCTAACACATTCTTTGTTGTATAGTAATCAATAAGCGGCTGTGTCTGCTCATGGTATACATTTAATCTCTTTGTAACTGTCTCAGGCTTATCATCATCACGAAGAACAAGTTCCTTACCGCAGTTATCACATATTCCCTCTTTCTTTGGAGGAATGTGAACTAAATGATAAGTTGCTCCGCATGCAAGACAAGCACGTCTTCCGGACATTCTTCTTACGATATTCTCATCAGGAACTTCCACATTAATTGCGTAATCAATCTTGTCTCCAAGTTTCTCCAATGCAGCATCAAGACTCTCCGCCTGTGGTATTGTTCTTGGAAAACCGTCTAATACATATCCGTTACTGCAATCATCCTGCTGTACTCTGTCAACTACAAGGTCAACTACAAGTTCGTCAGGAACAAGTAATCCCTGATCCATATAAGTT
Source organism: uncultured Lachnospiraceae bacterium (assembly GCA_902763335.1). Classification (GTDB taxonomy): domain Bacteria; phylum Bacillota; class Clostridia; order Lachnospirales; family Lachnospiraceae; genus UBA2821. Next base: position 12,137 of record CACWRR010000036.1, on the reverse strand, counting down.
TTAGCTTTCTTTCCTAATTCAGTTCCTTCTTTAATGTTAGCTCTGAATATATCTCCTGTAGAAATGTGTGGTATAGAGTATTTATCAGCTATTTTCTTAGCCTGTGTACCCTTACCTGCACCAGGTGCACCCAACATAATAATTTTCATATTACGACCATACCTTTCTTTATTATATAATTATTTATTTACGTTATATAAGTAATATGACAATGAACCGCAGAATAATCTGCGTTCCATTGCCCATATTGTGTCAAGTCTATTCTGTTAAAAATCCTTTGTAATTTCTTACAACCATCATGGATTCTATCTGTTTGATTGTCTCCAAAACAACACCAACGATAATGATCATAGACGTTCCACCAAATGAAAGGTTCTGACCAGTAATTCCTGAAAACAGGATTGGTATTGACGCTACAATAAGAAGTCCTACTGCACCGATGAAAACAATATAATTGAGCATAGTATTCAGATACTCTGTTGTCGGCTTACCCGGTCTGATTCCCGGTATAAATCCGCCCTGTTTCTTCATATTATCTGCAACTTCCATAGGATTGAATGTAATAGATGTATAGAAATATGCAAATCCTATAACCATTACTATATAAACGAGGAATCCTATAGAATATTTAAGGCTAGCTCCACCCTTACACCAATAACTTGATGTAAAATAAAATGTCCACTCCGGTGTTCCACCTGTAACAAATCTTGCGATAACTACAGGGAACTGTAAAATTGACTGAGCAAAGATGATAGGAATAACTCCGGCTGTATTAACTTTAAGAGGAATATTTGAAGACTGTCCACCGACTGCCTTTCTTCCCTGAATCTTTTTAGCATACTGTACCGGTATTCTTCTCTCTCCACCCTGTAAAATAACTACAAGTGCTACAAGAACCAAAACGGCTACAACGATTAATATAGCTCCAAGTCCTTTTGCACCAACTGAGCTTCCATTTACTACATATTTTTCAAAGAGGCTTGCAAAATCACTTGGGATTCTTGCAACGATGTTAATTAATAACACGATTGAAATACCATTTCCAACACCTCTCTCGTTAATAGTCTCTCCGAGCCACATAACGAGTGCTGAACCGGCAGTCATTGTGATAACTGCAACAGTGATTACTCCGGCATATTTAGCTGTACTCATTGATGCTCTTGCACCGAAAAGTCCCTGACTACCAAATCCGATAGCCATAGCTATACTTTCAATCAAAGATAATACAACTGTCATATATCTTGTGATTTCAGCAATTTTCTTTCTGCCTTCTTCTCCGTCTTTCTGAAGTTCTTCAAGAGAAGGAATCGCTATTGTCAATAACTGCATTATAATAGAAGCAGTTATGTATGGTGTGATGTTCAACGCAAATAACGACATGTTCTCGAAAGAACCACCTGTCATCGCATCAAAGAAACTGAACGCACCACCTGCAAACTGTTCTGTTAAATCCTTTATCACTGAACTGTCAGTGCCAGGGATTGGCACCTGACAACCAATCCTGACAACGACTAAAATAAAGAATGTATATAATAATCTTTTTCTAATCTCTTGTACCTTTAATGCATTACGAAGAGTTTTTAACATTAAATCACCTCACAGGTTCCACCAGCAGCTTCAATTTTGCTCTTAGCACCTTCACTGAATGCACTAACCTTAACATTGAGCTTTTTGGTAAGTTCTCCATTTCCAAGGATCTTAACACCATCTCTAGGATTCTTTACAATACCCTTATCGATTAACTCTTCAACAGTAACTACATCACCGTCTGAGAATTTATCCTCAAGTACACTTATGTTGATTCCAACAATGTACTTTGTATTTCTGTTTGTGAAACCTCTCTTAGGTATTCTCCTGTATAAAGGCATCTGTCCACCTTCGAAACCGATTCTAGGAGCACCTGAACGAGCCTTCTGTCCTTTATGACCTTTACCAGCTGTCTTACCGTTTCCGGATCCATGTCCACGACCTCTTCTGAAGTTATCGTTATGTGTTGAACCCTCTGCAGGTCTTAAATTTGATAAGTCCATGATTGCACCTCCTTATTTCAGATTATATTTCTTCTACTTTTACTAAATGTCTAACTTGCTGAATCATACCTCTTACTGCAGGATTATCAGGCATCTCAACAGTCTTGTTAAGCTTTCTTAAACCTAAAGCTTCAACTGTTTTTCTATGCTTTGGAACTGCACCAATAGTAGATTTTACTAATGTGATTTTTAATTTCTGTGCCATTATTCTTTCCTCCTATTAGCCTAAGATTTCTTCTACAGATTTTCCACGAAGCTTGGCTACTTCCTCAGGAGTCTTTAATCCAGATAATCCGGCGATTGTAGCTAAAACTACATTCTGCTTGTTATTTGAACCTAATGACTTTGTTCTGATATTTTTGATTCCTGCAAGCTCAAGTACGTTACGCGCAGGACCACCTGCGATAACTCCGGTACCTTCTGGAGCTTTCTTCAGTAATACTGAAGCACTGCCAAACTCTCCCATTGTATCATGAGGAATACTTAAGTTTTCATCAATAGCTACGGTTATAAGTTTCTTTATTGCATCTTCTTTTCCTTTACGAATAGCTTCAGGAATTTCAGCTGCTTTTCCTAAACCTGCACCAACGTGTCCGTTACCGTCACCGACAACAACAAGGGCTGCAAATCTCATGTTACGTCCACCTTTAACAACCTTTGTTACACGCTTAATTGATACTACTTTTTCTTCTAACTCTAACTGACTAGCATCAACGATTGTACGTTTCATGTGTTCTCCTCCTTGATTAGAATTCCAGACCAGCTTCTCTTGCTGCTTCTGCTAATGCCTTAACTTTACCCTGATATATGAATCCGCCTCTATCAAAGACAACAGTCTTAATACCTTTGTCTAACGCTTTTTTAGCAATTACAGTACCTAAGTGTGCTGCTGCATCAACGTTATTTGTCTTCTCACACTCAGCCTTAACTTCTTTCTGAAGAGTTGAAGCTGATACAAGTGTATTTCCAACTGTATCGTCAATAATCTGAGCGTACATATGATTATTACTTCTAAACACAGCTAAACGTGGGCACTGCGCTGTACCGCTTAAACGGTTACGTATTCTTCTATGTTTATCTAAACGAACTTTAGTTCTTGATTTCTTGCTAACCATCTTTGTCACTCCTTTAATTATTTCTTACCAGTCTTACCGACTTTACGTCTAATAACTTCATCAGCATACTTAATACCTTTTCCTTTATAAGGTTCAGGACTTCTCTTTGCTCTGATTTCAGCAGCATACTGGCCAACTTTTTCTTTATCGATACCTTTAACTGTAATCTTGTTTGTTCCATCCATAACTGTCTCGATTCCTTCCGGATCTTCCATCTCAACAGGATGTGAATAACCAAGTGATAACACTAACTTCTTGCCCTGTTTCTGTCCTCTGTAACCAACACCGTTGATTTCGAGAACTTTCTCATATCCTTCAGTAACACCTGTTACCATATTTGCAATAAGTGTTCTTGTAAGACCGTGTAAAGATTTCATCTTCTTTAAATCATTTGGTCTTGAAACAACAACATGATTGTCTTCTACCTTAATTTCCATTTCCGAAGGTAATACTCTTTCAAGTGTTCCCTTTGGTCCTTTTACAGTCACCTTATTATTTTCTGCTATATCAACAGTTACCCCTGCAGGTATAGCGATAGGCATTCTTCCTATACGTGACATGCCGTGCACCTCCTATTTATTTAGAGTTAATATATTACCATACAAATGCAAGCACTTCTCCGCCTACATTTAACTTTCTAGCCTGCTTATCAGTGATAACACCGTTGTTTGTAGAAATGATTGCTATTCCAAGTCCACCAAGAACTCTTGGAAGCTCATCTTTACCAGCATAAACACGAAGACCCGGCTTAGAAATTCTCTTAATTCCTGTGATAACCTTCTCGTTTTTATCCTGACCATATTTTAATGTTACTCTGATTGTCTTGAAGTTGCCATCTTCAACAACTTCATATTTCTTTATATAACCTTCATTAACAAGAATATCTGCGATAGATATTTTCATCTTTGAAGCTGGAATATCTACTGTATCATGTTTAGCAGTGTTTGCGTTACGAATTCTTGTAAGCATATCTGCGATTGGATCATTAGTTGTCATTTAAAAATTGCCTCCTTTCCTAACCTTATACCTTACCAGCTAGCTTTTTTAACACCAGGAATCTGTCCCTTGTAAGCTAACTCACGGAAACAAATTCTGCAAATTCCGTATTTTCTTAAATAAGCATGCGGACGACCACAAATTCTGCAACGGCTGTAAGCCTGTGTAGAGAATTTTGCTTTACGCTGCTGCTTAACCTTCATAGCGGTTTTAGCCATGTGATTACCTCCTAACTATTTCTTAAACGGCATATTGAATAATGTCAATAATTCACGAGCTTCTTCATCAGTTTTAGCAGTTGTAACAATAATTACATCCATACCTCTGACTTTGTCTACCTTATCATACTCAATTTCAGGGAAAATAAGCTGCTCCTTGATACCAAGTGCATAATTTCCTCTACCATCAAAAGCATTAGGATTTACACCTCTAAAGTCACGTACACGTGGTAATGCAAGATTTACAAGACGATCTAAGAATTCGTACATCTTCTCGCCTCTGAGTGTTACTTTACATCCGATAGCAACACCTTCTCTTAATTTGAAGTTAGCGATTGAATTTTTAGCTCTTGTAACAACCGGCTTCTGACCAGCTATAGTAGTAAGATCACTGATAGCTGCATCTAAAACCTTTGCGTTATCTTTTGCTTCACCAACACCCATATTTATAACAATCTTGTCAAGCTTTGGTACTTCCATGACATTTTTGTAACCAAACTTCTTTGTCATAGCGTCAACAATTTCACTCTTATAAGTTTCTTTAAGTCTACTCAACTTTCCGGTCCTCCTTCCTTAATTAGTCAATAACCTCGCCTGTTGCCTTTGCAACACGAACTTTTTTGCCATCGTTAATCTGAAAACCAACTCTTGTAACTTTGCCCTTTGAAAGATACATAACATTTGAAATATCCATAGCAGCTTCCTGGCTGATGATTCCACCTGCTGTATTCTGTGCACTTGGCTTTGTATGTTTTGTTACCATGTTGATTCCTTCAACAACAACCTTTGCATTCTTTACATCTACTGAAAGAACTTTTCCTTCTTTACCTTTATCTTTACCGGCGATTACACGAACCATATCGCCTTTTTTAATTTTACTTGTTGCCATGCCTACACCTCCTTATAATACTTCTGGTGCCAGAGAAACAATTTTCATAAACTGTTTTTCTCTGAGCTCTCTGGCTACTGGTCCAAAAATACGTGTTCCTCTTGGTGTCTTATCATCTTTAATGATAACAGCAGCATTTTCATCAAATTTTATATAAGAACCGTCCTTACGGCGTGCGCCATTTACAGAACGAACTACTACAGCTTTAACTACGTCACCTTTTTTTACAACACCGCCTGGTGTTGCATCTTTGACAGAAGCAACGATTACATCACCGATATTAGCATATCTTCTAGTAGAACCGCCCAAAACTCTGATACAGAGTAATTCTTTAGCGCCAGTATTGTCAGCAACTTTAAGTCTGCTTTCCTGTTGAATCATAATAATACTCCTTTCAACTCAAATTTTTATTTGAGGCTCTATCTAGCTTTTTCAATTATCTGAACAAGTCTCCATCTCTTATCTTTTGACAATGGTCTTGTTTCCATTACCTTAACTGTATCTCCGATACCACACTCGTTGTTCTCATCATGAGCTTTTAATTTGTATGTTCTCTTAACGATTTTCTTGTAGAGAGGATGTTTTACATGATCTTCTACTGCTACAACGATTGTCTTATCCATTTTATCGCTAACGACCTTACCAACTCTGGTTTTTCTTAAATTTCTTTCTTCCACAACAGTTCCTCCTTTCCCGGAATACAATATCTATTAGTTTGCAGCTTTCTGTGTCATCACTGTCTGAATTCTTGCAATGTTTCTTCTGACTTCTTTGATTCTGCTTGTATTGTCTAACTGATTTGTTGCGTTCTGAAATCTTAAATTAAAGAGTTCCTTTTTAGCAGCTACTAATTCATCATTTAATTCTGCAGCTGATTTTGTCTGTAAATCTTCTACATACTTATTAATTTTCACTGTTATCACCGCCTTCTAAATCTGCACGAGATACGATTTTACACTTAACCGGTAATTTGTGCATTGCGAGACGTAATGCTTCTCTAGCTGTTTCCTCTGGAACACCGGCTATTTCAAACATAACACGTCCTGGTTTAACTACTGCAACCCAGTACTCTAATGTACCTTTTCCTGAACCCATTCGAGTTTCAGCAGGTTTAGCTGTTACTGGTTTATCTGGGAATATTTTAATCCAAACTTTACCACCACGCTTGATATAACGTGTCATAGCAATACGGGCAGCCTCTATCTGGTTTGATTTAATCCATGCTGGGTCTAAAGCGACAATACCATATTCACCGTTTGTAATCTTGTTTCCTCTTAAGGCTTTACCTCTCATGGAACCACGGAACTGTTTACGACGCTTTACTCTTTTTGGCATTAACATTATTTCTCGCTCCCTTCCTTAACTACTTCTTTTACTGGAAGAACTTCGCCTTTGTAGATCCAAACTTTAACACCGACTTTACCGTATGTTGTGTCTGCTTCTGCAAAACCGTAGTCAATGTCTGCTCTTAATGTCTGAAGTGGAATAGTACCTTCGCTATAGAACTCTGTACGAGCCATATCAGCACCACCAAGACGTCCTGAAACAGAAGTCTTGATACCTTTTGCTCCGGCCTTCATTGATCTTGACATTGTTGACTTCATTGCTCTTCTGAATGATACACGATTCTCTAACTGTGTTGCAATGTTCTCAGCAACAAGCTGTGCATCCTTATCCGGTCTCTTAACTTCTTTTATATCAACAATTAATTTCTTATCTGTAAACTTCTGAACTTCTGTCTTAAGTTTCTCTATCTCTGCTCCACCTTTACCGATTACTACACCAGGTTTAGCTGTATGAACGATAACTTTAACTCTGTCAGATGCTCTCTCTATTTCAATTCTAGAAACGCCTGAATTGTATAATTTTTCTTTAAGGTAAGTTCTGATTTTGTTATCCTCTACTAAGTTGTCAGCAAAATCAGCCTCAGCATACCACTTTGAGTCCCAGTCTTTGATGACACCGACTCTTAAGCCATGTGGATTTACTTTCTGTCCCATACTAATCTCCTTTCCTGTTTCCTATTATTTCTCATTGAGCACTACAGTAATGTGGCTCATTCTCTTCTCTATTCTATAAGCTCTACCCTGTGCTCTTGGTCTGATTCTCTTCATAATAGGACCGTTACTTGCGTAACACTCTTCAATATAGAGTCTATCAGGGCTCATGCCGTTATTGTTCTCTGCATTTGCTATTGCTGAATTTAATAACTTAAGAATAACTTCAGATGCATATCTTGGGTTATATGTTAAAATACCGATTGCTTCCTGAACACTTTTTCCTCTAATGGCATCTAATACGAAACATGCTTTCTGTACAGGAACTCTAGCATAAGATAACTTTGCTGATGGTCTTGTATCTTTAACTGCATTTCTCTCTCTCTTAATCTGGGATCTATGTCCTTTTGCCATGGATAAAACCTCCTTTCAAAATTCTAGACTATCTTGAGCCTGTTTTCTTTTCGTCTTTTCCATGTCCTCTGTAAGTTCTTGTTGCTACGAATTCACCGAGTTTATGTCCAACCATGTCTTCTGTAATATATACAGGCACATGTCTTCTTCCGTCGTGAACTGCTATTGTATGTCCAACCATCTGCGGGAAAATTGTTGAGCGACGTGACCATGTCTTAATAACCTGTTTGTCACCTGCTGCATTCATAGCATCTACTTTTTTAAGTAAGCTCTCGTCTGCAAATGGTCCTTTTTTTAATGATCGAGCCATAGGTTAAACCTCCTTTAAACTATTTCATGTTCTTTCCATCTCTTCTTCTTACAATCATCTTGTTAGAAGCTTTGTTCTTCTTTCTTGTCTTCAAACCAAGTGCTGGTTTACCCCAAGGTGTACATGGACCCGGACGACCGATTCCAGTCTTACCTTCACCACCACCGTGTGGATGGTCATTAGGGTTCATGACAGAGCCACGAACTGTAGGTCTGATACCCATGTTTCTCTTACGTCCTGCTTTACCGATATTTACAAGATCATGCTCAATGTTTCCTACTGAACCGATTGTTGCACGGCAGTTAAGAGCTATCATTCTCATTTCACCTGAAGGAAGTCTTAATGTTGCATACTTTCCTTCTTTAGCCATAAGCTGTGCCGAGTTTCCAGCTGCACGAACGAGCTGTCCACCTCTACCAGGATATAACTCTACGTTGTGTACTTCTGTACCTACTGGTATATCTGCAAGTGCTAAGCAGTTACCTACTTTAATTTCAGCTGTTGAACCATTCATAAGTTCGTCACCTACTTTTAATCCGTTAGGAGCAAGGATATATGCCTTCTCACCATCTACATAGCTGATAAGTGCAATATTTGCTGTTCTGTTTGGATCGTACTCGATGCTTACTACCTTTGCAGGTACTCCATCTTTCTTTCTCTTGAAATCTATAATTCTATATTTTCTTCTAGAACCACCACCATGGTGTCTAACTGTTATTTTTCCCTGATTGTTACGACCAGCTGATTTCTTTAAAGAAATTGTTAATGATTTTTCAGGAGTTGTCTTTGTAATCTCTGAATAATCAAGACCAGTCATATTTCTTCTGGAAGGTGTATATGGGTTGAATGTCTTAATTCCCATTGTTGTTTCTCCTTTCAAAACGTTTATTTTCACGCTTGTCTGCGTATATTAATGAACTAAATTTTACAGTCCTGAGAAAATCTCTATCTCTTTGCTGTCTTCTGTCAACTGAACGATTGCTTTCTTCTTCTTAGCTGTCTTTCCGTAAGTATTTCCTCTTCTGCGAGTCTTACCGTCAAGATTCATTGTGTTGACACTCTTTACTTTAGTTCCCTCGAAAAGCTTCTCTACAGCTTCTTTAATCTGTGTCTTTGTAGCCTCTGTGTGAACAAGAAATGTATATTTCTTTTCTGCCATTGCGTTCATACTCTTTTCTGAAACAACTGGCTTGAGGATAACGTCATAATACTGAATGCTTGCCATTATGCATACACCTCCTCAATTGTTGCTACAGCAGCTTTGTCGATAACTACTGTGTCATATTTCATAATATCATATACGTTAATTGTGCTCTTTACTCCATCCTCATCTTTGAAGAAGTAAGAAGTCTTAACATTAGGAATGTTCTTTGCTGAGCAAACTACGTTCTCATCTATGCTGCTCATAACAACTAATGCCTTTGATGCATTAAGCTTGTTAAGTGCTGTTGCCATTGCTTTTGTTTTAATCTCATCTAATTTGATTGAATCAACTACGATGAACTTGTCAGCCTGTACTCTTGATGTAAGAGCAGATTTAAGTGCGTTCTGTTTTTCTTTCTTATTCATTTTGAAAGAATAATCTCTTGGCTTTGGAGCAAATACAACGCCGCCGCCTTTCCACTGTGGAGCTCTTGTAGAACCCTGTCTTGCGTGACCTGTTCCTTTCTGTCTCCATGGTTTTCTACCACCACCGCTAACTTCTGAACGGTTTTTAGCACTCTGTGTTCCCTGACGATTATTAGCAAGCTGGTTTACAACTGCTAAATGTACAAGATGTTCATTAACTTCAACACCGAACACTGCATCATTAAGCTCTAAGTCGCCAACCTGATTGCCTTCCATATTGTAAACAGATACCTTTGCCATCTGTGTGTTCCTCCTTCCTTAGAAAACCTATTTAATAGTCTTAACGGTTTCCTTGATTGTTACTAAAGATTTCTTAGGTCCAGGTACTGCACCCTTAACTAAGATTAAATTATTTTCAACATCAACCTTAACGATCTCAAGGTTCTGAACTGTAATCTGTTTTGCTCCCATGTGTCCAGGCATTTTCTTTCCTTTAAATACCTTACTTGGATCAGAACAAGCACCATTTGAACCTGCATGACGATGATATTTTGAACCATGAGCCATAGGTCCTCTTGACTGTCCGTGTCTCTTAATTGCACCCTGGAAACCTTTACCCTTTGATATTGCAGTAGCGTCTACCTTGTCGCCTGCTGCGAATACATCAGCTTTGATTTCATCTTTTACATTAAATTCTTCTGCATTTTCAAGTCTGAATTCTCTTACATATCTCTTGTAAGATACACCAGCCTTATCAAAATGTCCTTTCTGTGGCTTGCTGACTAATTTTTCTCTCTTGTCAACAAATCCAACCTGAACTGCACTGTATCCGTCATTGTCAGCAGTCTTAACCTGTGTTACTACACATGGTCCTGCCTGAAGTACAGTAACAGGTACTAATGCACCGTCTTCGTTGAAGATCTGTGTCATTCCGACCTTTGTTGCTAAAATAGCTTTCTTCATTCCTTTTACCTCCTGTTAAATCTACAGCGGTTCAAAGCTTTTTGCCTTGAACATCCTAGAACAGTCAAATATACGTGGAACACTAAATATTTTAAAATAAATGTTGATTCCCGGAATGTTATTCCCATCAAAAAGTGTTACTTCTATATCTTAACCTTCTGGATTAACTAAATTAAATTTTTGAAAATGAATTATTTGTTGTTTTTCATTTTCACGTCGATATACACACCTGCTGGCATCTCTAATCTTGTGAGTGCATCAACAGTTTTCTGTGATGGTGTGATGATATCGATAAGTCTCTTATGAGTTCTCTGCTCGAACTGCTCTCTAGAGTCTTTGTACTTGTGTACAGCTCTAAGAATTGTAACTACTTCCTTCTTAGTTGGAAGTGGTACAGGTCCACTTACCTGTGCTCCTGTCTTCTTTACAGTTTCGATGATTTTTCCGGCTGACTGATCAATAAGTTTGTGATCATATGCCTTCAATGTGATTCTCATTACTTGACTTGCCATAAAAAAAGTCGCCTCCTTTTCGTACTTTAGAAAATCAGTACGACAAGCGGTGACTGTACACTCTTCCGTGTGTGTCGCAAACTTAATTCCGAACTTTTTCACACGTTGTTTCCATAATTCATATGGACGATTTCTATTGGTACAGTGACTTGTCGCCAGTTTCATAACTTGACATTCGCTCCACGGAAAACCTACAGATTAACTGTAGCAACCTCGCGCTTCTACGCTATCAATGTCACAGCAAGAATGAGTATAACCCATAAACACGCAAAAATCAAGCACTTTTTTTATTTTTATTATATTTCTTTTATCTTGTTTGATTATTCTATTTATAGTATACTTGAACCGAAAAATTTTTAGTAAAGGAAATAAATATAAATTATGTGGAAAGCAGATAATTGGAAAGATTACGAAGTAATAGACTGTTCATCCGGTGAAAAGCTGGAAAGATGGGGGGATTACATTCTTGTAAGACCTGACCCGCAGGTTATATGGAATACACCGAAGACTAACCGTGGCTGGAAGAAAATGAATGCACATTATCATAGAAGTAAAAAAGGCGGCGGCGAATGGGAATTTTTTGATTTGCCCGAACAATGGACAATAAATTACAGAGACCTCACATTTAATCTGAAACCTTTCAGTTTCAAGCACACAGGACTCTTCCCTGAGCAGGCGGTAAACTGGGACTGGTTTTCAGAAAAAATAAGAAATGCCGACAGACCGGTTAAGGTTCTTAACCTATTTGCATATACGGGCGGTGCTACTCTGGCTGCTGCCGCTGCCGGTGCTCACGTCACACATGTGGATGCCTCTAAGGGCATGGTTCAATGGGCAAAAGAAAATGCTGCATCTTCCGGTTTGTCAGACCGTCCTATACGCTGGCTTGTGGATGACTGCGTAAAATTTGTGGAACGTGAAATACGTCGCGGAAACCATTATGATGGAATCATTATGGACCCGCCTTCATATGGAAGAGGTCCGAAAGGCGAGATTTGGAAGATAGAGGATTCTATTCACGATTTTGTTAAATTATGTGCAAAAATTTTAAGTGATGAACCGGTTTTCTTCCTTATTAATTCATATACAACCGGACTGGCTCCGGCAGTTCTTACCTATATGAT
>CACWRR010000035.1 GCA_902763335.1 uncultured Lachnospiraceae bacterium | reverse complement strand
TTTTTTTACGAAAGAAGTATTAATGCTTCTGGGGACGAAACCTGCCGACGGTATGATATATACTCTGGCTCACAGATATGCGAGAATACTTCTTATAGGGGCACCTGTGTTTTTTATAAATGTGCCGGTTTATATATTTGTGAGAAATGATGATGATACGAAGATGTCAACTATGGGTTTTGTGATAGTAAATATAGTTGACGTGTCATTAAATTTTATATTGGTTATCTGGCTTAATATGGGTGTAACGGGAAGTGTTATGGCGACGATTATTGGCCAGATTGTGGCGATGTTATTTTATATACCGCATATTTTTGGCGGCAAATATACGCTTAGAATTATTCCGGTCAAAATGGATTTTAAACGGGTATTGTATATATTGCGAAATGGGTTTTCAAGTTCGAATCAGTACATATCACAATTTTTATTTATTACTATATCAAACAGAATTCTGGTAAAAGAAATTGGCAATTCAGCAGTTGCGGTGTTCGATGTAGTTATGAATGTGTCATATATTGCGGTACTGTTTTTTCAGGCTGCGTCGGATACAGTACAGCCACTTGCAAGTACATTTTATGGAGAAGGAAACCGGAAGGCGCAGCATCAGGTTATGCGCATGTCTGTGGGATATGGAATGATGGATGGAATTGTAATTTTATGTGTGCTGGATGTATGTGCGGAACCGATATGCAGGTTGTTCGGGGTACTATCAGGCAGTAGGGCATGAAAAAATGACATATATTATTACCCTTTGCAGGGGAACGGTATTTTTGTTGTTTTATACATTACTTTTTGGAAATATCTGTCCAAAGTTGTTCTGGTTTTTATTTCCGGCAACGGAATTTAGTACGATTTTAGTATACTTGGCAGCTAAAATACTTTGGTTAAATAAAAATTCTGAGGGAGAGATTGATGAAGAACGAATTGAGAGCGTCATGCTTGATAAAAATGAAAACAATCTGACAGAATTAATTGAAAAAATAGAGACGTTTTGTGAAAAATTTGAGGCATCAGCCAGACAGAACTACTATGTGACTATGGTTGTGAAAGAAATATGTACGGCTATTATGGAAAATGCATTTACGGATAAGCATAAGAATATGTACATACTTGTTACTATAATAGCGGAACCTGAGGGAGACTTCAGATTGTGTATAAGGGATAATGCACTGGCGATAAGAGTATAAAAGTTATGATTGAGATAGCGAAAGAAGCAAGAATTGAATAGCTTAAGGAAATTTGGCGGAATATGCGACAGGCTTAAGATGAATCAAGAGGTATATGTATTGGCAGGTGAAATCAGGGATGACATCCTTTACATTGAAGAAACAACGATGGATTATGATAAACTTACCTCACTTGCAGAAGACTTGTCCGGACTGTATCGTGTGTCAAAAATCCATGCACATATTCCGGGATATATGATTGGAAAGAATGTGGACAAACCGGAGATTATTTCAGGAGTAGGAAACGTGAATTCAGATGAATTATGGATTTCGCTCACGTTAAAGCAGCCATAAATTCCATTTAAATTTTTATGGTTTTTATTAATAGTGGCATGTTATTATATATCTAAAGTTTAATTTAGCAGGAGATGGCAAAACATATGAAGGTGAAAATGAATGTTAAAAGTACATCTGATTCTATTGTTCAGGATGTTTATGAATATGAGGATAAAATCATGACATTCCGGGAATTTCTGGAGGAGACTGTAAAGATTACAGTACATCGGTATCAGACGTCAAAGGATTGGAACGAACGTTTCAAAATATTTGGTATGGCAGGAGCTCAACGTGCAGATAAGATTAAAAATATTGACATAGATGAGGCGGCTGAAAATGTTATAGACGGAGTTAAGGATGGAATAGTTGCTGTGTTTGTTGATGGGGAACAGTGGGAAGAGGATAAACTGGAAGATGAACTGCCGCTTAAGGATGGAAGTGAGATAACGTTTGTAAAATTGACATTTTTGTCGGGAACAATAGTGTAAATTACGCAGGCGGAATGGGCGTAATGGAGGAAAATATGGATAAAAAGACGAAAACGATTAATGATGCCGTGAAAGTATGGAAAGATAAGCATTTAAAAGATGTTAAGAAATTAAATGTTACAGAGCGTAAGATTTATGAAGAAATTGAGGGGTATGCGTAGTACATATGGAAATGTTTACGTTGAATCAATAATGAATTATTTCGATAAGAAATATAAAGGCGGGACACTGGGAGAGTTTATGCGTGAAAACTGCAGTAAACTTGTAAATCTCTATGTGCCTGAGGAATTTGTGGAAGACTATTATAATATTGTGGATGAATATGTTAAATTTCCATACACCCGTGGATATTACAGGCGTACACTCAGGACAAATCAGGTGAGGGTTCATGTTTCGAGGGCGGTACGGCTTATGTATGGATATCAGGTATTTGGTATGTTTAATGCATCAGTGAAAGAGTATCTGGCAGATGAGCTTAGTGAGGAATGGCTGGAAGTAAAAAGAGAGGATTACTGGTGTGGTTCAAGTGGATTTACAGATACAATAGATGACATTATTGCGGCACGTATAAACAGTGTTGACAGCGAGGTTATTGACATAATAAAGAAGTCTCTTACAAGTAAGAATAATACCGTGATTGTAACGGTGGAACTGATCAGGGCGATTATAAAATCCCAAAATGCCGATTGCGGTCTTTCGGAGTCACTGATTGAGATAATGGATTTAATTGAGAGAGAAAATTTATTGAGATTTTCGGCGGTAAGACGTGCCGTTGCAACATGGACGGGAATTTGCAATGTTGAGCAAATGGACAGAATAAATGACAAGGTTTTTGCATGTGTAAAGGATGCCATAACTAACCCTGAATCAGCAAGAAAAATGATTTGGTCCGATGACAGCGTTAAGATTGTGTCAGGCCTTTGGGGGATTGGATTCTATGATGTGGTCGAAGCTATTGCATGTGTGCGGGAGATGATGGATCATGGTACAAGACTTCAGATTCTTACAGCATCGTATTTTAACAGAATGTTAGGGGAGACACAATTTAAAACTGAGACTGCGGCAAAAGTATTAGAGCGTTATAGTGATGATCTTGAGATGGTAGCAGCATATATGCCAACATACATATCTGATTATCAGGATATATCCTCTAGTATTGTAAGAGGCGCTAAAGGGTACGGTGTGTATTCGGAACGTGAGGCAAAGAGTGTGTTTCGTAAACTTGATGCAGGGGAACTGAACCGTACAGAAGAGAAACTTCTTAATGATTATGAAGTTTTAAGGCACATCAGGGAAAATATCGGGAAAAAGAAGTTGGAATTTGCTCCGTGTATATTTCCGTGGTATCAGATAACGCTGAAAAGTGGCGATATAGTGGCGAGAATGGCATTAATTGCCTACTGTATCGGTGATGATGAACATATAGATGAAGTGTGTCAGTGGTTGTCAGAAATCGACGGAACTTATTCAGAACGTTCTATATGCATTGAGTTGCTATTACATAATCCGAAAACTGATAAGCAGAGAAATGCACTGATAGATTACCTTAAGGATAAAGAGACTTATTCAAGAAGGTGTGCATTTGAATACTTAAAGGAATTAGAACTCACAGAGGATGAATATCGGAAAATGGAAACATTTCTCCGGTATAAAAATGATGAGATAAGAAGATATACAATAGAATTGCTTGGAAAACAGGATGAAGCAGGGGTTAAGAAATCGATAATCAGACTGTTGGAATCAAAGGATGAAAATATCAGAATGGCAGGTCTTGACCTTGCCAAAGGAACATAATAAGAGTATAATTCGAATTACCAGATGGGTAATTTGAATTAACAAGGAGAATTATTTTAGAACCATTGGATGAAAATGAACAGCCATATAATCCTTGCAAAATTGATGAAATAGCGAAAAATGTGAGAATAGTAGGAATTGCGGAGGTGAGCAAACATTATGAGTAACTATATAGAGTACAATGATAAGATTGCGTTTCACCCGGGTTATTATATAAAGGAAATTGTTGAGGAGAGCGGACTGACACAAGAGGATTTTGCAAAGCGACTTGATACTACCCCTAAGAATCTGAGTCTGATAATTCGTGGGGAACAGAGTTTGTCAATCGATATTGCAATGAAATTATCAAGACTTATTGGAACAAGTGTGAAGTATTGGCTGAATATTCAAAACGCATATGATGCATTGATTGCTGAATTTAAGTCAGAGGAAGAACTTGCGGAAGAAAGAGAAATTTTTGAATATTTTGATTACAGGTTTTTTAGAGAAAATTATGGTTTGCCGGATTTACCAAGACAGAAAGATGAACAAATTAAGGCATTAAGAACATTTCTCAATGTAGCAACGCTCACTGTATTGTGTAAAAGAGATATGGCTGTCAGCTTTAGAAGTTCGACAGAACATTTGGCGGAAGCAGGTATTGTTAAGGCGAATGCAATGGTTCAGATTGCAACTAACAAGGCACTAAAAATAGATGCTCCAAGATTTAATAAGAAGAAGTTTGAGGAAGCCGTAAAATATGCTTTAACACTTACCAGAAATCATAAAGAATTCTACCCGCTTATTAGGGAAGCTTTTTTAAAAACAGGTGTAATATTTGTAATATTGCCGAATATTGCAGGCTCGAAGACTAATGGGGCAACGAAAAAGATTGGTGATAATATTATGCTGATGGTAAATGACAGGAGACTGTATGCTGACTCATTCTGGTTTACTTTATTCCATGAAATAGGTCATATTATAAATGGCGATTATGGTATTTCGTTTGAAAAGGAAAAGGGAGAGCAGGAAGAAACGGCAGATAAGTTTGCACAGGATAGTCTGATACCAAGCGATCAATATCAGAAGTTCATTGAATGTGAAAAGTTTGATTTACAATCAATTAAAGATTTTGCAAACAGAATAAATCGTGATCCGGGGATTGTTTTAGGAAGATTGCAAAATGATAAAATGGTTGATTTTAAAGATTGGTCACTGAAGCCTTTAAGACACAAGTATAAAGTAAGAACTGTGATATAGCAGACAGTAAAAAC
Organism: uncultured Lachnospiraceae bacterium; assembly: GCA_902763335.1. GTDB lineage: Bacteria > Bacillota > Clostridia > Lachnospirales > Lachnospiraceae > UBA2821. Next base: position 17,417 of record CACWRR010000035.1, on the reverse strand, counting down.
ACTAAAATTTAAGAATGCTCTTAGTTACATAGAGATTAGTGCGAAAAACCACTAGATTATTGTCTGGTGATATGTTATAGTTTATGACGAGAATGTAAATGTTTGTAGTTATGCAGACATTTTATATAATGAAGGTCTGTGTGGAAGCGTCGCAGACTGCAGATATTTCTGATAAATATGAATAAATAACGCTTCGGAAATGGAGATTGTCATGAATAACAAAGAACTTCAGCAGATTGCTAATGAGGTAAGAAAGGGAATCGTTACGGCAGTTCATAGTGCAAAATCGGGACATCCGGGTGGCTCTTTGTCTGCGGCAGATATTATGACTTACCTTTATTTTGAAGAGATGAATGTAGATCCTAAGGAGCCTGAAAAGGCAGACAGAGACCGTTTTGTATTGTCAAAGGGTCATGTTGCACCGGCACTTTATTCAGTTCTTGCCCAGAAAGGATATTTTCCGGTAGAGGATCTTAAGACACTCAGACATGTTGGCTCATATCTTCAGGGCCATCCTGATATGAAGGGTACACCGGGTGTGGATATGTCTAGTGGTTCTCTCGGACAGGGAATATCAGTTGCAGTGGGAATGGCACTGTCAGCAAAACTTACAAATGAATCTTATAGAGTATATACACTTCTCGGAGACGGCGAGATTCAGGAAGGACAGGTATGGGAAGCAGCTATGCTTGCCGGACACAGAAAGCTTGATAACCTTGTAGTAATTGTTGATAATAATGGTTTACAGATAGATGGAAATGTGGAAGACGTATGTTCACCATATCCGATTGACAAGAAATTTGAGGCATTTAATTTCCATGTGATTAATATAGATGCCCATAATTTTGATGAAATTGCAGCAGCACTTAAAGAGGCAAGAGAGACTAAGGGAATGCCTACTGCAATTATAGCAAAGAGTACTAAGGGTAAAGGCGTATCATTTATGGAGAACCGTGCTGAGTGGCATGGAAGTGCGCCTAATGATGAGAAGTATGAGATTGCCATGGAAGAACTTAAGAAAGCAGGTGAAGCATTATGTCAGAAATAAAGAAATATGCAACAAGAGAAGGATATGGTGCCGGACTTGTTGAACTTGGAAAGAAATATGACAATGTTGTTGTTCTTGATGCAGACCTTGCTGAGGCAACAAAGACTAATATGTTTAAGAAAGAATTTCCTGACAGACATATAGATTGCGGTATAGCTGAGTGTAACATGATGGGTGTTGCGGCAGGACTTGCACTTACAGGTAAGGTTCCATATGCAAGTTCATTTGCGATGTTTGCAGCAGGAAGAGCATTTGAGCAGGTAAGAAATACTATCGGATATCCACATATCAATGTGAAGATAGGAGCTACACATGCAGGAATATCTGTAGGTGAGGATGGAGCTACACATCAGTGTAACGAAGATATCGCACTTATGAGAACAATCCCGGGAATGGTTATTCTTAATCCGTCTGATTACATTGAGGCAAAGGCAGTAGTACAGGCAGCGTATGAGCATGAAGGTCCTGTATACATGAGATTTGGAAGACTTGCATTGCCTGTTATAAATGACAATCCGGATTACAAATTTGAGATTGGAAAAGGTATCACATTAAAAGAAGGAAAAGATGTGACTATCGTTGCCACAGGATTATGCGTTTCAGAATCGTTAAAGGCGGCTGAAATGTTGGCAGCAGACGGTATAGATGCAGAAGTAATCAATATTCACACTATCAAACCGCTTGATGAAGAACTTATCATTGCTTCCGCTAAGAAGACAGGAAAAGTTGTTACAGTTGAAGAACATTCTGTTATCGGAGGCTTGGGAAGTGCTGTGTGTGATGCACTTTGCGCAAACTATCCTGCAAATGTATTAAAGATTGGTGTAAACGACAGATTTGGAGAATCAGGACCGGCAGTTGAACTTGTTCACAAGTATGGACTTGATGCTGAAGGAATATATAATAAAGTAAAAGCTTTTGCGTAATAATTGAAAGAAATTTAAAGAGTGGTGCATCAGTGATGTGCTGCTCTTTTTGTTGTACAAGACTGGCAATAAGTATCATGAAGATACCTGCATAAGATTAGTTGACAGTGGAATAATAATAACATATAATAAAAGTACGAAAAAACATACGATTTTTATACGGAAATGAGGTGTTAAATATGTTAGCAGTAAAGAGTATGGATGTAAGGGAAAATTTTAAAGCTATATGTGATAAGGTTTTCAAAGGTGAAACATTGATTGTTTCGAGACCAAAGAATGAGAATATAGTGATGATGTCAGAAGCAAAGTATAATGAGATTATGAAAGCTAAAAGAAATGCTGAATACCTTGCAATGCTGGATAAATCTATGGCCGAGGCTGAAACTGGTGGGTTTATAACAAAGACAATAGATGAATTGGGAGAATATGAATAATGAATGTAGTATTTACGCCGACTGCATGGCAGCAGTACACAGACTGGCAGAGGGAAGATAAAAAATTTGATTATATATTCTTGTAAATTTCATTATGAAGACTAACAATTTTGTATATTATTGCATCTTAAAAAGGAGGAAAAAGTTATGAAGTTAAAAATCAAAGCAGCAGTCGTATTTACAGCAGCATTAATTCTCACATGTTTTACCAATGAGGCAAAGGCACAGCAGTCGTGTGTAAAGCTGGAGAGTGATGTTATGAGCTATACATCTTTAAAACTGGAATCAAGGCAGATTCCATGTGACAGTCTGGGTGGAATTTATTTTTTAAATGATAATAAGCTGGTGTTTTATAATACATCTACCGGAGAAAGTGAAGTGGCTTATACATTTGTAAGTGTCGGAGATTCCTATGTATCGGGAAATAAGTTGTATGTAATAAACAGTTTTGATGTGTGGATTCCGGACAAATATACAACCATAACCGTGTACAACCTGAATAAAAAAGAGGTTGAGCGTACTATCAAATTTGAAAAAACCATAGATGCAATAGGCGTGGATTACAGTGGAAGAATATATCTTGCAGAATCAGATAGTAGCGAATCAAACATATATCTTCTGTCGCCTGAGGGAAAAAAGTTATCGAAGACTACATTCGACAGGGAAATATATGATTTCTGTGGATTTAATAAAAATAACGGAACATTTTATGTAGAGGCCTATGAAAATATGGTGTACTGGGGATATAACCATGATATGAAGTCACTGGTGGCAGGAAAGGTAGAGAATAACAAGATTTCCATAGGCAAATCAAGTTATACATATGTGTGCCAGCAGTATTATTATGAGAGACAGAACCAGACAGAGATGTCAGGCAGCAAATATCTGTTTGTAGATAATACGGCTAATTCAGAATTGCAGATATATAATACTAATTCATGTGTGGTGGATAAGAAACTTAAAATGGTGGCAAGTTTTGGAAGAAATAATACTGAGGATGGAGATTTTTACAAACTTGCTGCTGTAGGAACAAGAGCGGTATACAGAAATGACACTGATACAGTGGTTGCGTTCAGAACCGGTAATTACGTCGGTGAGTACAGAATGAGCGACAGTAAAGAAATACATTATGTTAAAACAGCCCATCCGGTATTCTCGATGATGTCATACAATGGAGGAATAGCTGTCATAGAGAAAGATGGAGATGATTTTTATTATGAATATTTCTCATGGAAGGCAGCAACGAAGATAAGCATTAAGAGCAATGGAACATCGGTAAAGAGAGGCGGTACATTAAAGCTTACGGCATCAAATAACGGAGAGCTGGCTGAGACTTATGAGTGGAAGAGCAGCAATCCGAAGATAGCCAGTGTAAATCAGTCAGGTGAAGTGTACGGCTGGAATAAGGGACAGGTAACCATCACTGTGACAACAGCCGGTGGACTGACTGCCAAAAAGCAGATCAGGGTTAGCAAGGAAATGTCCATAAATGATCCTAAATACAGCAAGGTGACTATGAATGGTGCAAGTACATCAAATGCCGGCAAAAATAATTACAGTATATGGTCATCTCCGGTAAATTCTTATATTATGCAGAATGCAGACGGAACACTGAACAGAGTGGAATATCTTAACAACAAGGTGATTGTTGAGACATATTCATCTACAGGCAAATTCCGAAAGAAGAGATCCGTTAAGATGGAGCTTCCGATATTTGGCGGATTTTACAGTGGAAAGAAGTACAATTTCGTAGTATTCGGACAGAAGAATCTTAAGGAAAATAATAAGAAAGAAGTTGTCAGGGTAGTAAAATATTCAAAGAACTGGAAGAGACTGTCAGCGGTTTCTATAAAGGGAGCCAATACATATATACCGTTTGATGCGGGTTCACTCAGAATGACAGAGACCGGAAACAGGTTGTATGTATATACCTGTCATGAAATGTATGCCTCAAGTGACGGGTTACATCATCAGGCAAATATGATATTTGAGATAAATGAGCAGAAGATGAAGGTTAATCAGTCATACAGTGATGTGATGAACATTGCTCAGGCAGGTTATGTCAGCCATTCATTTAATCAGTTTATACAGACAGACGGAACCAATGTATACAGGGTAGACCATGGTGATTATTATCCGAGAGGAATATCTATAGTAAGAAGCAATGTGGCAGGAAGCATAACAGATGTCAACTATACAATTCCGATATCACTGTCAAATGTGGACGGTTACAATCCAACGGGAGCATCAGTAGGAGGATTTGAGCTTTCTACAGGAAAATGCGTTATAGCGGGTAATTCTGTGGATTATAATAAGACCAAAGATCCGTATGATATACGAAATGTTTTTGTGAGTATTACGAGCAAGGGATTGTCCGGAACAAAAATTGTATGGCTTACTAAGTACACTTCATCATCTAAGTACAGTGTTGGAACACCGCAGCTTGTAAAAATCGGAAACAACCAGTTTCTTGTGATGTGGGAGGAATATGCTTCGACAAAGACGAGAACAAAGATGGTAACAATTGATGATGATGGAAACATGACATCGAAAATAGTCAGTACGGATGCAAGACTTTCTGACTGTCAGCCGATACGCTGTAAGGACGGACGTGTAAGATGGTATGCCGGAAGTTATGGAAAGCCGGTGTTATACACGGTAAATCCGGTTAATTTAAAACAATATTGATTTAGAATTATTATCATCAAGATTTGGATAAAACTATTGACAAGTATACTTGGCAATGATATATTTACTTTGCAAATAAAACTTGGCAAAGGAGATGCTGGCATGGATAAAAATGAAATCTTAAAAATGGCACAAGTAGAAAATCAGGATGAAATGGAATTACAGGTAAAAGACAAATCGATGATGTGGTCATATATTGTCATGGTTGTCATGGCTGCAATATTTTCATTTATCCGTTCGGAGCAGGGATTACCTATGATGGATTTAACGGCTACGGTTTCAGCTTCTGTATGTGCTGCTATGACATACAGATTTATTAAGACCAGAAATAAAGAGCATCTATTTTTGGCTTTAATAATGTTTGTTGTTGCTATAGTGGCTATCGTGAGATTTGTTATGGGGCATTAGAGTATGAATGATAAGCTGGAATTAAAAAATAATATAAAAGAGATTCGTACAGAAAAAAAATTATCACAGGCTGCATTAGCCAAATTAGTAGGTGTTTCGAGAAATACAATAAGTTCAATTGAAACAGGACAATTTAATCCGACAGCTAAATTAGCCTTATTGTTATGCATAGCTTTGGATAAAAAGTTTGAAGAACTATTTTATTTTTAGAAGTAAATATTAGTTTGACTTACAAGGGGACTGTAAAAAAAGTCCTTAATTAGCAGAGGTGCATTGGCCATTGCCAATGCATCTCTGTTTCTTTATATTAAGTGATGGGTATTGATGATTTTTAGGGTACTTTAATAAGTCCTATGTTAGTAAGAGATTTTTCAGTCTATTCATTTGACGATAGTCAGGAAATAAGCTTCATTCTATTACGTTTATTATGATATTTATAAAGATTAAAAGCACAAGCAATTAACATTAGTTCCCAATTTACGTTTTCCATACCTCTTTATTCTTCGCCTTCTATAGTGAGTGCGTCGAGAGACATTTTCATGACACGTTCAACTTCGTCCTCATCAAGAGAAAGATATTCAGAGAGTTCGGCTAATGTAGGTTCACGCTCAAGGTCCTTTGCAAGCTCTGTTGAAGCGTGGTCTAATGCATTTGCCCTGTCTGCAATATGATTTCCTATTCTGCTGGATGAATTCTGTTCATCTATGGCATCGTTTATGGCATCTGTAATGTAGCCGGTGAGATGAGTTCTGAACTGCTCAATGTCAGCGTCACCGTCATAACATGATATTCCCTCTATAAGTCCCAGATTACCTTCCTGTATCATATCTCCCATGGTCAGACCACATTTTGAAAAATCATCTACAATATTCATGACAAGATGAAGATTCTGCTCGGCAAGTTCATTTAACAGGTTCTCACCGGAAATGTGTCTGCGTATAAGTTCGATATGCTGTTCTTCATCGAGTATATCAACGTGCTTAATATCTTCTTTGTACATTTCAACAAAGTTTTTCTCAAGTTCACTTATATGAGGCTGTTTAGCAGAAGAAGCAGCTTTCTTATTACCGTCTGTAATTCCGGATATACTTATTCCCTGTCCGGTCAGATATTTTATAACAGGGTCTTTCATCTGTTCATAATCTATAATACCGTCAAATGCAGCCTTCACTTCATCCGCATCAAGTATATTGCCTTTATCGGCAGCCTTTTCTACAAGTGAGGAAAGTGCATCATTAAATTCACGTTTTTTATCCATTTTAAACCTCCAGTTTCCGTCAGTACAAAGTACCGGCAAATATCTTATGACTCTAACATTATTATACAGGCATTGTCAAGTTTTGCACAAAAACTTTAAACTATGTGATATTATATAAATAATTTAGATTAAGTAAGTGATATGTATATGAAAAATTTATTTGGAAAATTATTAAACGGACATAAACGTCAGTATGCTGCCGTGATGGTGATGAGTTCTGCCCGAGATGTGATGCAAATCTTACATTACAAAAAGGATACCACAATGATTTGCCATATTGGAATTGCAAGGGCTGTGGAGAAATGCTGATTAATCCGCGGGTGGATACTGAGACGGATATCGCATGGATTTGTGACAGGTGTGAATCAATGTTAAACGAACAATCAGGCTTTACAGAAGATTGTGGTGAATGGACCTGTACAAAGTGCGGTTTTATTAATAAAATTGATGAAAGCGAAGTGTATTCATCAGAAGATGAACGAATGGCAGCTGTTTCTGATTCGTATTATGGTATGGCAGATGAAGATGTAATTGCATTGATGAGTTATGAAGAAATCGGAAGCATTGATGGGCGCGAGGATATCATTTTGATACAGAATGATGAGAAGCACCGCTATGTGAAAAAGATTCTTAAAATTTATGATGAAAGTATTTACCGGTATCTGACAGACCATCAGGTTAATCATATGCCACGAATCATCAGCATACATAAAGGTTATAATAAACTGATTGTAGTGGAGGAATATATCGATGGTGTTACGATTGATGAGATTTTAGAAGAAGGAGTGTTGAAACGGGAAGAAGCAATCCGTATTGCCGGAGATTTGTGCCGCATACTAAAGGAACTCCATTCTTTAGAACAACCAATTATTCATAGAGATATTAAACCGTCTAATATTATGATTAAAGAAGATGGGGAAGTAATATTACTGGATGTCAATGCAGCAAAGTGGTATAATCCGGAGAAAGTGGAAGATACCAGATTACTCGGCACATTGCATTTTGCTGCACCGGAACAGTTAGGATATGGATTTTCTTCCTCAAATGCAAAGGCGGATATCTATGCTGTCGGCATATTGCTGAATGTTATGCTTACCGGTAAAATGCCAAAAGAGGAAAAAGCATCAGGTCATATTTGGAACGTAATTGAACATTGTATATGTCTGAATCCTGATGAACGATATTCAGATGATGAATTAATTGCAGCATTAAATAAAGAATTCGGCGGAAATGGAGAGAAATATGAAAGAGAAGTCAACGAATGAATTGGATGAAATGCTAAAAAATATGAAAATAGATGAGTTGGAGAATTATTATAAGGAAAATCGTGAATATATTGCTGATGCAAAGAAGTCATTTACCTACTATATGAAAGATGTGATAGAAAAGAAAAATATTATTATTGGAAGCCGTAATCTTCAATACAAAGATATCTATTCATTTGCCGGAGTATGAGTATGGAGATAAAATTCCAAAACCGGATGCAGAACATATTACTTCCGATAGGGATGATGAAGAGAGATTTATGTTTGAAGCTTACGGTGACTTTTCAATGGGTGATTTTAATGATTATGTAGAAAAGTGTAAAGAAATGGGATATACCGAGAATGAGAGTTCGTTTGACGGATTCTATAGTGCAGACAGTAAAGACGGATACAATGTATATCTAAACTATGAAGAAAAAAGTGCATCAATAAGCGGAACAATTGAAAAATCAGAAAATGAGAACGAATAGATGCAAATATTTAATATGTGAATTTCCTGTAAACAAAAGTCTGTGCATTGAACATTTCTTTTTTTTATGCTAAAATAGGAAAACAGTTAGGAGACTTTGCAAAATGAATGAAGAAATCAAAAAAAAGAAAAAAATAGATGTAAAAGGAATTTTGATAGATGCAGGAAAGATGCTGTTGATTCTGGCAGTCTGTGCAGTGATAGGAATATGGCTTGCAGTCGGTTCAAGAGCAGGTTCGCCTGAGCGTTTTGCCAGAGAATATTTTAAATATTATGCAAGTGGCAATTATTCAAAAATGTATGATATGGTTCAGTGTGATGAAGATGACTTTATAAATGAAGACCATTTTACATACAAATATGAATCTGAACGATTATATGGTGGTGTGAAAACATATAAGTTCAGCAAAGGGGCAGAGAAGTCAGGTAAGATTACATACAATGTAAAATATACAACAGGTACAGGACAGGATGGCAGTCTTGAGATAGTGGTAAAGAAGCAGAAGAAACATGTATATGGAGTTTTCAGTACATGGAAGGTAAATCTGGATAATGAGATTGCAAAGGATTGTTCAATAGGTGTTGTATCAGGGCTTACAGGATACGTGGATCACATATCGCTTGATTCATGCAAGAACGGACCGTCTGAAGATGGCACCATGAATTATTATTTCATAGACAGAATGTTTAAGGGTGACCATGTGATTACGCTTAATCATGATAATCTGACATCTTACACATTCAGCCAGTCGGTTGATAAATCAGGTGAACAGATGATTATAAATTCAAGCATGTTAGAACTTCCGGAGAATGATAAAAAGGAAATGTATGATTATTCAAAATTCCTTCTCAGTTCCATGTATGGATATGCCATGGATGGAAAGACACAGTTTGATGATTTTTCATATATGTTTTATGAGGACGCTGCGACACAGGAGACTGCAAGAAATTGTTTTGACAGCTTGAGAGCAGCGACAGTTCAGGATGATGGAGCATTACTGGAACAGATTACCATAAACAATGTTTCGGTGGCTTTAACAGATTATACATATCCATCGGATGCACTTGTGGACGTTGCGTATACATATTCATATGTAGCCAGAACGGGAAGAACGACTATAAGTGGAATAACAAAAGAATATGATGGAATGGGAACATCAATGGCAACTATAAGATATAAACTTATTGACGGCACATGGAAAGTTACAGACATATCAATGCCGTGTGCAGATTATTCGATGAAGTAATATAGACGCGAACGAATCGCACTGGAATAACACATATGCCTGAGGAAATGGAGTACAGTGTGAAAAATATGCTCGATAGCATATTTTTCGCACAGCTATTTGTTTCGGAGCGAAAGCAAATAGCCATTTATGGCAGAAGAGAAATCGCCTGCGCGAATTTCTCTTCGCCACTTCGCGATAAAATCGCTCAGAAATGAGGAATATTATGGGAATTATACCTACAGTTATTAAAAAGCCTGAAAATACACAGGCTCCGATTGGTAATAATGATGAAAAGAAAGCTATAGCAGGGATTAATGTAAAAATTGAGGAGATTAAACAGCAGAATCTTGAGAATGCTAAATTTTTAAGAGGCGTGAGCAGAAAGATTGAGAATGAGCTGGAACGTCTTAGGGATATTGAGCAGGGTGAACCGATGGATGAGGATGGAAAGGCTTCTATTCTTGAAGGAATAAGCCACATCGAGAATTCACTTGGAAAACTTGACGGAGATAAGATAATTGAGAGAATAGACAAACTTACCCGCTCAGTAAATGAGATGAGTTCAGACGATGTGCTTTACGAACTTGGCAAAATCAGTGATACGATAAAGCAGTTAGATTTAAACGGTGTAATCACATCCATCGATGAGATAAATGCATCAATGAAGGATATGAACACTGAGAATATATTAAATGAGTTGAACAGGATGAATACATCACTCAGCGAATTCAATCCTGATGTTATTCTTCTGGAAATAGATAAAGTAAATAAATCCATGAGACAGGCAAATACAGAAAATGTACTCAATGGAATAGAGAAAGTCAATGAAAATGTTTCAAGACTTGATACAGATGCGGTTATAAAGGAACTCAACAGACTTGAGGCACTTGTGTCTGAGATTAACTCAAATGCGGTTCTTGCGGAGATAGATCACCTTCGTGAACTCATATTGAACAATAGTGCAGAGGCAGCAGTTGAGCGTGTTGAGAAAAAGATAGATGCACTTAACGGACAGGATTATACAAATCAGTTAAATGATATAAAGGCATTGCTTGAGGAAAATGCCATTCAGGTGGAGACTATGCAGTCGAAACTTGACAGAATAGCTACAATGCCTGTTATGGTCAAGTCAGTTATCCAGTCTGAAAATGAGAAAAATCTTAAAGAGATTGATAATCATATGATGGACGCAAACCAGCAGCAGATAAAAAAAATAGAGGGACTTAAAACTATCATAGGGTTTAATCTATGGCTGTCCCTCCTTGCAGTGGTTCTTATCATTGTAAATATATTAGGAATTATCTAATTCGGACAACAGATCCTTTGCGGTAACAGGTCTGTGGGTTCGTTTAGCTTTAAAGAATGTTGCGAGACTGCCAAGCGTTTTAATAAGTACGGTGGTCTCTTCTTCGTCTAGGAGATACATGATGTCATCCACCATTTTCTTGTGGTAGAGCATGTGGTGACGCTGGACTTTCCTTCCGTAATCTGTCGGAAGTATTCTTACAACCCTTTTGTCCTTATCATCCCGCTGTCTTATGAGGTAGCCTTTGCGTTCAAGTCCCGACACGGCAGTAGTGAGTGTGCCTCTTGTGACATCGAGATAACCTGCTATGGCAGTGGCGGAATTATCTTTGTCGTGTTCCTCAGCATTGCATACTGCTTCGATAACATGGACTTCCCGTATAGACAGATTTTTAAATGGTTTTGTGACTACCCTTTCCTCATCTTTTAATATTTCGTTAAAGATATCTATAAGGAAAGAACGCATAATCTGTTCAACATTCATTTCAGTTTTCATGGATTCATCCTCCTGCGTTTCCGTACATATTTATAATAATTCTTTACATCGGTTTACATCATCACGCGTAAGCTCTGAATGTCCGTATCTTGCCTTCTTGTATATATCCGATAGCTCGTCAATGGAAGTGTGTGTCTGTGATTTCGCTGCCGAAGATATCTCATCCGGGGTATTACTTTTTTTAATTTTCAGGCTCATTTTTTTTAGCTCGGATACCTTACGGTAATACATTTTTCTTATTTTTTCATTTGGTGATAATGATTGAAAAAATTTCCGTATACCGGATTTTTTTTCTGATATTTTGGTCACCCTGTCGTTTTCAGCAGTGTTTTCTATTATATCATACTCTTTTTTCGTGCGGTACATATACTGCTTGAAAAATGTGTATATAAGGTATATTACACCGACAATTATCAAAATGTAAATAAAAATCTGTGCGACAATGAAGATTGCATTTGCAATAGGATTGTCTGAGGCTTCAATGTATCCCGGACCGCCGCGAGACATATTTCCCGATTGTGTTGTCGCGGGTGTATCGGCAGCCTTTTCCTTCCATTTAGGAAGAAGGGTTAATATCGACATTATAAATGAACCGATATAGCGAAGGATTGTACCTATAAAATTAAATGAGGTGTCGGACAGCGCAAGGCTTGTGGCGGCAACTGCAAGAATTATAAAACCTACGAACAATGTAACAAGTGTGGAATTAAGGGTGTAAGCATCTTTTGGAGCAGATTTGCCGTTTCCCTCTGCTGTAAGCGTCTCAAGAATAATCCGGTCAAAATATTTTATAAGCAGTGATAATATAAAAAAGGTAATACCGGCTATGTATACAAAGGTTGCAAATTTTCGTGACAGACCGTAAAATGCATGAATAAATATAAGAATGTAAAATAATATCGTCTCTGCCGGAAGAATAATGGTATGGCAGTGCTTATCAAGGCCGTCATCTTTCCAGTATGCAACAGAATTATAAAACAAAAAAGCATCTTCCAAAGCAAGAATTATACTGCTGTACAGCGGATGCCCCGGAATAAGCAGCAGTCCAAAGGGCAGCAGATGCAAAATAAGGTAAATAACCAGATTACCCGCATATTTTCTGAGCAGAAAATCTTCAATAACTATTATACATATAAAAATAACCGGAAATATATTAAATGACCTGTCACTTAACAGGAACTCGCAGACATAAAAATGAACCATAATAAACGTAAGCACGGTTCCTATAATACCTGCAAAATCACGGTATAAAAAGCTTTTGTTGCGATTACTCATGGCAGCTCTCCTTTCTTAAAAATCACTCCAATTCCCACTTAATCATATCCGGTATATTTTCATCCACCTCAAACGATGCATATTCCGGAACGATAAAGTAGCAGCTAAGACCACGGTTTTTCAATGACAGGTAGTAGTCGGTCAAATCCTCGTGGTGGCTGTTGGATATTATTATATAGTAGGAATTTTCATTGGCGGATTTAAAAATATTTTCCATAACATTCATAAAATCAGCATTTTCCTTATCTGTATCTATTCTTGACAATGCATTATCTATGGCTGACATGTGGGCATATCCCTGACCTGACGGCTGGAAAATCCGTCCGTTTGTAAATATGTCGATACCATTGGTTTCCATACATACAGGAATATTGCTGCGGATAAAATTTTCGGCAAGTGAACTTGCAATCCGTATGGCACTTTCTATAAGTTTATTATTTTTCGTATATATGTGGGTATCGAGGTTCAACAATATGGTTACATCCTGCGATGAAGTCATAAAAAATGTATTAACCTGAAGAGTTCCGGTTCTCGCTGACGATTTCCAGTTAATACTGTGTATGCTGTCGTAGGGCTGATACTGTCTGATACCACGAAATTCAAACGGGTCTTCTACCAGTGTTTTCTGCGTCGCAAAATTACCGGTAATCGTGTTAAAGGGTATACTGAACCGTCTTATATCGACTTTAGCGGGATAAACGTGAAGTATGCCGATGTTTTGGATGCTCCTGTTAAATGTTTTCTGAAGGAACAGGTCATTTGACACCAGACTTGTATCTTTCATATAATAGCATCCACGTTTGCTGCACTCGAAGTCAAGAGTTCGGGTAATGACCTGATGTCCCATTATGGAAAACATATCATCACGGTAGTAAAAATCCGTGACAGATGTGTTGGATTCGTTTTTGAATAAAAAGGTACGCGGCGTGTTTATCTTAACATGAAGAACAGGCAGTGGCAGTCTCTTGTTGTTGGTTATTACCTCTACAAGTGTGTTATGTTCACCTTCGACACAGTTATTATTTTTAAATGAAACAGAAACATTCAGATTTTTATCCCAGTATTTTTCATAAATTATTCCCTGAAGTATGTACAATAATAATGCCCCTGCAAGCGTGATTATAAGTATCATGGCATCTCATCCTTTCGGTGGTTATTATTTTTCGGTCCAGTCTTCTGTAGGTGCTGCGACAGAATCAAGCACTGACAGAATGAGTGACTCTTTATTGGAATTTTTAGCCATGTTGGTATAAGAAATAATTCTGTGTGAGAGAACCGGAACGGCAAGTTTCTTAACGTCATCAGGAGTCACAAAATCTCTTCCGTTAATGGCGGCATATACCTGTGATGCCTTAAGGAGAGCCAGCGTTCCACGAGGGCTTACACCTGATGAAATGGATTTGTCATTTCGTGTGGCAACAACGATATCGGCAATGTAACGGCGTATAACGTCATGAACAAATACGCTTTTTGCCGTTTCACCCATTATGTATATATCATCACCTGAGCAGACAGGAGAAATGTTTTCTAGTGGGTTGTCATTTATAAATCTGTCCATAATTTTTATTTCTTCTTCTTTTGAAGGGAGTCCCATGGATAACTGCATCATAAAACGGTCAAGCTGGGCTTCGGGAAGTGAAAATGTACCCGCAGTTTCTATAGGGTTTTCTGTAGCTATTACCAGAAATGGTCTGTTTAGCTGTCTTGTATTTCCGTCAACCGTTACCTGTTTTTCTTCCATACATTCAAGCAGACTTGACTGGGTTCTCGGAGTTGCCCTGTTTATCTCATCTGCCAGAAGAATATTTGTAAATACAGGACCCGGAACAAATTCAAATTCATGTTTTTCCTGATTAAAAATGTTAAGTCCCGTGACATCTGACGGAAGTAAATCCGGTGTAAACTGTATTCGGTTGAAATCAGCACTTATGGATTTGGCAAGAGATTTTGCCAGTGTTGTCTTGCCGGTGCCGGGAACATCCTCAAGCAGAACATGTCCGCCTGATATAATGGCAGTAAGAATAAAATCAATAGTCTCCGAATTGCCGATAATTATCTTTTCAATATTGCTTTTAATATCGTTTGTAATCTTCTGAATATCTGAAATCGTCATATAAAACCTCCGTATGTAAATAAGTGTTCGTGAACAGTGAAGTATTAACTGATTAGCCGGTCAAAAGCCCCTTCGGGGGTCAGCCGACACAAATATGTGTATTTGCAAGCTGGCTTGCAATAGCACATATTGTGTACGGCTGGTGCGTAGCACCAACTTTTGACTGACTAATCAATATAATACCTCTATTTTATCACATATGCATAAAAACCACTATTAAATTATTTATAAAATTGTGAAGGTTTGTCAAAAAAATAGGACAAAAAAGACTGTCACATCAAACTTAGGCGCACGGTTTAATGTAGCAGTCTTTCATTTTATTTAGTTAATGGTTTTTATTCGTTTTCCAAATCAAAATGTTTAACCATTTCTTCGAGAGTAGCTGCCTGTGCTGCAAGCTCTTCAGATGTTGCGGAAGTTTCTTCTGCAACGGCTGAGTTATCTTCAACACTCTTAGAAATCTCCTCGACAGCAAGTTTAATCTGTTCAATACTCTGATTCTGAACTTCGTTATTTTCAGCACTCTTTTCAATCAGTTCATTTACGCTCTCAACACCTGCAAGAACTTCCTGCATAGATGCCACAACGCTCTCTACGAGAGATGTTCCACGACCGATTTCCTCGATGCTTATGCCGATAAGTTCTTTTGTATTGGTTGCAGCTTTTGAACAACCGTCAGCAAGTGTACCGATTTCAGAAGCAACGACTGCGAAACCTTTACCTGCTTCACCGGCTCTGGCAGCTTCGATAGAAGCGTTTAATGCGAGAAGATTTGTCTGGCCTGCAATATCTTCGATAGTCTTGATAATGCTTACTACTTCATCAGAAGTTTCATTAATCTTCTTCATTGCATCAGCCATCTCATTCATCTGTTCCTCGCTGGCCTGCATCATCTTAGTTACATCAGAAGTTTTGGCAGCAGATTTACGTGCATCAGCAGTATTTTCATTTACCTGCTCAGATACAGAGATGGCAGTTGCTACCAGCTCTTCTACAGAAGCAGCCTGCATGCTTGCCCCCTCAGCTATGCTCTGTGCAGCTCTTGAAAGGTCATCAGCACCTGATGATACCTGGGATGAGCTGTTGATAATATCTTTTATTATTGTCTGCAATGAATCTGAAATGTGTAACATTGCCTCCTTAACCTTTGCAAATTCTCCTGCGTAATCATACTGTAGAGAGAATTTGAGTTTGCCGTTGGCAATTCTGTTAAGTACATATGAAATCTCGTCAATGTAATTGATGTATTCTTTTAATCTTGTAACAGTTTTATCAATAGAGTCAGCCAACTGTCCGATTTCATTTTCAGATTCAATACTAATATCCACATCAAGGTTTCCGTCAGCAAGCTGCTGTGCAACATCATTTAAAGCAACTATAGGCTTTGTTATGTGGGATGCAAGTCTGTGGATAGATAAAATCATTACGCCAACAGCAATAACTATAAGAATAAGTACACCTATAAGACATTGGATAAGGCTTGTATAATACTCAGTTGAAGGCATGCAGCTTAATATGTAATAATCTGTAGTACCGATTCTGTCAACGTATCCGTTCTTATTACTTCCGTTCGCTTTGTAGCTTAAAGCAGTAGCTTTCTGGTTCTCGATTGCATCCATGATGGAATCAGATACATCGAGGTCAGGGAGCTTCTTAAGCTCATTTTCTGAATCAGGATGGTATATAACTGTTCCGTCAGATGTAACAAGGATAACAAATCCGTTTGTACCAATCTTGTATTCCGGAAGAAGTTCATCAATGTGTTCAAGAGAAATATCTGCTCCGGCAACACCGATTATGTTATTTCCGCTCTTGTCATATACAGGTGTTACGGCACTTAAGATAGTATTTCCCGTGCTGGAGTCCTCATATGCATTGGTAAGCATTGTGCATTTGTTTTCTACGGCTGCATACCATGAACGTGTAGTCACATCAAAACTGCTGTCAGATGTAAATCCGTCTGACTGTGTAAGTACATTTGCATCTATATCTGCAATCCATACAGCCTGAAGATTATCAGGGTCAGCATCGACGATTTTCTTCATTTCATCAAATACTACAGAATAATTCTCTGCATCTGTAATTGAATCCCCCTTTTTGGTTTCTGTAAGAATAGTCTGCACATCTGTGTCTAAAGCCATCTGCTTAACAGTTGTTGTGTACTCGTTAAAGAATGTCTCTAACTGGTACGAAGCAGCCTTTGACTGCATCTTTAAATCATTTTTCTTAGCATTGAGACTGACATTGCCTATTGTAAATGCAACTATAATGGAAATAACAACCAGTATAGCGATTACATTGGTAAGTACACGGCGTTGAATCTCAGAAGCAATTTTCCTGCTCTTGTTACCTTTTTTGTTCATTTTCATGTTTTTACCCACTCCTGTTTCTTAAAATTTTTTCATAGGCGTTTGCGAAACGCCACAAGCCGCATAAATACGGCATTTTTTGTTATCCAAAAACAAATAACTCCTCACCGGATATGGTATAATAGAGTTGACAA
>CACWRR010000034.1 GCA_902763335.1 uncultured Lachnospiraceae bacterium | reverse complement strand
GAATATCATAGAAAATATCATGCGGATATTTCAAAAAGACCCAGCTATTTTTTAGCTGGGTTAGGGGTGGTTACACCACCCCCCGGCTGAACTGTTACCTCATGCCAGTTAATCAAATCAGCAAGTGTAGTGTTATCTACTATATCTTTGATGGCAACATCAAGTTTTTCCCACAATTTTAATGTCACACAGTCATCATGTCTCGGGCAGTCATTTTCCTCAAATTCAAGGCAGCTCACAGGAGCAAGACTTCCGTCGGTTGCTCTGAGTATCATTCCGACTGTATAATCCTTCGGTTCTTTTGCAAGCTTATAGCCACCCTGTGGTCCTCTTATAGATTTTACATATCCTGATTTATTAAGAAGTGAGATTATCTGTTCCAGATACTTAATAGATATCTGTTGTCTCTCTGCAATATCTTTAATTCTCACCGGCTGTTCTGCATCATTCATGGCTATATCAACCATAAGTCTCAATGCATACCTGCCTTTAGTGGATATCATCATTATTCATCAATCTCCTCTTCACTTATGTCAGCCTTTGGCGGCTCAAGTCCTTCTATTACAATATTGTTTTTCTGTGCATAATCCCATAATGCTGCATGTACTGCTTCCTCAGCAAGCAGTGAACAGTGTACTTTAACAGGTGGAAGTCCGTCAAGTGCCTCCATAACTGCCACATTTGTAAGCTTTAACGCTTCCTCCACACTCTTTCCCTTAACCATCTCCGTTGCCATACTGCTTGTTGCAACTGCAGCACCACAACCAAAGGTCTTAAACTTGCAGTCTTTTATAATCTGATTTTCATCAATATCAAGATATATTCTCATTATATCTCCGCATTTTGCGTTACCAACAGTACCTACACCGCTGGCATTTTCTATCTCTCCTACATTTCTCGGATTTGTGAAATGATCCATTACTTTTTCGCTGTACATATTAATTCTCTCCTTTTGCAACTGCCTGTATTTATTATGAATTTTTCTTTACAAAATCATCATATAATGGTGACATCGAACGAAGTCTCTCCACTATAGCCTTAAGATTATCTACAAGATAATCGATATCTTCCATTGTAGTTTCTTCTGACATTGATACTCTCAATGAGCCGTGTGCTATCTCATGCGGAAGTCCGATTGCAAGGAGTACATGTGACGGGTCAAGCGAACCTGATGTACATGCTGAACCGCTTGAGCAGCATATTCCTTTTGCATCCAACATCATAAGCATCGACTCACCTTCTATAAAGCTGAAGCTGAAGTTTGCATTGTTTGGCAGTCTGTTTGTCTTGTGACCGTTTAATTTTACATGAGGAATTTCCTTCATAACTCTCTCGATAAGATGGTCTCTTATGGCTATCTCTTTCTCGGCATTTGCCTCTAAGTTTTTATCAGCCAGTTCTATAGCCGCACCCATTCCAACTATTCCCGGTACGTTATGTGTTCCTGCTCTACGTTTTCTCTCCTGTGCTCCACCGTGAATCAGAGGCTCAAGTTTTACTGAATTTCTGATATACATTATTCCTGTTCCCTTCGGTCCGTGGAATTTGTGACCGCTGGCACTGAGCATGTCTATATTGAGCTCGTCCACATTTATTCTTAAATGTCCAAATGCCTGAACTGCATCTGTATGGAAAAGTATTCCATTCTCTTTTGCTATCTGTCCAATCTCTTTTATAGGCTGTATGGTTCCTATCTCATTGTTTGCAAACATTACTGATATAAGTATGGTATCAGGTCTTATGGCTTTCTTTAACTCATCAAGTTTAACCACACCGTCTTCATCCACATCAATATAGCTTACTTCATATCCGTTCTTCTCAAGGAACTCGCATGTATGAAGCACTGCGTGATGTTCAATCTTTGTAGTAATTATATGCTTTCCTTTTGCCTTTTTTGCAAGAGCAGCAGACTTGATTGCCCAGTTATCAGACTCACTTCCGCCTGCCGTAAAATATATTTCATTTTCCTTAGCTCCGATAAAATCCGCTATAGTCTTTCTAGACTTATCTATTGCCTCTTTACTGACACCCGCAAGTCCATATACACTTGAAGGATTTCCATAATATTCCGTAAGATACGGCATCATTTTATCAAGTACTTCCGGTAAAATTGCTGTAGTTGCAGCATTATCAAGATATATTAATTTTTTATCCATTTTACAATGCCTCCTGTTTCCATATATATTAACTAGGTTATAGGCTTATGATAAGCTCTATACTCCTGTTTGTCAATAGGAAATTAGGTGTTTATTTTAGTACATAATCAAAAGGCCTTTACCGTCTTTGTACAGCCCTTTTGCAATAAGGTATATGTCCAGTATCCACCCTATACCACAGGCTCCAAATGTAAACAGATACAAAAATCCGTACCCGGTATTTCCGGCATAAAAGTTGTGTACTCCAAGCCATCCGAACAAAATGCATAATACAAGTGCAACCTTTTTACTCTTCTTACTGTAATTCGGCTGAAACCTTGATTCAGTCTCACGTTTATTGTCTAAATATTCATCCATAATCAATACCTGCCTTTCTCATTTTATCCCAATGCAACATCAAGTACCATCATCAGTATGAATCCGAGTCCAAAACCAATAGTTCCTATATTGGTATGTTCTCCCTCCGATGCTTCAGGTATCAGTTCTTCCACAACCACATACAGCATTGCTCCTGCTGCAAATGCCAGCAGATACGGCAGTACCGCATCAAGCATATGTGACGCTGCTATGGTAATAATCGCTGCTACCGGTTCGACCGCACCTGACAGTGTTCCATATATAAATGCTTTCTCCTTTCCATTTCCCTCAGCCTTTAATGGTAATGATATTATAGCACCTTCAGGGAAATTTTGTATAGCAATACCTACCGAAAGGGCAATTGCACCTGATAATGATATCATGGTATCCCCTGACATTGCCCCGGCGAATACCACTCCGACTGCCATTCCTTCCGGAATATTATGGAGTGTAACTGCAAAGACAAGCTTTGTCGTTTTTTTTAAATTTGCCTTAATACCCTCTGACTCATCTGAACCAAGATGCATATGTGGGACAAATCTGTCCATTGCAAGAAGCAGCAGCATACCTGAAAATATACCCACTGCTGCCGGTACAAATGCAAATTTCCCCTTATCATCCGACATGTTTATGGCTGGAATAATTAATGACCAGACCGATGCCGCAACCATTACTCCGGATGCAAATCCAAGAAGGCTCTTCTGCACATACGGATTTATTTCATTTTTTATGAGAAATACACAGGCAGCTCCAAGTGTGGTGCCTATAAACGGAATGAGAATTCCTATTAAAATGTTCATATGTTTACACTTCCTTTCAAAGTTTATATTATTCAGGTACTTGCTAAACTTAACATATACTCATATACCCCTGTGCAGATTTATAGGCTGCAACGTTCGACACGTTTGCACTATCTTCGGCTGGCAACGGTACATAAGCAGCTAAAGGACACCTGCTAAGTACCGGCCGCCTCAGAATGTCACTTATGCAGCCTATAAATCTGCACAGGTAAACTACATGTTATAAAGTTTCGCAATCACCTGATTTCTAACAGTTACATCTCTAACAACCTGCTCAGCAGTTCGTCTGAGAAGATGTCTTTTCCTGATAGACAGGTTGTTTTTTGGGGGACTTTGTTTTTTAGCTCATATGGTGCAAATGATATGTCTGCTGCTTTAAGCATCGGTATGTCAAATTCACTGTCTCCTGCGGCTATTGTTTTATCCACACCAAGTGGCTTTTTAAGTCTCTTTATTCCACTGCCTTTATTAAGTTTCTGTGGAACTATGTATACTTTTGCTCCATTTGTATGGATGCTTACCATTTCGGTATTAAGATGTTTTCTCAATTCAGCAGCAGTCTGTTCCGGCTCACTGCTTTTTGTGAATACGAAAAGTCTCTCGATATTGCGAATCTCAAAGTTCACATTTATGTCTTTCTCTAATAATTCTATTCCGGCTGCAATAATTTCATCACACCCGCATACAAGTTTTCTTGATTCTTTATACCAATCCGAATCAGGTACACCATGCTTTAGAAGAATACCTCCATTACATGTTAGTGCATATTTTATATCTGATATCCCAAGATTAATACGTTTATACTGCTCCACGGTTCTGGTTGTCGTGGGAACAAATATCATCCTTTCATTTACCTCTTTTAGCATATTATATGATTTACGGGTCATAAATGATATCTGCCTTCCATCATATATTTCCACATTGACCTTATCTTCTCCTATATTATGCTTATATGAATAAATAAGTGTATTGTCCAAATCAGAATTAAATATATACATACAATTCTCCTTCTAACGATTTTTAAGATTCAGGGGCTTTTGACACCTGAATCTTTTTAAGTATTTGCGAAACTTCATGAAGCGTTGCAGTTGGTGATTTTCCACGAGTATATATATCAAAGTATTTTCGCAAACGCAAAAAAAGTGTGATACAATATTGTACCACACTTTTCAGGTTTTTCTACTTTTTATTTACTTTTTCAATTGTTCCAAATAATCTCACAATATAAAGATCATTATCATTTGGCTTTATACACATCATAATTATTTTTCTCAACAAATCTACAGGTATCATTGTAAATGCAAGTAATATCACTATCAGCCAGCCTTCTATACCAAACGGTACACAGCTGAACATTTCTCCTATCCACTTAAACAATGGGAACGGAACGAGTGCGGCATTTACTATTACTGCCTGCACGATAACGATGATTGCAAATACTTTAAGGAATCCTGTGTTTTCATTCAAACCTTTAAATATTCCGAATCTCTCATCTCTTACGTTAAATCCGTTGAACAGTGCACTGACAATGAAAAGTACGAAATATCCCGTAAGAAGCTTATCATTGTTTCCGTCAAAGAATTTGTTTACAAATACAGGTGCCTTTAAGAATATAAAACTCATAATAGTGAGCCATCCGCCCATCACAAGAATCTGTGTCATCATCTTTTTACTTATGATACTCTCATCTCTTCTTCTAGGCTTCTCATTCATGTATTCCTTAAGTGCCGGCTCATTACCAAGCATCATGGCACCGAGTCCGTCCATTACAAGGTTTACAAAGAGAAGATGTGTAACCTTAAGCGGTTCCTCCACTCCGAAGAATGGTGCTATCGCACTTACAACAACTGCTGCCACATTTATAACCAGCTGGAACTTACAGAACTTCAAGATATTGTGATATATAGTTCTTCCATACCAGATGGCATCTTTGATTGATTTGAAATTGTCATCAAGTATTACAATCTTACCGGCTTCCTTAGCTGCCTCTGTACCACTTCCCATTGCAAATCCAACATCAGCTCTCTTAAGTGCCGGTGAATCATTTACACCATCACCTGTCATACCTACAACAAGATTCATTTCCTGGCATAATCTTACCATTCTTGATTTGTCTGTAGGGAGTGCTCTGGCTATAACTCGTATGTTAGGAATGATTGCCTTAACCTCATCATCAGACATTTCATTTAACTGTGCTGAAGATATTGCCCTGTCTGACTCTTCTCTTAAAAGTCCTGCATCTTTTGCAATGGCAACTGCTGTCTCAAGTCTGTCACCTGTTATCATGACAACCTGAATACCTGCATTCTGAACTTCCTTAATGGCATCTTTAACTTCAAGTCGTACATCATCTCTGATTGCAACAAGACCGATTATTACAATGTCATCATTGATTTTACTCTCTACCATGTCACTCTCAGAGTAACCAAAAGCTAAAACTCTCATTGCCTTCTCAGCAAGTCCGTCTATTTTCTTATTTAAAACATCCATATCAATGTCTTTAACATTTCCATCTGCATCAAGATATTTTTTAGCAGATGCTAAAAGTCTCTCAGGTGCACCTTTGTAAAATGTTTTTCCTACAGCGTCAATTCTCGCCTGACTGAATTTATTTGTTGAATTAAATCCCTGCTCTTTTGTAATGACACATTCCTTATTATCCTGAAGTGTCTTAAATGTAGTCTCACCTATGAATTTCATAAGTGCCTGGTCAGTAGGATTTCCACCGATAACTCTGTGTTCACCGTCAAACATTGACTGAGTGTTCTTACCAATGGCAAGATCCATAAGTCCTTTTATCTGACTGTGTTTTCCATACTCATCCATCGGAATCGAATTTGCATCAGCTGTAAAAAAATCCACTACTTCAAGTACACCTTTTGTTATTGTTCCTGTTTTATCACTGAACAATATGTTAAGCGAACCGGCTGTTTCTATACCTTCTGCTTTTCTTACAAGAACATTATGGTCTAACATCTTACTTGTATTCTGCATAAGCACAAGCGATATCATAAGTGGAAGTCCTTCCGGCACCGCACAGACAATGATAACTACTGCAAGTGATACAGCTTCAACTATTTTTGTAAGAATATTCTCTATTCCGGAGTTAAAGAATGCACTCGCACCTCCGTCTGTAGCTATAAATATAAAATATCCAAGATATAATACCGCAATAACTATGGCACCGATATATCCGAATGTTGAAATCTGCTTTGCAAGCTTTGCAAGTTTGACCTTTAATGGTGAATCCGGCTCATCTTCTTGCATTTCCTCTGCCATCTTACCCATCATAGTCTTAAGTCCGGTCTTTCTTACATCAAGAACACCCTCACCGTCAAATATTACGGCACCTCTGAAAAGCGAATAACTGTCTACAAATGTATCACCCGTAATATTTTCAGCCATCTCAACATTTTCATCGGCAGCAGTCTTTTTACATTCCTCTGCCTCACCGTTTAATGCCGAGTTGTTTACACTTAATTTTCCTGATATAAGAATACCGTCAGCCGGCACCTTATCACCTGACTGAAGTAAAACCTTATCTCCAACAACCACATCTTCAACATCGATAACTGTGATTATACCGTTACGGTAAACTTTACATTTATCCTTTTCTGTATTTTCTTTCAGCTCTCTGTATTTGGTATCACTGGCAACTCCTGTCTTTGCTGATACAGTTGCTACTATAATGACCGCGATGATAGTTCCCATCGGCTCATATATTTCAGCATATCCGAAGAAGAACATCACAATCATAAGAAGTGCGATTGCCAAAAGTATCTTAATCATCGGGTCACTAAAAGTTTCCTTAAACTCCTGCCAGAAGGTGGTAGGTTCCGAATCAGGTATTTCATTTGATCCATATTTTTTTCTTGCTTCATCTACTTCTTTGTCTGTCAATCCGTTAAACATCACTATCTCCTTTACACATATCTTTGGACTAATTCACCGATACCAGGGTCTGTTGTTCCCTGACCGATGGCATTGAATTTCCACTCACCGTTGTATCTGTAGATTTCACCAAATATCATGGCAGTCTTACCAGTATAATCCTCAGAAAGATTATATTTACACATTTCCTTATTTGTCTTTCCGTCAACAAGTCTGATAAATGCATTTTCAATAAGACCAAACTGCTGTTTTCTCTGAACTGCCTGATATATATTGACTACTATCACTATTCTGTCATACTCTACCGGAACTTTTGACAAATCTATAAGAATCTGTTCATCATCTCCATCTCCTGCTCCCGTAAGGTTATCACCCATATGACGAACTGTTCCGCTCTTATGCGTAAGATTTCCAAAATATATAAGGTCTGCCTTATCACGAAACTTTCCATCCTTAAGCATAATAGCTGATGCATCACAGTCTATCGGCTGTGGTCTTTTAAAAAATCCACCTGTTCTTTTTACCTCGTCCCATCCGAGTCCTACAAGCACATTTGAAAGACCTGCATTTTCCTTTGACAGACTTACTTTCTGTCCCTTTTGTAAGCTAATTGACATATCTTTTTCTCCTTTACTCTGTTTCTACACCATAGTTTGCGCATATTGCTGCAAGTCCGCCCTGATATCCGCTTCCTATGGCATTAAACTTCCATTCACCATTATTTTTATACAATTCTCCGAAAATTACGGCTGTCTCAATTGAAAAATCTTCACCAAGATCATATCGTAATATTTCTTCTCCTGTTGCTTCATTGTATATACGGATAAATGCATTAGACACCTGACCAAAATTCTGCCTTCTTGTCTCAGCATCATATATCGTTGTTGTGAATGCAATTTTTGAAATATTCTCAGGCACAAGTGAGAGATTTACCTTAATCTGCTCATCATCTCCATCTCCTGCTCCTGTAAGATTATCTCCCATATGTTCTACAGCACCTGACGGATGTTTTAGATTTCCGAAAAATACGAAATCCTCAGGCTTTGACACCTTACCTGTATCCGTCAGTAAAAATGCTGCTGCGTCCAAATCAAAATCTCCTCCTGTATCAAACTGGTTTGTGTCCCATCCGAGACCTACGACAACACTTTTAAGTCCCGGATTTCCTTTAGTAATACTTACTTTCTGTCCTTTTTGTAAACTGATAGGCATATCTTTCCTCCATTTCTATAACAATTACACTACATTTCTAACGTGTTATGCTACCTCTATTCCATAATGTCCACAAAGTGCTGCAAGTCCGCCCTGGAATCCGCTTCCTATGGCATTGAACTTCCACTCTCCTGCGTGTCTGTAAAGCTCTCCTACTACAACAGCTGTCTCGATTGAGAAATCCTCGCCAAGATCATATCTTATAATTTCCTCGCCTGTAGTTACATCCACAATTCTTATATAGGCATTTGATACCTGACCAAAGTTCTGGTTTCTCTTGTCTGCATCATAGATAGTAACTGTAAATGCTACCTTCTCAACATTTGCCGGTATCTTTGTTAAGTCTACCTGAATCTCTTCATCGTCTCCGTCACCTTCACCTGTAAGGTTGTCACCCATATGTTTTACAGACTCACTTGTATGCTCAAGGTTTCCGTAGAATATAAATTCTTTTTCTGTAGGACATTTTCCATTTGAGCCTAACATAAATGCTGCTGCATCAAGATCAAAATCCGCACCTGAATCATATGCATTTACGTCCCATCCAAGACCTACCATAATATTTTTAAGTCCCGGGTTTCCCTTTGTTAAATCTACTTTCTGTCCTTTTGATAAATTAATTGGCATATCCTTTATCCTCCTTATACATTAACTATTTTGTACCGGTAGTGTTTTTCGCATTACCATACATTTTATTAAAATCAGCCTTGATGCTTTCAAGTCTTACCTTGTCAGCTTCACGCTGCTTTTTAGCGTTTTCCTGAATCTGTCTTGTCTCATCTATTCCATTTACGATAGTTCTCCATGTAGTTTCAAGAGTCTCTATCTTAACCGAACTTCCTGTAGCCATCTTAGCTATCATCTTAGACTGCTCGGCCGTATTCTTTGCATTCTTGATAAGCATTTCATTTGTCTTCTCATCAAGAGCTGACATTGCTTCTGCCTGAACCTTCTGTCTCTTAAGCATTATTGCCTGAGCAAGTGCCTGTTTAAACACCGGAAGGGTGATAATGAATGCTGAATTGATTTTTCTTACAAGATTCATATTACTAAACTCCATTGTTTTAATCATAGGAATCGACTGCATCGCAACATTCTCTGCTGTTCTCAGATCCTGTGTTCTCTGTTCAAGCATCATGAGTGCCTGCTGAAGTGACTGAATCTCAAACTGGATTGAATTATCTCCTGTTGCCTCCATGTCACTCTGTCTCTGTGCAATATATGCCTCTATCTCCCTGCATCCCTGTTCACCTGCTAATATATATTTAACAAGATCATGATAATAATTCACATTTGCCTCAAATATCTGCTCGAGATTTCTGTTTGACTGCTTAATCTCTGACTCATACTTTTTAAGCTCAACATAGATTTTATCAACCTCATCACCCATGGTATGGTATTTTGCCAGTATCTTATCAAGCTGCTTTTTAAGATTCCCAAAAAGTTTTCCAAAAAGTCCCGGTTCATCCTTTATCTCTTCAATATCAAACTGGTTCATTATCTTTGCCAGTGTGTTAAGCATCGCACTTGACTCGTCAAGCTGTTTCATGCTCATGCTGTTTAAAACAACATCCGAAGCCTTTGATATTTCCTCAGCTGTCTCAGCTCCAAATGAAACTATGGTATCAAGATTGTTAATCTCTATAGTACTTACAAGATTGTCAACCTCCTGTGAACCTACCAGTTCATTCATCTGCTCTCTATCTGCAGCAATGTCATAACTTTCTACTACTTCTACCTCATTTTTTTCCTCTGGTACAGCCACAGTAGTCTGTGCTGTACTGGTCTTACTAAAATCCAATCCCATTTTTCTCAGCTTCCTCTCTTAAATATTTTATCACGCCATTTATGACGTGTGTTTAACGGAATCTTATCAAACGACGGAATAGTAAGGTCATACATGAACTCTCCTATCTGATGTTCTTCCATTATTTTCCTGTTAAAATGTTTCTCAACACTCTGATATCCGGTAGGCACATAAAATACTATATCAAACCCTGCCAGATTTAGAAATGCCATAAGTATACTATCCTCAAGGGACATGCTTTCCTCAAGTGTATTTATATATATGATTTTAGGATTTTTCTTTGTAAAATCAAATTTCTGAATTAATCTTACAATCTCCTTTTTCATATTTAACACAACCGATATAACCGTATATTCAGTTCCATTCTCAAACATACCCGTTATGGGTTTTCTCTCAAGCAACAGCTGTAATTTATCAAGTATATAGTTCTGGGTTTCATCCCTTAACATACTGTACTGATATGCTCTGTGATTTTTTATTATTGTTTTATTCAGTCTGCCGTTTTTATAAAATTCAGTGACAAACGGCTTCACCGGATTATTTTCAAGTCTGTCTATATACGGTCCGTTTTTTATAACTATCGTATCTTCCGTTATAAGTTTCTTTATGGATGACCAGTAATCAGTAAGAAGTCCGTCTTTAACCCCTGACACCTTTGCAAAAATCACCGGAATATTTACCACACCGTCTATAACTTCAAATCCAGACCTGTATTTTAATTCCTCATCCCACAGTATGGCAATCTCCTCATACATGGTATTAAGAGTGATGACATTTGCCATATCGTGCTGCTTATCCCTGTACATGCCTGAATCCTGATACATAATCGTATCAAGTTCCCTCTCTGCATGATAAGCTGCAGTACCCACTCTCACCTCTGTATCTTCTGTTGGGAAATGCTCCAGATTCATTGTCTCAGTATTGTTTATCTCATAAAGCATCTTATCCTGCAAAACACACCTGTTATTTATATTAGGGTTCAATATAAGTACATCGACCGGAAGTCTCGCAATCATTCTTATAAATAATGCTTCATTTTCATTTTTACATCCGCCAAGATATATAAGCATTTCCACATCCGGCATCTTCCAGTTTGAAAAAATCTTTGCCTGATATCTCTTCAACCAGCACAATGCATATACTGCCTTACCTGTCATTCTGTTGACATTCATCCCCGGGACCTTCTCTTCCCCGGACATAATATCCACAAATGCCTTTACCATAAGACGCTGTAACTGTGAATTTGCCGGATATTGTATGTTCGATACAAGATCTCCAAGCATCTGTTCCATACTGTTATAATTTTTCCTATGTATCTGATTAATCTCTTCTGTGGTCGGAACCGGTATCATATTTTCCAGTATAAGAACATTTCTCTTTGTATTCTTAACCTCTTCACTGAGTCTGAATATGTCACCTACATATGTCAGTTTGTCCTCGACACCGTTTATTCTGTAAAAGCAGTTATAATACAAATTGCTGTCATTTCCTCTGAGCGGGATGCCCTTTAGGAAATCTTCAAATCCTTTACCTGTAATCCATGCATTTGTACAATTCATGTACTGTGGAACTGCTCCATAAATTTTTTTCTTCGCCTGTGCCGCCCTCATATTATCTCTCAATGCCTTAAGACTGTATCCCTGCGGAAATGGTGCAAGTCCCTGTCCTTTATAATCATCAGATATCTCAGATGTCGGATCAAGCTTTTTGTATGCATCGTCACCGCCGTACTGTAAAAGTACTATATCGCATCCTGCCTTTGAAAGCACCTGCAACAGTTTAAGTTCATAATTACTCACACTGCCTTCATACACAATCTTCGGAACCCGGTCAGAACCAAGCACATTTACTATACGTTCAAACTTATAATACAACCAGCACATGAATTTTATATAGGCATTTTTCAGGATATTATCATTTTTGCCATGCTTTTTCATATCCTCCAGCGTGTCATACATTGCATCCACAACACTCTGTCTCTGATAGTCACTCATTCTCGGGAGCCATTTCTTCAGACTTGTATCTATAAATGATTTATCCTGTTTAAAATCAAGTCCCATAATCTCTTCATAATAAGAAAGATTCTTCTCATCAGGATTCAGAAGCTTTCCTTCTATAATAACACCCGACATTCTCGCTGCCTCATAGATTTTCTTTATGAAATTGTCCACCTGCGAATTGTATCCGTTAATCCTGTAAAAATATACATTTCTGCCTTCTCTGGCTGACAATGCCGTGAAAAACTCATCCAAATCGCTGATTTTTCCATGTTTAAACATAGTATCGCAATCTCACTTTCAATATCGTGATAATTTATTTTTATTCAAGGCATATCCTATGGAAGCTCCAACAAGCCCACCAAGAATATGTGTAAGATTTGAAACATTATCCTGAATAAATATTCCGTCATATATCTGCTCTCCCAGATACATAACTGTAACTAATATAAATGTAAGGGGAATACATCCCTCTTTTATACTTGTAAATGATGATAACAATATTAACGCAAATACCACACCGCTTGCTCCGAGTAACATCACCCTCGGAAAGAAAATAAAGTTTACAAGTCCTGTCGTAAATGCCGTAATAATTATAACAGATAACATATTTGCCGAACCATACTTCTCTTCAAGAAGCGGTCCTATAATAAGAATCAGCATTATATTTCCAATAAGATGACTCCAGCCCGCATGGCCGAATACATGCCCTATGAATCTTATATAGGTAAACGGACTTAACAGCGATGAGTGGTATACGCTGAATAATAATCTGTTTGCAAATCCACCGGTTATTATGTTAAGTATGAGTGCCGCAAAGCATATAATCGTAAATGTAAGAATTACCGGTGAGTTAAATGATATTTTTAATTTTGTTTTGCCCATTTTAAATATACTCCTTTCCTTGTACATATTTGTAGATTATTATATATGTTTTGGTGTATTTTTTCAATAGAAATCACACAAGTTGCGCTACAGCATCCTATGGTTGCAATTGTACTTTGTACTATCATTTGCAGTTTTTTTATGTTAAAATCATTTGTGCAAAATAATGTGAACAAATTTTTGGAATTTTTATTAAGATTATTGTGTAAAAAAGGTGCTTCGCACCGGCCGAACACAATATGTGCTATTGCAAGCCAGCTTGCAAATACACATACTTGTGTCGGCTGTTCCCCCCGGAGGGGGTTTTTACACAATAATCATATAATAATCTGTTCCAAAAATCCATTTCAGTTTAATGGAGGGAATTATGAACATATCATCTATATGTTATGGTATAGGGGCTCTTTTGTACTGCCCTGCCAATAATACCAAAATAGCAGACTACGTTATTTCAGAGAAATTTGGTAACAAATACTCCCTGGCTTTGTGCCTTGAAGATACAATCGGTGATGATTTTGTCGGTGAAGCCGAGAATATACTTATAGAATCACTTAGGAAAATTTTTGTTAAACATACAGATTCAGATTTTTATTTACCAAAGATTTTTATAAGAATCAGAAGTTATAAACAGATTGAATCCATCATCTCACGACTGT
Source organism: uncultured Lachnospiraceae bacterium (assembly GCA_902763335.1). Taxonomy (GTDB): domain Bacteria; phylum Bacillota; class Clostridia; order Lachnospirales; family Lachnospiraceae; genus UBA2821. The sequence continues at coordinate 9,094 of CACWRR010000034.1, read as the reverse complement.
CTGATGCCGGCAGCATACTCACCGGATTTATATTTCCGAAATTCTGCCCTGAAAATGCAGATAAATACATAGACACATTAATGAATGTAAATGAAGTGTACAACCTGAATCTGTATATGATGCCGATTCTTGAAAGTCCTGCAATGATAAATCTTAAGTCAAGGTATGATATTTTATATTTACTGAAAGAAAAACTTGATAACGTAAAATCAAATGTGTTAAATATAAGAGTCGGTGGAAATGATCTGTGCCACATTTTCGGATTCAGAAGACATGTTACTGAATCCATTCACAAAATCAGACCTGTATCCGACATTTTCTCAGATATTATCACGATTTTCGGAACCGACTATGTTGTATCGGGACCGGTCTGGGAATATTATAACGGTGACGGATGGGACACTGGCCTCAGAAATGAGCTTATTGATGATAAGCTGTGTGGTTTTATCGGCAAAACCGTTATCCACCCAAAACAGATAGAAGTGGTCAACAATGCATACAAAGTACCACAGTCTGATGTAAACGATGCAAAATCAATTCTCGGATGGAATAAAGATTCTGCCTCATATGTCAGTGCAAACACTTCCCACTCCCGCATGAACGAATATAAAACCCATTCAAACTGGGCACTCAGAACACTCATGTTATCGGAACACTACGGTATCATATAATTTATACAACACAAAAACTTGCAAATGCCTTTACGCATCTGCAAGTTTTTTTATTATTCCACAGGTTTTATAATGCACAAGATCATGATATTCAACCGTAACACCTTTCTCCTTTGCAAGTCTTATAATATGTGCCAGTTCCCTGTCATCCTTATATTTTTCACACACAAGAACCTTCCACGGCACTCTTCTTAATAAAACTCTCGTTGTCTCGCCTATTCCCGGCTTAATAAGATTTATGTCATCTATTCCATATTCATCCGCAATTTTTCTCACTTCATCCACACCCACACCTTTTATTCGTGAATCAGGCATAGACGAATTCATATCAAACATTTCCTCTATGCGGTTTATAAATTCATAGGATAAATCTTTATCTTTAAGTTCACCGTAATATACTGCCCCGTGAAAATCATTTTCACCGATAATATCATCTCTTAAAAATGTCCTGCTTACAAGTCCTGACACCGTACAGTTAAGGCAGGAACTCGGTATAAGAATATCTTCATGTGTTCCACACAGTTCCGTCACATTTGCCGGATCCGCAAGCACTGCTATCTCATAGGATACACCTTTATAAGCCTCTATCTCTTTTTTCAGCTCATTAAGAATTGCTCCCTTTCCAATCCATCCGTCAACAAACTGCAACTGTTCAGGGCGATAGCTGTCGAGCAAATATTTCATGGCATTTTTATCTATTCCCCTGCCCCTGATTATTGATATGGCATAATGTTTTACATCTATATCATACTTTTTCTTTATATATCTTTTTAATAATATGCCGATTGGTATTCCTGCTCTTGCAAGCGAAACAAGAACCACATCTTTTCCCTTTTTATCTATTATACGGTCCGCTAATACTCCCACCGCAAGTGCCGTGGGACGCGAATAATTATCAAGCGCCTCATTGTATACATCCATGTATTCTTTAGTAGGCATATATTCTATCGGAAGCATCTCGCAATAATGCCTGCCCGCCTGTATCTGACGTTCCCTCTCCTGTGTACTCTGCGGCTCTACCATACCTGTTATATCCTTTAATAAAAGAACCACATCATCTTTACTATAGCTGGTCCTCATCTATATCTGCCACCTCATTCCATCTGATTATGCTTATATTTTTATTGTCATTCTCTATAAGTGCATCCACCAGTGAATCTTCGCCCTTCTCCGGAATTTTTTCAGAATCAGTAAGAACTATCACCCTGTCATACTCTGCAATATCATATATAAATGTCTCTCTGTCCTTATCATACATCCCATGTAACAGATATCTTTCATGCAGCGGATAATCTTCATCATCATACACGGTGATGGGACTTCTTGTTGTCGAATGGGTTCTTACCATATGTCCTGCATCCTCAAGCATACATCCGAGATACATCGCAGGATACATACATTCCTCAGTTCCCATGACAAGAATACTTTTATCATCATCCATATTTATATTTTCGCATATCTTCTGTGCCACATCATCACATGCCTTTACATAATCAGATGCCCTGCATACATTTCTCGGATTAATATATCCTCCTGCAATTATTCTCCGCACAAATGCATATTTCCCTTCATTTCTTCCAAAAAGAGGTGCCTCGATTCCCGTCTCATCAGGATATTTATCTGCGATTTCAGAATATGCGTTATTATCTGTCTTTACAAGATATGAAATATCTATGTCTGCATCCTCATAGCGTTTCAATGCTTCCGCATCCATTCCATTAATAATGGAAGTAACTGCATATCCCTGCACTTCCGGATATAGCTTTTTTAACATGTTTACTATATTCATTATAGTATTTCCTGTAGTAACCTCATCTTCCACAAACAGAATTTTATCGATTTTCTTAAGTACCTTATCCAGATCATTTTTCACAAGCCGCTGCTCTGTAGCATGACTGTGTGATTCAGAAAAATAAATATATTCTGCGCCTTCAACTTCCTCTCTCGTTGTCTGGATATAATATGAATCCGTCTCCCGTGCCACATGGGCTCCTATGGCTGTGGCTGTCTCTGCGAATCCTATCACCAAAAGCATCTGTCCCTCATATTTTTTCTTAACAACATCTGCCAATTCTCCAAACATGTCAAATGCACTTTTCGGACTGACAGGAATATGTTTTCCCTGAAGTCTGTTGACAACAAGATAATTACGTTTCTTGTTATTTTTCCTCTTTGCTACTGCTACAATATCACTCTCTTTATACACTTTTTTCCCTCTTTTCTATGAATTTGCCGAAAATACATCAGCCACCTCGTTAATGGTTATATACGCCTTCGGATCCTGATTATGTACTATGTCTTTCATCCGCACTATCTGAAAGCGGTTAAGTACTATGTAGACCACCTTTTTATCTGCACCCGAAAAGTATCCTTTGGCATCCATAACAGTAATGCCGCTCTCAAATATCTCTGAAAGTTTCTCACATACCTCTTCAGGTTTCTCCGTAACTATAAATGCCGCCTTTGACCTGTCAATTCCTTCCACAACGAAATCCACCGTCTTTAATGCCGCCGCATATGTAACTATAGAATACAACGGAAGTATCCAGCTTCCGAGTATAAAACCACAGACAATATACAGCACAATGTTATACGCCATGACAAATGTTCCCACGGTAATTCCAAGACGCTTTGCAAATATTACCGCTAACACCTCTATACCGTCCATTGCTCCGCCAAAACGGATAGCCATACCGCTTCCAACACCTGATATTATCCCACCAAATACTGCACATAATAAAAGGTCAGTTCCTGCAAGCGGAGATGCCATACTCACATCTATCGGAAGTATATCTGTAATGAGCCATGAACTTACCGAATATACGATAACTGCAAAAATTGCGTACATGGTAAAATGTGCTCCCTGCCTTTTAAGCCCGAATAAAAATAAGGGGATGTTTAAAATAATAAGAAACATTGATAATGACATCCACTCCGGTGTGAGCTGGGATAACAATATAGCCGTTCCGGAAATTCCACTGTCGTACAACATGACAGGAGCAATAAACACAGTAACGCCAAAAGCATTTATAACACCTGCAATAAATAGAAATACAAATTTTTTAATCTCCATGTTAGTACCTCCATTTCTACTGCTGCCACCAGTTACGTTGCTGATATAATAACATAACAAAAATAATTTAGCAAATATTCATCCTTGACCGCCGGTGAATGAAGTGCTAAAATCCATCTTTGTGACAAAATTTTATCATTAATATTTACGATTGGAGAAAGTTATGGAAACGTTAAAACCCAAGTTATTCGAAACAATGAAAGGGTACTCTAAAAAGCAATTTATAAAGGATGTAATATCCGGTATAATAGTTGCCATTATTGCCCTTCCATTATCCATTGCCCTTGCGATTGCATCAGGTGTGACACCGGAATGCGGATTGTATACTGCAATCATTGCCGGATTTTTTATCTCTCTTTTAGGAGGAAGCAGAGTGCAGATAGGCGGACCAACTGCCGCATTTGTAGTTATTATCTATGGTATTGTTGAACAGTTCGGGCTTGACGGACTCATAGTAGCCACAATACTTGCCGGTATATTCCTTATCATTATGGGAATATGCAGATTCGGTTCACTTATTAAATATATACCATATACCATCACAACAGGTTTCACATGTGGTATAGGTGTGAGTCTTCTTGTAGGACAGTTGAAAGATTTCCTCGGATTATCAATCAAATCTGTTCCGTCAGAGTTTATAGAAAAAATAGGTGCATACATAAAAAATATATCTACCATAGATGTTACAACCGTCTTAATCGGTGTGTTATCTCTGGCAATACTCATTTTATTCCCGCTTATTACGGATAAGATACCTTCATCTTTGGTAGCCATAATAGTTACTACACTGGTTGTAAAATTCGCCGGACTTAATGTGAATACAATAGGAAGTGTATACGGAGAACTTTCATCATCCCTTCCTCTTCCACATATTCCTTCGGTTACATTCGAAATGTTACAGAGCCTTATATCACCTGCATTTACCATTGCACTTCTCGCAGGTATAGAATCCCTGCTGTCATGTGTTGTGTCTGACGGTATGATTGGTGACAAACATAACTCAAATGCCGAGCTTATAGGTCAGGGTGTGGGAAATATATTTTCAGGTCTCTTCGGCGGTATCCCTGCCACAGGTGCTATCGCAAGAACAGCAGCAAATGTTAAAAACGGCGGACGTACTCCGATAGCCGGAATGGTCCACAGTGTAACTCTTCTTGTTATACTGCTGGTACTTATGCCTACGGCAGCACTTATACCTATGACTACACTTGCAGCGGTACTTATAGTTGTCGCATGGAATATGTGTGACTGGTCAACATTTTTCAGGCTTGTACACACAGCTCCGAAAAGTGACATAATCGTACTTGTAGGTACATTTTTATTAACTGTTATATTTGACCTTGTCGTTGCCATAGAAGTAGGTATCGTTGTATCTGCCCTGCTCTTTATGAAACGTATGTCAGAAGTCAGCGATATAAAATCATGGAAATATATAGAAGAACCTGATGTTGCAGACGGTGAAGCAGAAAAACTTATGTCTGTCTCAAAAGAAATCCGTGTGTTTGAAATAGTCGGACCTATGTTCTTTGCAGCCGCAGAACAGCTTGCAAGAATCGACTCAAAAAGATATACAAAAGTTGTCGTAATACGAATGAGAAGTGTTACCGCAGTAGATGCCAGTGCCATGCACTCACTTCACGGACTTGCTGACAGGGCTGAGAAAAAGGGAATAAAACTTGTATTCTCACATGTAAATGAACAGCCACTGTCAGTCATGAAAAAAGATGGTTTTTACGAACGTATCGGAGCAGAAAACTTCAAATCCGATATCGTGGAAGCATTAAATTATGCAGAGGAGCTGCTTAACTAATCATCTTCTCAACTTTGTTACAAACGGCATCTGCCAGTTTTCTGTGTCCGAGAACGTTTAAATGTTCCCTGTCATCTTCACTTGGCGATGCATATTCTGAAGCTGCCAGAAAGTCTATACAGTTATCGTTGGCGATACGTTTATAGACTTTCGGCAGTTTTTTTGATACCTCAACTGAATTATCATCAAACTCAGGATCATATCCTTCCTCTCCCACATTCTTTCCCAGATTAATCGGTGACATCAATAATATTTTTATATCCGAATCTACTGCCTTAATCTGTGAAATAAGTTTTTCAATGCCCTTACCGATAACTTCAGCCGACGCATCATAAACTGTCTTACAATCATTTGTGCCGAGCATCAGCACTACCATATCAACAGGCTTGTGACTTTCAAGTATGGTTGGCAAAAGTTCTGTTCCTCGTCTGCCGTCTCTTAAAGGGTCCTCAAATATAGTGGTTCTTCCGCATAAACCCTCTTCCACTACTCTGTATCCCTTGTCTCTCACACGCTCATCAAGGATACTGCTCCATCTTGTTCCCCACTCGTACCTGTTATTTGTTCCCGGAACCAATCCGTATGTATTAGAATCTCCAAAGCATAATATTGACTTCATAGCAAAACCTCTTTTCTTTAATTCCTACTAATTCTGTAGGAGTAGTATATTATAAGTTTTGCTACTTGTCAATATCGAATTAAAACAATTTTTTCAAATCTTCAAATTTCTCTATCTTATAGTCGTATTCATCCACATGTCCAAATCCATACTCTGCATATACAAACGGTATGCCTGCAATCTTTGCTGAATCGGCATCACCTTTAGTATCACCCACATACACGACATCCTTGAGATTATTTCTCTCCATCACAAGTTTTATATTCTCGCCCTTCGGCACCTGATTGTCACCCCAGTTCTGAATATCATCAAAATATCTGCCAAGGCTGTGTGCATTAATGAATGACTGAATATATCCTGCCTGTCCATTGCTGACAACACACAGAACGTATTTCTCTGACAAATACTCTAATGTACTCTCAAGTTCAGGATAAAGTATACCACCATGCTCCTCAAGATATTTATTCTCAACCTCACAACATCTGTCAAGTACTTCAAGCTGCTTATCCTTTGAAAGCTCCGGAAAAAGTTTTTCAACAATGGCATCCATAGGCATGCCCATCACACTCTGCAATTCTTCAGCAGTAATTTCCCTGTCCTTAAGCTCATCAAATTCCTTTATGGCAATATTCCACGACTCCCTGATTCTGTCAGTCGCATCCCACATAGTTCCATCCAAATCAAAAAATATACCTTTACTCTTCATCTCTTCTCCAATCTGCTGCAAATTTTAAAATTTCACAGGCACCATATTTCTGTATTGATTTTATCTCCATTTATTTCCACAATTCCATATGTCGGTCTGTTCGGAAGTTTCTGTGCTCCTATTGTTCCCGGATTCAGAACTGCCATTCCGTTATAATAGTCCTGACATACTCTGTGTGTATGCCCACACAGTGCAACATCTGCTCCTTTTGCAAGGGCTGCCTGCAAAAATCTCGTATAACTCATTTTTACACAGTAATCATGTCCATGACATATAAAGATTTTCTTGCCTTCAACTATAAGAAGTCTTTCATGAACCTCATCCCTGCAATCGCAGTTTCCCGGAACCTGCTCTATCAAAAGGTCCGGAAACAGTCTTCTGAGTTTCTCTCCGTCAGGCCAGCAGTCACCCAGATGAATAACCATATCAGGCATGGTATCCCTGACTGCCTGTGCCATATATTCAATTACACCGTGTGAATCAGACACTACAAGTATTCTCGTCATCTAAGCAACTAATCTCCATTCCGCAGATACTTCCGCTAACTTTTCCATGAATCTGATACACATTTTACCATGAAGATATTTATTAAACAAGCGATAACTGTTATTCAACATCCGTCACATCTATAGTATATGTCTTTGATGTGTCAATATCAGCAGATGAATAAATATAATAATTTACATTCTTTGGCAGTAATGTCTTATACACAACCTCGGAATTCTCATCAAGAATAGTGAATACTTTTCCTGACCCGTATATTTCTGATGTGCTGTCCATTCCAAATCCACCTCGGCCTCCCGGTCTGCCCGGCATATTGCCCTCTGACCTGTCTGCCGCACTTGATATATATCCCTGTGAACCTGAAGCAGGTGTCGTTATCATGCCGCCTGAACCAGCACCAAATACCGTTCCTCCATATATCATAACTGTTCCGTCAGCATCTATAGGTTCATTATCTCCTCCTGCTTTCTGTCCGAATGATACAAGAGTTCCACCATATATATTTATATCCTTATTGGAATCCAGTCCATCACCCTCTGCATTGATAAATATGTCACCCCCATATATGTCTATCGTATAGTCCGTGTCCGCAAGATCTTTTCCCGCAGCATTTATTCCATCATCAGAAGATGCAATATCTATATCTCCTCCGTAAATATATACCTTTCCTGCCACAAGTCCTTCATAGCATGTCTTTATGTCTATCACCGGACCTGTTTTCGATGTTTCAATTCCCACAACAAGTTTCTCATCAGCATGCATTGCATCGTCCCCTGTTCTGATAATGAATGTGCCACCTTCCACCGTCATGGTATTGTCTGAGTGTAATGCATCATCCTTACTGTTTATGTTAAATGTCCCTCCGGTTATGGAAATGTCATTTGCAGCTTTCAGTCCGTCTCCCTGCGCATTGATGTTTATGGTTCCGCTATTTACAACTATCTTATCTGATGAGGCTATTGCATTATTGGCTGACTCTATGTCAATTCTTGCATCCGAAATAATAACCGATGCATTTTCACCACATTTTATTCCGTTTTTGGCTACTCCCGATATATCAAGATTGCCTTTTCCTGATATATTAAGATTTGCCTCCTTCTTCACCTTTATAGCTGCATCATCAGCATCAGTGGCATCCTCTGTATCCGTCGCTTCCTTTGATAAATTCGCTTCTGTATCTGCAAGCTCATTGTTCGTTCCGTCCTCCACAATCAATGTTACCTCCGAAGAAGCATTGCATGATATGGCAGCCCTGTCTGACGCAGATGTAAGCTTAAGTCCGTTAAGCACTAAAACCACATTTTTAATTCCCTTCTTCACTGTTATACTTCCGTCTGTACATTCTCCTGAAAATATGTAAGTTCCTGACTCCGTAATCTTCACCGATGTCTTATTAATATCAATACCCTCGCCTGTCCCTGTGCATTTAACAGTCTTATCCGAAAATGTAATCAACTGTGCATCCTGATATTTTACATTCATTGCTTCTTCCGACTGACTGACAGTGTTCCGAACCTGCACAGTCGTAGTATATCCCTGGGGCATATACAGTGTAAAAAGTGTTATTAATAGTACGGCAAATGTTTTATTCATAGCTTTGGCCTCCTCGCTGTTTGTGGTAGTGTCAAGTTTACTACCTTATTTTTTATTAAAAACCTTTATTTTAGGGAGTTTGCAAACAAAAAGAGCATTGACCTCCCTTTTGTGGTAT
>CACWRR010000033.1 GCA_902763335.1 uncultured Lachnospiraceae bacterium | reverse complement strand
GCATCGTCATTTTCGCTAACGTTATCAACTGTCTCTTTATCAGAAACCGCTTTTTCATTTACAATGCTTTCTGTCACACCGCTTCCATCATCAACATCCACAGTTCTGTCCTGTACCACGGTGTTATCCTTTGATACTTTTTCAGAATTGTCTTCTGCATTCAGCTGTACATCCTCGTATTGATTACTCTGTACCTGCTCCTCAGGAACATCTGCCACATTGACTACATTTTCTTCAATCGGTACATCCGGCAATACATCTGCCGCATCCGTCGCATCTTCCATTGTCACATCTGCCGTCATGATAATATCCTTAACAGCCGTGTCAACGGCATTTTCTTCACCGGCATTCAGTGTTTTTCCATCTGCAAACTCAGATATAAGATTTTTTATTTCAGTGCTAAGCTCCTGCATCTGGCTGCATGCATCCTTGTTCACTACAAGCTCTGACGGTTCGGTAATATTGTTTGCCATCATTACGATTTCCTTAACAGCACTTCCATCCGTCAATGCCTTAACCGGTTCTTCAAGTCCCGCAACAAACTGTTCAGCCTGTTTCTCTGTACATCCTGTAGTTTCCTGTACTGCCTGAACAATCTGCTTAACAAGTTCCACTGCTGCTTCCTCATATACATTCATCTCCGGTTCATTATCCGTGACTCCTGTATTCATGTTGCCGTTATTCACTGAATCAGCATTTTCTTTTCCTGCAAACATCTTCTTTATGGTCTTCTGTGAATCCGATACCTTATCCGTACTGTCTACGGATGTCTGATTCATAAAAGATTCAAACTTTGATTTGCTGCCATCTGAAATCTTCACATTATCCTTTACAGATGCTGTCTCCCTCAGACCTGCTGCATTAAAGCCTGTCTGCATTATCACCATACTATTCCTCCTTTCCCTGATAATATTTATATCATTACCGTTTTACGGTAATAATAGCTTTGTAAGTTTTGCTGCGTATACAGAATCCAGTTTTGCAATCTCATTCATAATGGCGCTACTATTTGTCGCACTCATTGAATTTAATATTCCGACAACAATATCCATGTCACCTGTCATCTCACAAAATATTGCTGCTGCCTCAGCCGGATCCATTGAGCTGTACATTTTTGCCCTCTCAGTATACGTTTGATCATATGCATACTTATCCATAGCTTCTTTATACAGACGTTCTGCACTGTCAGGCGAAATTTCCTGATAATACTTAACGTAATTGTCATAACTTATGGCACTGTCGCCAAATACAACTTCATCATAATATTGCTGTTTCTGCTGTTCAAACTGTGCCTGGGCATCTTCAAAGGCTTTAAGTCTTTCATTTTCAGCCTGTAAATCTGCTATCTGATTAGTCTTATCAGTGTCAGACTGCTGATATGTGGCAAGCTCTGATTCAAGCTGCTTTATATAATCCACCGCATCTGCCATACTTTTATACTGATAATCCGAATCACTTTTATCAACAGATCCCTCCGGAAGTATCTTATTCAAAACAGGCACATCCTTAAGAATCGGAGCCATTACCGTACTTCCAAATCCTCCTATGTCCGCCTTGACAATAACTGCAAATATTCCAAGCCATATAAGAACTATCAAAATTGTTATTATGATAGAAGCTATTCTGCTCTTCGGCTCATCTTCTATCATATATTCAGGTGTCATATCCTCTAATACAACATCATCTTTTTTCTTATTTTTTCTTGCCATTATTCTTCACCCGTATCCTGATTATTATATTGAAAACTTACCAGTTCATCTATTTCCTTAGATTCCTGATCGGCTATTTCCTTTAAAAATTCACCAAACGCCTTTTCCCTGAGTTTTTCATGCGTTTTACGGTCAACCATCATCTCATTCAGCTTTTCTTTTTTTCTCTCCACTCTGCTTTCAGCTCGTTCAACTACCACTTTCTGTGCCTGAGCCTCTCTCTTTTTATAGCTCAGAGCCGCTGAACTTTCTTTAAGTTTCATAACGTCTAACACTCCGTCATTCATATACCGGAGTTCTCTTTTATATTTATCTATATCGTCATAAATCTTATCGAGCTTTAACTTTTCCCCCTGCAATATAGATACTGCCATACCATATTCAGCCTTAGCCTGATTCTCCAGCTTGTACTTTATATCCAGAATACTCTGCATTTTATAAACAAACTTTGCCATGACAACATCCACCTCCTACTTATTCAGAAAAGATGCTTTCCAGACTGTTTACTATTTCTGCAAACGAAAACTTTTCATCTACACCCTGTGTCAGAAATTCATTAACTTCATCTATCTTCTCAATAGCATAATCAATATTTTTATTTGATCCGCTTTTATATGCCCCGATATTTATAAGATCTTCTGCTTCATTATATGTAGCAAGCACGCTCTTTAACTTTGATGCCGCCTTTTTATGTTCTCTGTCAGCAATCGAACTCATAACTCTGGAAATACTCTGTAATATATCTATCGCAGGATAGTGATTTTTGTGTCCGAGCTTTCTTGACAGGATAATATGTCCGTCAAGTATTCCTCTGGCTGTATCTGTAATAGGTTCATTGAAGTCATCACCATCTACGAGTACCGTATACAGACCTGTAATCGAACCGATGTCTGAATTTCCTGATCTCTCAAGAAGTTTCGGCATCTCGCTGTACACACTCGGCGGATATCCTCTTGTAACAGGAGGTTCTCCTGAAGCCAGCCCTATTTCCCTTTGTGCCATTGCAAATCTTGTAAGCGAATCCATCATTAACAGAACATCTTTTCCCTGATCTCTGAAATATTCTGCTATGGCTGTAGCCGTTTTGGCAGCCTTATTTCGTATAAGTGCCGGTTTGTCAGATGTTGCAACAACAACAACACTTCTCTTCATTCCTTCTTCACCAAGATCTCTCTCGACAAATTCCCTTACCTCTCTTCCTCGTTCACCGATAAGCGCAATAACGTTTATATCTGCCTTTGTATTTCTGGCAAACATACCAAGCAGGGTACTCTTTCCTACTCCACTACCGGCAAAAATTCCTATTCTCTGTCCCTTGCCGACAGTAATAAGTCCGTCTACCGCCTTAACTCCCAGTGGCAGTACTTCGTCAATTATCTTTCGTGACAGCGGGTCAGGCGGCTTAGCCTCAACTGAATATCTTTTTGCAGATTTTAAAACACTATCTTCCTCATCTATCGGTCTTCCAAGCCCGTCAAGTGTCATTCCCAGCAGTTCATCACTCACGGCAACTTTTAACGGATGCCCGGTGTTCTCAACCCTGCTGCCCGGTCCTATACCATCGATACTGTCGTATGGCATCAGCAGCACTCTTTTATCTCTGAATCCTACCACCTCTGCCAACACCCACTTATTTGAATCTTCCTTTGAAACAATCCGGCATACATCACCAAAATTGGCATCCGGCCCCACTGATTCTATCGTAAGTCCGACTATCTTTACAACTTTACCAAGACATTTTATATATGATTTTTCAATTAAGTGTAAATATCTTTCAGTATCTATAACCGGCATACCTTCACTCCATATCTACTCTGCCATACATGACAGAATCTTAATATCATCTACCAAATTCTCCAACTGTATATCCAGACTACAGTCATATATTCCACTGTCGCTCTCTATCATACACTGACCCTTTTTAAATGTAGGGTCCTCTGTAATCTCAACCTGAACCTTGCCTCTGACTGCACTGTTTATCTTATCTCTGTTATCCATTACAAATTTATAATCTGCTGAAGATACTCTTATAAGCAAATCCGTACTGAACTCATTCTTTGCCAAAACATCCTCAACAAGTTGAAGTACAAGTTCTTTCTTATCTTCCGCAAGTACATGTGTGACTTTTTCAAACACGTTTAATATAACATCAACAAGCTCCGGTTCTATCTGCTTCACTTTCTTTTCATATTCTTCTTCCAGACGTTTTTTTTCATTTTCAAGTTCCTGTCTCTGAAGTTCCACTTCCTTAGCAGCCTGAACCTTTCCCTCCTGATACCCCTCATTTCTTCCGCTTTCCATTGCAGCATGTTTCAGTGATTCACACTCATCCTTTGCCTTATCAAGTATTGCCTGTGCATCATTCTTTGCAAGTGCTATTATCTCTTCTGCCTTTTCATTTGCAGAATTATTCTCCCTGATAACATTACTGTCCTCACTCAGAAGTTTCTCAACCGATTCCGCATCAATTCCTTCTACAAAACCGTCATTAATCTCCTCTTTCTGATGCTCTTCTTCTATCTTTTTCTGAATCTGTGCTATCTTCTCGGTTATTATGTCATTGTAGTCTATAACCTTTTTTTCATTATTATCGCATTTTATATTTCTTGATTTTAGTAAATTAGACAACGATCTCGTCACCTCCGCCACGGGCGATAATTATCTCTCCCGAATCCTCAAGCTTACGGATAATATTAACAATCTTCTGCTGTGCCTCTTCAACATCCTTCATACGAACAGGTCCCATGAAATCCATATCTTCCTTTATCATTGCAGCCAGACGTTTTGAAAGGTTATTAAATATAACATTCTGAACTTCCTCTGTAGAGCCCTTGAGCGCAAGTCCAAGGTCGCTGTTATCCACATCTCTGAGGATCCTCTGAATGGTTTTATCATCAAGTGCAAGAATATCTTCAAATACGAACATTTTACGTTTGATTTCATCAGCAAGTTCAGGTTCTTCAATTTCAAGATTTTCCATAATATGTTTCTCTGTTCCACGATCAACAGAATTAAGAATATCTACGATTGCATCTACACCACCGACAATAGTGTAATCCTGATTTACGAGTGATGAAAGTTTCTTCTCTAACACAGCCTCAACCTCTTTTATAACATCAGGTGATGTTCTGTCCATCTGTGCTATACGTTTAGCAACATCTGCCTGCTTTTCAAGCGGCAGTGACGATATGATTGCCGAAGCCTGTCCCGAAGGGAGGTATGACAATATAAGTGCAATTGTCTGCGGATGCTCATCCTGAATAAAGTTGAGTATCTGCGATGCATCTGTTTTTCTGATAAACTCAAACGGTCTTACCTGTAATGATGCAGTAAGTTTATTTATAACATTCTGAGCAGCATCAGGTCCGAGTGCCTTCTCAAGAAGTTCCTTAGCATATGTAATACCACCTTCGGCAATATACTGCTGTGCCAGACAAACCTGATAAAATTCTTCCAAAACACTTTCTTTAAGCTGTGGTGATACACTTCTTGTATTTGCTATCTCCAGTGTTAATTCCTCTATTTCATCCTCTTTAAGATGTTTAAATATAGACGCTGACTTTTCAGGTCCTAACGCTATAAGCAAAATTGCAGCTTTTTGTACACCAAGCATTTCACCTGTACTGTTCTTAGCCATATCATACCTCTGTCTTTCTAATTCCACTCATCATTCAACCAGTTACGAAGCAATAGTGCCGTAGCTTCCGGATTTTCATCAACAAATTTCTCAATCGCCTTTCTGGTATCTGATTTATCATTAAGATCAATATCATCAACTGTTTCCTGATTTTCCTTAGTTGTAGCAAGTAAATCCTCAACCGATAATTCAGGTTCCTGTTCAATAACTTCAACCGGTCTTGTACTCTTAAATACAACAAAACCGAGAAGTGCAAGTATAAGTATTGCAAATATAACCGGTATATAATCCGTAAAGCTTCTTGTGGTTTTTACCGAATCTACAAACTGTGGTATCTGATATCCCACTATGGTAATATTATCTGTACTGAATCCCGTAGCATCCGATACAAGATTGTAAATGTTATCCGGAATCTGCACTTCCACATTGTCTGCATTTGCAGATTTAAATTCATCCCATGTCATATCTGCAAGCTGTCCCGCTGCCCTTACTTTGTCTTCTTCAAAAATATTGTAAGAGCTTACAACAATCGAAACTCTTGAAGTTGTATAATCAATTTTGCCTCTTTCTTTTGTTGTATTGGAAACAAGCTGGTTAACCGCATAATCATATTTTTTCAGTGTATACTCACTTGTTGAGTTGGACGAATCCTGTAATTCATATGTAATATCCTCATCATTCGAATCGGTTCCCGGTATACCACCGGATGATGTTCCTCCGGTCTGTTCAACCTCATATGATGCTGTGTAAGGTCCCTGCTCCCTGTCTCCTGTATTATAAGTAACCTCTGTCTCACTTACAGTGTCAAAATCCATATCAAGATACGGAGATACCTCTACTGTCTGATAAAGTTCTGCTGCCTCGAACAATTTCTTTATATTGGATGATACAATATCCATGGCCGCCTGTCTCATATCAGCCTTTGATTCTCCCGAATAATCATCCCCATCATAATCTGTTCCTCTAAAGAGCATATTTCCTGCTGTATCTATAATGGTAACATTGCTTGTAGAATCATTACCTACCGCTGTAGCTACCCACTGTGCTATATTCTCTGCCTTAGAGCTGTTTATCTCCTGCTTGAGATTCAATATGATACTTACAGATGTATCTTCCTGATCATCAAGAACGCTTAAGCTTGTCTGCGGAACTTTAATATTAACCTTAGCCGTTCTCACATAGTCCTGACTCGAAAGTGCATTCTGAAGCTTAGATTCTATATGTGCCCAGTATTTTTTCTCTTTATCTGCCTCTGTAGAACTGAAGCCGCCATCTAACGCATCATTTAATGTATAATCTTCCTTAGAGTATCCGTCCGCTCCTATACCGACTGTGGCAATCGCCATCTCCGCATCGACTTTATCAGCCTTTAACACTTTCACAACAAACGTATCCGACATTGTATAATTTGTGATTCCCGCCTCTTCAAGACACGTCTTGACTTCTGAAGCTGTTGTTGCTGAATCACATGTGAGCAATGTTACATACTCCGGTCTCGTAAGTATATACGACAATGCTGCTATAAAAATTATCACCGCCAACGTTATACTTATCATGAGTGTCTTCTGTCTTCTATTGTATTTGTTCCAGAACTCCACGGCTTTTTGCTGTGCTGCTTTTACTTTTTCATTCATGAAACCGTTTCTCCCTAAATGTTTATTTCATTTTTATATCTGAATATTCATTATTTCCTTATACGCTTCAAGCAGTTTATTCTTAACTGCTACAGTATACTGTAATGATAATGCCGCCTTATTCTGTGCTATAGCCAGATCATGAGCATTATTTGAATATCCCATGGCAAAATTGAGTTGTTCTGCCTCTGCCTCGTTTGATAAATCATTTGTCTCATTTACCAGATTCATTGCTGCTGACAACAATGATGAAAAGCTGTCATCTGAAGTTTTATCCGTTGTAACACTGTTATTTAACGTCTGTTTCACGGCATTTGTCGCTATATCATTAACAGCTGAAATATCTAAACCTGCCATCTGTAATTACTCCTTTATGTAAATATCTGCTTTATTTGCCCATGTTAATTCCTGTTGTTGCCATAGACTTGCTTGCATTAAAAGCCGTAACATTTGCCTCGTAAGCTCTTGATGCATCTATAAGGTTAGTCATCTCCGTAACCGTATTGACATTAGGATACAACACATATCCATTCTCATCCGCATCAGGATGCGAAGGATCATATACCTTTTTCATGGCGGTACTTGTATCATCCACAACTGATGTAACCTTTACACCATTTCCTATCTGTCCGATTGTGGTCATGAGTATAGAATCAAATGACATATTCTGTTTTTCCTGAAACATTACTGTCTTTCTAACATAAGGTGTTCCATCCGCTGATCTGGTTGTATCAACATTTGCCAGATTCTGAGATATCGTATCCTCTCTGAGTCTCTGTGCCGTCATTCCTGAAGCACTTATATCAAAACTTGAAAATAATCCCATATATTTCCTGCCTTTCCGGTATACTGCCCATTAAATTGTCAGAATACTATTCCATTGCTTTTTTTATCATATCAAAATCATTTGAAATGCTGTTAATCAACGCCTGATACATTATCTGATTTGAAGCAAGTTCAACATTTTCTGTATCTATATCTACATTATTCCCATCAAGTCTGTAAGACAGATTAGCCATATCCGTATACGCTGTAGCGTTAAGTGAAGATAATTCCACATCTTTTATTCTGTCATTCAGAGTTGTGGTGTTTGTTCCCGCCAGTTCTGCCTGAAGATATCCCTGAAATGATATATCTTTTCTCTTATAATTCGGGGTATCTGCATTAGATATATTATTTGTTATAACATCATTTCTTGTCCAGCTGGCATCTGCTGCCTTATCTAAAACATTTATATAATTGTATATGCCGGAATTAATCATACCTTTTTCATCCTTTCCATGCACAAAAACTCAAAATATTCCTTTTTTATTATAAAAGCAAAAGCATGAAATATCAAGAGATTTTTATTCATAATAAACAAAAAGGCTGTCCCTATACCTTGTAAAATATGCATAAAGACAGTCTATAACTCCATTTAACAATCTGCTTATTTAGATTCAGGTGTCAAAAGGGTTCTACGCACCAGCCAAGCACAATATGTGATATTGCAAGCTAGCTTGCAAATACACATACTTGTGTTGGCTAGTCCCTGTAGGGGCTTTTGACACCTGAATCTTATTTATTAAATTGCTGTAATTCCTCAAACACCACATCATTTAAGACTTTTATATACGTTCCTTTCATCCCTGAAGAACGTGTTTCTATGACTCCCGCACTCTCAAATTTCCTGAGTGCATTTACTATAACAGAGCGGGTTATGCCTACCCTGTCAGCTATACGGCTGGCTATAAGCGTTCCTTCTTTGCCACCGAGTTCCTGAAGCACATATATTATTGCCTCTTTTTCTGACACTGAAAGAGTTCCCATTGCTGAATTGATAAGATGTCTGTTTCTGTTGTACTCAGCATGTTCCTCGTCTACCGCCCTGATCATTTCAAGTCCTACAACAGTAGTTCCATACTCACTGATTATTATATCATCTATATCATATTCTGTCTCTTCCTTATATACAAAAAGTGTTCCAAGCCTTTCACCTGCAATATCTATAGGCGAAATAATAGCCTTGTACTTTCTTATGTCTTCAGAATTGAATCCAAATGTCTCAAGATTGACATTTTCCTTTGTTGACAAAACATTGAGAAGTCTCTCATTAAACAGTTCATCTACAAATCCGCCAACCTCATTGCTGATAAGTTCATTTATACCTGATATTCCATCACATGTTCCTATTCCAAGCACCTTTCCCTTGCTGCTTATGACAAGCACATCCGAATCAAGTATTCTTCCTAACACATCACATATATCATTGAAAATAAATTTCGTTGACGAATTGTTATGCAGCAATTTATTAATTTTTCTTGTTTTATCCAATAGCTGTACACTACTCATTGCAATGCCTCCTGAAGCTTATTTTTCTTCCTTTTTGAGTTGTTCAAAATATCCACACTGCTCGTCTGAACATACGGCTTTATTACCTTTTTCCACCATGTATTTTCCACATCTCGGACATTTCTTATCCATAGGCTTTGGCCATGACATAAAATCACATTCCGGATTATTCTCACACCCGTAATATTTTCTTCCCTTTTTAGTCTTTTTAATAACGACTTCTTTTCCGCACTTCGGACAATGTATACCCGTCTTTTCAAAATACGGTTTTGTATTTCTACATTCCGGGAATCCCGGACAGGCAAGGAACTTTCCATGTGGTCCATATTTGATAACCATGTTTCTGCCACATTCCTCGCAGATAACGTCCGTCTGTTCATCCTCTATCTCTATCTTCTCCAATGCCTGCTCTGCATTGGCAACAGCCTCTGCCAGATCAGGATAAAAGTTTCTGACTATTGTCTTCCACTGGATCCTTCCCTCCTCAACCATATCAAGAAGTGACTCAATATTAGCTGTAAAACTTGTATCAACAATAACAGGAAATGCTGTTTTCATTATCTCATTAACAATCTCACCCAGTTCAGTAACATACAGATTTTTCTGTTCTTTAACAACATACCTTCTTGCCGTAATAGTAGTGATAATAGGTGCATATGTGCTAGGACGGCCTATTCCAAGTTCTTCAAGTGTTTTTACAAGTGCTGCCTCAGTAAAATGTGCAGGTGGCTGTGTAAAATGCTGTTTGCTGTCAAATTCATTAAATGTAAGCTTTGTATCCTTATCAAGATTTTTTATCGATGTATTTGAACCCTTTTCATCGTCATCATCAGTATATACAGACATGAATCCGTCAAACACAAGCTTTGATGCTGCTGTAGTAAATATATATTCACCTGCCCCAATCTTAACGGACATAGTCTCATATTTGGCACTCTTCATTCTGCTTGCAATAAATCTCTTCCATATGAGCTGATATAATCTGAACTGATCCCTTGACAAATCTTCCTTAACAATAGTCGGTGACAACTCTATATCCGTAGGTCTGATTGCCTCATGGGCATCCTGTATTTTATTTCCCGGTTTCTTTGCACTCTCAGTGGATGATGCAATGTAATCGTCACCATAGTTTGCCTTAATATAATCTTTCGCCATGGCATCCGCTGTGTCAGATACTCTTGTAGAATCTGTACGCAGATAAGATATAAGACCTATCGTGCCTCTGCCCTTAATCTTTATACCTTCATATAACTGCTGTGCGATACGCATAGTCTTCTGTGTTGAAAAATTCAACTGCTTTGATGCTTCCTGCTGCAATGTACTTGTAGTAAAAGGAAGCGGTGCCTTCTTTGTTCTCTCTCCACGTTTTATATCCGTTACACTGTAAGTAACATTCTCAAGCTCTGATAAAATCTTATCAAGCTGTTCTTTATTTTTTATCTCAATTTTACCATCTTTATTTCCATAAAATTTGGCAATCATAGGTTTCTTAGTTCCCGGTATGCTTATGACAGCATCCAGTGACCAGTACTCCTCAGGAATAAATGCATTAATCTCCTCTTCCCTGTCACATATGATTCTTAATGCAACAGACTGCACTCTACCTGCACTAAGTCCTCTCTTTACCTTCTGCCACAACAGAGGACTTATTGAATATCCAACCAGACGATCAAGCATTCTTCTCGTCTGCTGTGCATTCACAAGATTCATATCTATCTCTCTGGGTTCTTTCAAAGATGCCTTAACTGCAGTCTTGGTAATCTCATTAAAAGTGATTCTCTTCATTTTTTTATCATCTAACTTAAGTGCCGTGGCAAGATGCCATGAAATAGCTTCTCCCTCACGGTCAGGGTCAGTTGCGAGGTACACTTTATCTACCTTCTTCACTTCTTTTCGAAGTTCAGCCAGTTTTTCTCCCTTTCCCCTGATTGTAATATATTTTGGTTCATAGTCATTCTCAAAATCAATTCCCATGGAACTTTTTGGAAAATCCCTTACATGACCATTTGAAGCAACAACATTATAATTTGCTCCTAAAAATTTTTTAATAGTATTCACTTTTGTAGGCGATTCCACAATCACTAAATATTTTGCCATCTCGAAAGTCCCCTTTTTCAAATCTTCTTTATATAATAATTCTTTATAGGTTCATCTATCAAATCCATCAGCTGAAGCTGCACTATAAGCTGCATAACATCAACCGCTTCATATCCTGTTTCCTCCATTATACTGTCAATGCTTTTTGGAAACAAATCGAGACAACTATACAACACTTGTAAATCTTTTTCAAGTGGTAATTCATTTTTTCGAAAAATTTCATTTTTATCATCAAATTTTATCTGCAATTCAGAAAGAACATCTTCAACCCCTGTATATATGCCTGCACCTGCCTTAATAAGCCGGTTGCATCCTTCGCTCAACCGGTCTCCAAGCCGCCCCGGAACTGCGTATACATCTTTCCCCTGTTCTAGTGCTGCCTCCACCGTTATAAGTGAGCCGCTCTTTTCTCTCGCCTCTACCACTATAATAACATCTGACAGTCCGCTTATAATCCTGTTTCTCTGCGGAAATCTCCATGCTGCCGGCTCTTTTCCAATATTATATTCAGATATAATTCCTCCACTTTTCTGACATTCTACATATATATTTATATTGTCCCTCGGATAACATATATCCACCCCGCATCCGAGAACTGCATATGTACTTTTACCCACATTTACACTTCCCCTGTGGGCAGCTCCATCTATTCCTTTTGCCATTCCACTCACAATCTGTATTCCCATTACTGCAAGATCGGAACTTATCTTCTCTGCTACGGATATTCCGTATGAAGTACATGCTCTTGCACCTATAATTGCTACTGATGGTATATTATCAATTGGTATCTTTCCTTTTACATATAATGAATAGGGCGAATCATAAATATTTTTCAATCTTGCCGGATAGTTTTCACTGTTAATATGTATAAATTCAATATTCTTTTCCTTCAGTCTGTCCAATTCAAACTTGGAATCAATCACTTTCTTCGACTGTATTATCCTGTCTGCAGTCTCTTCATCCACACATTTACATAATGCCTTTTCAGGTGCCTTATATATTTCTTCCGGAGACCTGAAATGTTCAAGCAACCGCCTCATATTGACAGACTGCCCGTCCCATATGTTCGTAAACCAATACCAGTATTCTTCCTCTGTCATTATCTTCCTCCATATGTTGCGGCATCAAATGTTCTATATATAACAGCTTCCTGTACATGTTCTCTTTTTATATCTTTCTCTCCCGCCAGATCAGCTATGGTTCTTGCGACCTTAAGAATCTTATAATATCCTCTGGTAGACATCTTAAACTTATCAAATGCACGTTTAATCAATTCTGTCCCTGACTTATCCAGTTTACAATACATTTCCGTTTCCTTTGATGAAAGTGATGCATTATTCCGTATATCCGTTCCCATATATCTCTCTTTTTGAATATTTACTGCCCTTTCTACGCGGCTTCTAATATCCGCCGAACATTCTTCATTGTTACGTTCAATAAGCTCTCTGTATTCCGTTCTCGGAACTTCTACACATATATCCATTCTGTCAAGAATTGCCCCACTTATCCTGCCCATATACTTTCTTACTTCATCATCCGTACATGTACATCTGTTTCTATCAGGATAATATCCACATTTACACGGATTCATCGCTGCAACCAGCATGCAATCCGCTGCAAATTCATACTTTCCGCTAGCCCGGACTAATGTTATCTTCTTATTCTCGAGAGGTTGTCTTAAAGTATCTATCACTAACGGATTAAATTCCGGAAGTTCATCAAGAAATAGCACACCTCCACTTGCCAGCGACAATTCTCCCGGTCTCGGATATCTGCCACCGCCTGTCATTCCCTGTACAGTTATGGTATGGTGCGGTGCCCTGTATGGACGATTTGTAACGACATTACCATCTTTTAACAGTCCACATACACTATAAATGGTAGAAATTCCAATTCTCTCTTCATAAGTAAGAGGTGGCATAATACTGCTTATTCTTCCTGCAATCATTGATTTGCCTGATCCAGGCGGTCCCACCATAAGCAGATTGTGATTGCCTGCCGCCGCTATCTCTGCTGCTCTCTTTGCCATGTGATGCCCATGAATATCCGAAAAATCAGGCCCATTATTCTCAGAAGCCTTTAATGCCTTCACTGATAAATCAGATTGAACTTTACATTTCTCTCCATTAATCACATACCTGACTGCCTGCTTTAAATTATCTACAGGAATAACCTCCATATCTTTCACAAATTCTGTCTCACTGATATTCCCGGATGGCAAAACACACCTCTTAAATCCCATTCTCTTCGCCATCATAAGTATAGGAAGTATTCCATTAACCGGCTTAACCTCACCTGATAATCCCAATTCACCTATGACAAGCATCTTCTCAAAACTACACTGCTGTATAAGTCCCGCTGCCTTCAAAATCGCAAATGCTATCGGGAGATCAAATAAAGTTCCTTCCTTTCTCTTATCCGCCGGTGATAAATTCACCGTTATTCTCGACGGTTTAAGTTCATATCCCGAATTCTTAAGTGCCGCCCTGATTCTCTCTTTTGCCTCTTTAATCTCCATAGACAACATTCCAACCATATTAAAATACGGCATCCCGTTAGATACATCAACTTCTATATCCACAGGATAAGTCTCCGTTCCCCATATGGCACTGCTTGATATCTTACAAAATATAGTATCGCCTCCTTTTTATATATTTTACATATTATTATGTGATTTGTCAATGTTAATATGTTGTTTTTTTATAACTTATACAAAAAAGAGCTACCGCATTACCTTCCGGTAATAACAGTAACTCTTTTAATTTATTTATTCGATTAAATTAATCAAGATTAAACAGATTTCTTAATACAACATCTGCACATGCACTCTGGTAATAATTTTCCTTATTTTCAGATGGGTTATCAACCAGTTCAGTATTGTATCTTTCTTCCTCTGCCCTACTCAAAACGCTGACGCATATTGAATATTTATCAAACAGATCTTTTACATATTTACCATCTGTTATACCCTGCTGACCTGCATACGGATCATTTCCATTATACACATACTGTATACATAAAGCCTTCAGGTCTGAATTAGAAAGGTAAAATGTCTTATTCTCTCTGTTTATTACATCAGCTGCTGTAATACTCATTGCATTACCATCCACATCCTTAAGGTATCCCGGTGCCCCTGCCTGATTAAGTAAGATATCATCTGATGCATTGTATGAACCATCATTTACAACACTTCCATCAACTGTCTTCTTCTTGTCAAGGAATATTCTTATATCTGTGAATCTATCCTTTTCTCCTGCAACATATCCATAATCTGTAGCCTTATATGTGACAGTGAGTTTATCCTCTGTATCATAACCGTATATAACATCTTTTCCATTTACTGTAGTAGCATCAGGGAATATTACATCCGGTGCGAAATCTCCTACCTTGATGGCAGCGATAACAGTATTAACAAAGAGTTTAGTTTCCAAACTATCCTCAGAAATCTTTCTATGTCCTGCACCTGTATATGTTATATTTCCTTTTGAATAGATGTAGAAGTTGTTGCTTCCATCACCCTTTTCAACGTTATATAACTGAGTGTTGCCATTTGCTCCTGAAAGTGTATACCATACTGTTGTGTCATCATCCTCAAGATTCAATCTTGTATACTGGAAATGGGTTGCAGCACTCAGGTCAATTTCATCTCCGATATTAAACGGATATATATTTATCTGCCCCTTGTTGGTTGCCTCTATGTGCTTGGTTGTTATCCAAGATTCATTAAATCCCTTCTGACCTAATGCACTTCCGGTACCCTCATTTTTTCTATAAGGGAAGTCATAATCACTCTGTGTTGAATACCAGAATAACTGCCCATTTGTTATACCACGTAAAGCTGACTGCTCTTCCTGAGTAGGATTTGCTATATTATCTATTCCCAGATAAGATCTTGCGTTAACAAGTGACTGATCATAAGTATACAACCATGACAACAAGCCATTCTTAGCATCCGGATTACTCTCCTCAAGATTCTTATCAAATGCAAGAGCTGAATATGATGCACCATATACATCCATACCAAGCATGCCTCTCATATATGATGTGGTATATCTGGCGAAATTGGTTGTACCATTTACTACCACATTACCGTTGCTCAGATAATAGTTAAATGTTGTTATGTACGAAGCATTATCATGTGCAAACAACAGTGAGTTCTTAGCTGTATGGACAAAGTAATCAATATTCTTAAGACAGTTTATATTATTAATATCAAGTCCTGCATATGAATCACAATATCCAAATACTATCATATTATACTCTGTTCCATTACTTTGGGTATTGCTTCTCCGCTTTTCATAATTGTTTAGTTTTCCAACCTTTAATAACGAATTAGCTTTTGTATACTGATCTACTTTCTGATTGTTCCAATTTCTTACAAACTGATCATATTTTATAGTATCAACTATAATATTATATTCAGGTATTACATCAGTACTACCATTCAGCTTTCCATCATATCTGGCAATCATATTATCAAAATCAAGAGTTGTATTGTTGGTCTTAACCCATAATACATATACATCCTTAACTTCACTCTGTTTGAATGCCGAATATCCTACATGTTCCCATCTGTTTCCAGAATTATTCTTTGATACCGCTTCAAGTTTCCATGCTATAAAACCTTCGATACCTGTAGGCCATTTACCATTCTTCGTACCTACCTGAATAGTACCGTCTTTCTCATTATAATACGGTTCTGCAAGATCAAGCTCTATAGTCTTGTCATCCGGGAAGTTTGCCGTACCTGATTTATCAATATACATATGGAATTCATAGTTATCATTTATCCACTGCATAGTATTATCACGGTTTATTCCGGGTTTTAATGTAAACATACATGAATTTAAATCTGTTACATAATTTCCTGTCTGACCTGCCGGAAGTTCATTTCCGTCTGCATCCTTATCATATTCCTGTGGTTCCTTTATTACCTCAAAATCAACCTGCTCATTTCTCTTTACCGCATATGATAAACCACCGTTAAACTTCTCAGCTGCTGATAATTTATCCGGATTTCTACCATTGGAAGCATACTGTGTACTTACAAGACTTACAAATGCCTTTGCATCCTTTACTCCATCAGCCGCTGCCTTCTCTACCGTATACTCACCGGTTGAATCACGGCCTATAGCTTTAGCCTGCTGGATAAACGCATACATCTTTGAATTCTTATCAACATATCTCCACTTTACTGCTTTATCATAACTGCAATTCTGTGTAAGTGCCTTATCATAACAATCTACATACTTTGTATCATCATCGCAGTCTAACAGTCCGTCTGCAAATAATACCGGATAACCTGCCTTAAGATAATCAAGCAAGTCATTCATTCTTGCCACTGTCAAATCATTTCCTGAAATACGTGTAGAAACATCTGATGATTTTAGTGTGTAATTCATGTTTTCTGATAAGCCATTATTATAATTTCCCTGAAATCTTTTAAATTCAGCAAAGAAATACTGTTTCCATATTCTCTGGTCATTGTTATATGAATTATTCCATGATGTACCATACTCATAATCCGATGCAACCGTACCTCTGAATAATGCTCTAACTATCTTTGCCGGTCCGAATCCATAGTACACAAGACCATTCATATAATACTGTTCGCCTACCACAGTACAATCATTATTGGCACCGTCACCGAATACTGTTCTCTTTATCTTTGTTCCATCAGCATTCTTATACTCTTTAGCATATAATGCACCGGTGTTCTTACCGATATATATAAGATCATATCGACCATTCAGATCCTCATGTCTTGTATTAAACTCTGCCACACTGATTGCCTCAACCCGGAAATAATCCTTGTAATTAGATGAATTCATTCCCGGCACATCAACTCTTAAATATGAAGCGAGCTTAACCGCTCCTGCATAACTTGCAAAATCATTTACATTTCCTGTAGGCTGAACCTCAAGTACCTTAAACGGCATACTCTGTAACTGGTTAAGACTGATATTCATAATCTTTCTTAATGCTTCGCCCTTAGTGTTATTACCTGTAGATGTATCATACGGCGGATTTGTTCCGGTACCTAAGTCTAATTTAAATAATTTTTCTTTAAGGTTTGTTCTTCCATCTATAGGTGAAGATACCTTCTTATTTGAATATCCCTGATTCTTTATATACAGCTTTGCACCATCTGCCAGTGCTGTAGCATTTTTATATGTAACTGTTCTGTTAAAATCTTCCCATGTAGGCTGATTTAAACATACATAAAACCATGTTGTCGTAACAGGAATATCAACATAGTACATATAACTGCTGGTATCGTATATATCAACCATCTTAATATATTCACTTTTTGATGTTCCATCTTCATCTGTGTATGTATAATAAATATACTGATATCCATTACATGACTGTGCATACCACCAATAATTTGAATCGCTTACATCAGTTGATGAAATATATAATCTCTTTTTCTTTATATTGCTCTGTGAAGCACCCACAGGAGCAATTCCCGTATCAGCAGTATAATCCTTGTTCCAGAATGTTCCGCCACCAAAATAGCTTCCACCCGAATAACTGAATATATTCTCATTTATATATACTTTATCACCGATAATATCTCCACTTTCATCATAAAGTTTACCAACCACTGAAGGCTCACGGTATTTTGTATAATCCACAGATGTTCCGGTCCATCCATTACAGAATGTTCCACCATACCAATTGCCTATTGCACTGCCTGAAGCATCTACATAATTACCGTTTGTATCAATTGACGGTCGTACTGACTGATTAAAATATGTTGGTCTTAACTGTCTGAGTACTAACAGCATTTTGTATACATTATTGCTTCCACCCTCTACTGCTGTATAATTACCAAGCTTTCCGCTTGTAAGCAAATCAGTGTTATATACAAATGCTCCGTCAGTTGTCGCATAATCATATAATGCAAGTGCCGCATTCCAGTTGAGGTCACATGAAGTATCTATACCCTGTGAAGTATCATTTACTTCTTTTATAACAGACTCAATCTTAGTTACATCATATTTATATACATATGAGCCGTCCTCTGACTGCTGTAATGATTTAAGTGCATTCTCATCTGTTAAAGCTTCAAATGCATGTAAATAACTCTCAAGATTATAAGATTTGTATGATTCCATTCCTGTACGCTTAAACGAAATATCAGCTGCCTGCTTATCTGCTAAAATCTGTTCTACAACAGTACTGTTTGCAGCAGCAGATGCTATAAGCTCAAATGCTTTTTCACGCTCTGACTCATTTACAGGATTTATAACGAGACCTATAAGATTATCACTAAATACACTGGAATCTCCAAGCACTGTCTCATCTTTAAGGAATTCATCAACATAAGCTGAAAGGTTTGCAGCTATACATTTCTCCTGATCAAAATCCGTTGTATATATATCATGTAAAAACATTCCTATATCTTTTCCTACACGATTTCTATAATCTTCGATTGATTCCTCATTTACATAAGTTCCGTTTTTAATGCTTAATAATTCTTCTTCTGCATCCTTTTTGTTATTTTTATTACTTACTCTTATTGCAGTTTCAATACGCTTTGTACTTGCAGCACTAGACTCAATTATCTTAAGCATATATGAGTCAATATTTATCTCCGAATATCCTGCAAATTCACCCTGCTTGATATATAATGCAAAGTTCTCTTTTTCCTCATCTGTCAGATTATCTATTGAACCTTTTTTTGCAAGTGGTTTTATAGATGATGCAGCAGATGACTTAAGAGAATTATTAACTCCCAAAAGAAAATCATCTATCTTTGAAACTGACTCATCTGTATTAGCTCCTGTCAGAGAACCTATAGTTGCAGCTCCAATCTCACTCTTATAATTTGCGAAGTTGTAATCCTTGTAATTCTGAACCTCTGCCTTCTCAAACAAGTCTTCTGTGAGTGCCTCTGCATACGCTGGCCTTCCTGCCGCTCTCAATATAGTCTCTACCGCTATTTCCTTAACCTTAACATCAGATACATAGCTGTCTGCATATGTTCTTCCATATTCTCCCGGCTGTATTCCATCAGCTCCCCCATTTACTATCTGATCATAGTAATATAAAAGATTCGGATTGTAGTCTGCTGAATTGATGTATACCAAATCTATACCATCAAGATTTTCCTTTGTAAAATCCTTTGCCTCCACTACATCCACAATGATTTTATCATCATTTTCAAACATCTGTCCTGATAAAACATTCTCACCGAATGCTTCATTCCCCGAACTCTTAACCTTATAATGTCCGGCTGTACCTTCTACCTCATAACCTGTAGCATTTTTAAAATCCTCAAGGTCACTTATGGTACCTGTATAACTCTCTATCTGTTCTGCTGTAATAGGTTCTGAACCCTTAACAGTATATCCGAGTATCTGTTGTCCGTTTTGCGCAACTATTTCAAGTATATGAATAGTATTCTTAGCAGTATATGTCACATTGCCGTTATTATCCTTATGTGCCTGAAATACGCCTGCAAGTATCTTTGAATGATAGATACAGAACACACTAACAATCGCAACCAACGCTAAAGAACATACTGAAATAGCAACTTTTTTTCTGTTATTCTTCTTTAGAAATCTGTTTCGCATCTCATCTACCTCCTTTATGGTGTATTACCAACGTTTCTGAACCTATACAATTTCTTAGACGTCTGTGACTTTCCATTCTTAGAAATCTCCACCTCAACTTCAACCAATTCTCTCTTCTCTCCCGCTGCAAGAGTTGTTTTTTCTGTACCATCTGCATTAGTCTCTTTCTCAACCATTGCATATGACACTTCAAACTTTTCAACATTTTTTGAAACAAGATGTGTAAGTGCATCATCTGTATCTGCCATGTCTATCGTTTCACTCTTATCATATATATATAATGACTTACCGGCTTTATCATAATATAAAATCTGTTTTCCTGTTTCAAATCTTACATTATCTGATGCGTCAACGATTATGTCTGAATCTTCCATTACACCATTTTCCACCGCATCAACTATGATATTTTCCACAAACTGTGTTTCCTCCTGGAACTCTGTAGTTCCCTTTGTGGTGTCATAACTCTTAAGTCCTGCCAGTACAAATGAATACGCTGCTACAAGTACTATACATGATATCGCCAGACCTACAAGGAGTTCCATCAATGAAAAACCTTTATTATTTTTAAATATTTTTTTCATAACCGGTTCCCTCCTAGTTCTCTATGAACTTTCCTGTAGAAAGTGCTAACTTAATAGTTTTGGAATGTTTTCCATAGCTTACATAGATTCCGTTAATGTCTTCCTTACTTCCATCATATATATATGCTTCTTTGAACTTACCGCTATTGGTATATTCTATCCACACAACATTTGATGATTCCACCTTTACATTTCCTGAGCCATCCTTCTTTATAGCTTCATAGTCACCTTTGCTGATTACCTTAGAATCTATAACGTTAGAACTCGTATATGTAGGTGGTGTAGTCGAATCATCATATCCGTTTATGACATCTATAGTAGTCTTACCTGCTGATGCATCATATTTCATCACCATGGCATATTTACCACCTTTTGAAACTTTCTCTGTTCTCGCCTGTGAAAGTCCGTCCGTGACACTCTTGTACGCCTCTTTAAATTTGCTGTTCGCTATAAGTGAAAATATACCTACACTTGCTGTTGTAACAATAGCCATAATAGCAATCGTTACTATTAATTCAATCAACGAGAAACCTTTATTATATTGTCTATTATGTCGCATTGTTACACTCTCCTTCATACATTATTCTTCATTTTTACGCCAGTTCTCTATCTTTAAGAACTTATCAAATGTGAATGAATTTTCTCCTCCGATAAGCTGAGTGCTGTCATCAATACTGATAGTAGGTGCAACACCTGTATTAATAAGGTTCTTTACAAAGTCATTATGCTTTCTTAAGACTTTCATAAGGTCAGGATTTGCATTGAATGTATATCCACTCTCAATCTTAATGTCTCCACCGCATATTATCATACCTGTAAAATTACAGTTTACTGTAACGTCTCCTGTACAAACAATCATACCATACTGCATTGCTTTACCGTTTGTGTTAGTTACGATAGGTCCGTTTCCAACATTATTACCTACTTTAAGAACAACCTCTTCATTTGTAGTCGTCTCTATTCCCGGTATAATATTCTTAAGCTCACTTCTATCTATAGGAGTTGCATTAAATGAAGAATTCGGGAATGTTGATGATGCCGGTCTTAATTCCGGATCACTTGAAGGTCCCGCATTTACAGTATATCTGAAATCAGGGTTAGCTCCTATTGTATCTCCTATGACTGTTCCACTGTCAAGATATAATTCATGTCTTACATAGTAATCATATGGTGACTTTGTAGAATCTGCATCTGCCTTCTTAAGCTTAGTCTCACCTACAGCATTGTCCCTGTCATCATTGATATTGTACATCATATTTGCATATCTGCTGTCTACATCTGTAATCAGTTTACCAAACTGTTCTATATCCTCATCCTTAATTCCTGCATTAGGAATATTAGAGCTGTCTGCCTGTAAAACTCCATCTCTTACCTCTAAAGCTGTTCCGACACTGTATACTTTAGTATTATCACCGAATGCTATATTTTTCTGTGATGAAGCTACTTTCTTTAACGTATCAAGTGTATCTCTAAGTGAACCTGCCTTAATTCCATTTGTAATATATTCTGTCTGTTCATCTGCCGAATCAGATCTGTGATAAAAATATACATTTGAATCAATCTTCTTAGCAACAACAGGCTCAGTAAATGCACACTGTGTAATAAAATTATTATATGTAAGTGAAGCCATCTGTGATGTATACGGCGAAGGATTTCCTGAAAGCTTGATAGCCGCATTCGGATCCTGCTTAGCCGCAATATTATCTAACAGGTAAATGCTCTGGTTACCTTTAACAGATATTGACTCGCCGGTCATGTAAGTTGCTCCTGCTCCATCTGTAAGTCCGCCTGTAAGATCGATATATGCTCTTCCTCCCAACAATAATGTAGGATTGGTTCCACCTGTAAGTTTAACATCAGCATTGTTACCATTCACGATAACTGCACTCTTCTTCTCATGCTCATACTTTGCAGTTCCTGATGCTTCAGTTGATGAATCAAAACCTGTATTTGAATTACTGTTTGACTCATTTACCATATCTGTAACAGTTCCGTCAAATCCGAATCCATAATATGAACCATTTATTGAAGCTGTTACATTTGTTCCATTTACCGTAAGATCATCCTTGATAAATGCATCTCCATTAACAGTAAGATTTAAACTGTTACCGTCAAGCTCAAGGTTCTTAGCCCAAAGCCTTAATGTATCCGGTTTCTGGGCATATGGATTAGTTGCGGTACTTTCACCATTTAATGTGATTGATGAACTACTCTGTGCAACAACGTCACCTCTGGAAATAACATTCGCTCCATTTATTGTTATCTTGCAATTGTTATTTACATATATTCCCTCTTTATCAACCTGTAAATTATTAACATCTTTACCATGGTAATCACCTGCATATATATTGCCATTTACAGTAGCATTGCCACTTCCCGTAACATATACGGCAGCCGGTTTGTCAGTAATATTATACAGTCCCCCCTGCGTACCCGGATTACCATTTGCAATGATTGCATACTTGTAAAATTCTGTTAAATCATCATCTTCTGTAGTATCACTAAAATCAAACTCAATGTTCGGCACGTCTATAACAAAATCTGTAGTTACTGATGAAGTATACTTGTTAGTATTGGTTACACTGGTAACTTTTACATTCTTTATTGTAATCTTCGTAATATGATTTGATGAATCTTTGTCATAAACTACACATGTTTTATTCGTTCCGGAATTTATAGGTGTTATGTCCACATTTACGTTCAGAGCTGAATACTTTGTTG
>CACWRR010000032.1 GCA_902763335.1 uncultured Lachnospiraceae bacterium | reverse complement strand
CACGCGGCGTCGCTGCATCAGGGTTTCCCCCATTGTGCAATATTCCCCACTGCTGCCTCCCGTAGGAGTTTGGGCCGTGTCTCAGTCCCAATGTGGCCGATCACTCTCTCAAGTCGGCTACTGATCGTTGCCTTGGTAGGCCGTTACCCCACCAACCAGCTAATCAGACGCGGGACCATCCTGTACCACCGGAGTTTTTCACACTGTACCATGCGGTACCGTGCGCTTATGCGGTATTAGCAGTCATT
This sequence comes from uncultured Lachnospiraceae bacterium, assembly GCA_902763335.1. Taxonomy (GTDB): domain Bacteria; phylum Bacillota; class Clostridia; order Lachnospirales; family Lachnospiraceae; genus UBA2821. The sequence goes on along the minus strand of CACWRR010000032.1, from coordinate 24,570 downwards.
TCTAACTGTTATCCCACTGTACAGGGCAGGTTTCCCACGCGTTACTCACCCGTCCGCCACTAAGTCACAAGTTCGTCACCCCGAAGGGATCGTGAACAGGTGCTTCGTTCGACTTGCATGTGTTAAGCACGCCGCCAGCGTTCATCCTGAGCCAGGATCAAACTCTCGTTAAAAATTTGTCCTGTCAGAATAACTTTGGCTATTCCAACTGTTCTTCTTTACTGTTTTAGGAACCATCAATTGTCCTGTCAGAATAACTTTGGCTATTCCAACTGTTCTTCTTTACTGTTTTAGGAACCATCAATTCTTTCGAATCAATGTTGTTCTCTGAAATTCATTTTGAATTTTCAGGGATGGTTTCTTTCGCTGTTTAGTTATCAATGTTCATGTTCTTTGTTGTTTCCTTTGTCAGTAGCAACTCAAGTAGTTTACCACATTTTCAAATCTTTGTCAACAACTTTTTTATTTTTTTGAAAGTTTTTATTTTCAACTTGTTGCTTTCCTTAAGCAACTCGTATATTTTATCACTTTCATTTTCCTTTGTCAAGGACTTTTTTATTTTTTTGAAAGTTTTTATTTCTCTCAACCACTTCATTTAAGCAGCTTAGATATTTTATCATTTCAACTTCCTTTTGTCAAGAACTTTTTTTCATTTTTTATTTATCCAAAAATTAAAGTGAAAAAAATAACAAATAGGAAAAACGGAGAAAGAGGGATTTGAACCCTCGCGCCGCGTAAACGACCTACACCCTTAGCAGGGGCGCCTCTTCAGCCTCTTGAGTATTTCTCCAAATTCTGAATTACATAATTATTTCCTATTTGATTTATGACGCAAATAGTATTATACATACCATTATGCTGTTTGTCAACAACTTTCTTTAATTTTATTTTCTATTCTTTTCTTTACTTCTTTTGCTATGTCCACAGTCTTCATATCTTTATACTCTTCATAGGTTATTGGTGGAAGATATGATATGCTTACGGTAACTCTTTTTATAGAATGATTGTCAAACACCTTATATGAATCCATAATGGCAACAGGAACTATCGGAGCCTTTGCTTTTACTGCACTCTTAAAGCTGCCTCCTTTAAACGGTAAAAGATTATTTTTATCTCTGCTTCTTGTACCCTCTGCAAATATTACATAGTTTCTGCCGCTTCTTACTTCCTGTATAACATTTATTATAAGTTTCATTGACTGCTTTATATCTTCCCTGTCTATCATTTTTACATCAAGAACAGATAATATCCTTCTGAGCGGTCTGACTTTGTCTATTTCTTTCTTTATTACAAATGTAATAGGCTTATCACATGTATCTATCATTACTAACGCATCAAAAAGTCCCTGATGATTCGGAAACATTACAAATCCGTTTTCTTCAGGTATATTTTCCAGACCTTCACAGTGTATATCCACATTTGCTGATTTATTTATACTTTTTACTATATCACGAACAATGTTGTATTTTTCACTTTCTGTGTAAGCTGAACTATCATATTTACATAATTTTCTATGCCAGAAAGGAACTCTGTAGAATTTTTTCAATATCAACATTATTATTCTTTCCATAATTGCTTAATTCCTCTCATATAAATTATTTCCATCACAATCTATTACAACTATTGCCGGAAAATTTTCAACTTCAAGCTTTCGTATTGCCTCTGTTCCTAAATCATCATAGGCTATTACCGTGCTTTTCTTAATTGATTTTGAAAGCAGTGCACCTGCTCCGCCAATGGATGCAAAATATACCGCATTATTTCTCTTTATTGCATCTATTACCTCTTTTGACCTTTTTCCCTTTCCAATCATGCCTTTAAGCCCCATGTCAAGAAGCTGTGGTGCATATTTGTCCATTCTGCTTGCAGTGGTAGGACCTGCTGATCCTATGACCCTTCCCTCTCTTGCCGGCGACGGTCCCATATAGTATATAATGTTATTCTCCATATCTACAGGCAGATTTTCACCATTTTTTATGGCTTCATACATCCGCTTATGTGCAGCGTCCCTCGCTGTATATATTGTACCTGTTATAAAAACAAAATCTCCTGCATGTAATTTTTTTGTTATGTCCTCTGTGAGAGGTGTATTTATATTTATATCCATTTTTTATCTCCTGCTATATTTCCCTTGTTATGTGTCTGTTTACATGGCAACATATATTTACTGCTACCGGAAGTCCGGCTATATGTGTCGGATATGTCTCCACGTTTACTGCAAATGCTGTATTTTTTCCGCCTAATCCTGCCGGTCCTATGTCAAGTTCATTTATTTTTTCAAGCATTTCTTTCTCAAGTTCTTCTACATATCCTATATCAGAGTGTTTTCCTGCCTCTCTCGTCAACGCTTTTTTTGCCAGAATTGCACATTTTTCAAATGTTCCGCCTATTCCTACACCTATAACCATTGGTGGACAGGCATTAGGACCTGCATCCTTTACCGCTGACAATATTGCGTTTTTTACACCTTCTATTCCATCGGCTGGTTTTAACATGTACACCTTGCTCATATTTTCACTTCCAAATCCTTTAGGAGCCAGTGTAAATTTTATTTTGTCACCTTCAACTATGTTGTAATGTATTACCGCCGGTGTATTATCTTTTGTATTTTTCCTGATTATCGGATCATTTACGACTGATTTTCTAAGATACCCGTCCACATATCCTCTTCTCACACCTTCATTTATGGCATCCGTAATATTTCCTCCGGTCAAATGAACATCCTGACCTATCTCTGCAAATATTACAGCCATTCCTGTATCCTGACATATCGGAATCATATCTTCTCCTGCTATTTGAAGATTTTCCTTTAACTGACCGAGTATTTTTTTTCCAATTTCAGATGTTTCCGTCTTCATCGCATTATTATATGCATTTTTCATGTCATCAGAAAGAAAATGATTTACACTTATGCACATCTCCTTTATGGTTTCGGATATTTTATCCACATTTACTTCTCTCATTATTAACCTCCGTTTATACTTTAAAAGGGTGTTAGAAACACCCTTTTAATTATTAATTACTGTTCTGTTTTATCTTCTTCGATGTTTTCACCGGTATTTTCTTCATCAGATTCCTCATTATTTGAAATCTTTTCTCTTACCTTTGCAATGCTTACAATCTTTTCATTGTTATCAGACAGATTCATAAGTTTTACACCCGATGTTATTCTGCTGAGTTTTGAAACATCATTTGCACATATCTGGATTATGGTTCCCTTGTTGGTAATAAGCATTATCTCATGATCTTCATTAACAGCCTTTGTTCCCACAACATAACCTGTCTTGTCTGTTATCTTATAACACTTGACACCTTTTCCACCTCTGTGCTGGTTGGTAAATTCGTCTATGGATGTTCTCTTTCCTATACCGTTTTCCGTAACTATAAGCAGAGATTCTCCCTGGGTATTGTGCTGCATGGCAACAACTTCATCTCCCGGCTCAAGATTCATTCCGATAACACCCATTGAAGTACGTCCTGTAGTTCTCACGTCATTTTCATTGAATCTTATACAATGACCGAATTTGGTTACCAAAAATACATCTCTCTGATTATTTGTTGTTTTTACCTCAATAAGTTTATCATCATCCTTGAGACTGATTGCCTGAATACCTTTCTTTCGTATATGAGAATATTCCATGATAGAGGTTTTCTTTACTATACCGTTCTTTGTAGCCATGAACAGATATTTCTCATCATCGAATTCCTTAATTGGTATTATTGCTGTTATCTTTTCATCAGGATTTAACTGAAGAAGATTTATTATAGCTGTACCTCTGGCTGTTCTTCCTGCTTCCGGTATTTCATATGCCTTAAGCTTGTATACTTTACCTGTGTTAGTAAAGAACATGATATAATGATGGGTTGTAGTCATTAAAAGATCCTGAATGAAATCATTTTCAATGGTCTGCATACCCTTTATACCTTTTCCGCCACGGTTCTGGCTTCGGAAGTTATCAACAGTCATTCTCTTTATGTATCCGAGATTTGTTCTTGCAATTACAGTATTTTCCACAGGAATTAAATCCTCCATGGAAATATCATACTCATCAAATCCTATGGATGTTCTTCTGTCATCACCGAATTTGTCTGAAATCACCTGTATTTCTTCTCTTATGACAAGAAGGAGTTTATTTTCATCAGCAAGTATTGCCTTATATTCTGCAATCTTCACCAGAAGTTCCCTATATTCATTCTCAAGTTTTTCTCTTTCGAGACCTGTAAGAGCTCTGAGTCTCATGTCAACGATAGCCTGTGCCTGAACATCTGTGAGTGAAAATCTCTCTATGAGACCTTCTTTAGCTATCTGTGTTGTTTTTGATCCTCTGATTATTCTGATTACTTCATCAATATTATCAAGGGCAATCATTAATCCCTGTAATATATGTGCTCTCTCCTCAGCTTTGTTAAGATCATACTGTGTTCTTCTTGTCACTACTTCTTTCTGGTGATCAAGATAGAGATTTAACATCTGATAGAGATTCAGTACTCTAGGCTGGTTATTAACCAGTGCGAGCATTATAACTCCAAATGTATCCTGAAGCTGGGTATGCTTATATAAATGATTCAGAACTATGTTCGGATTTACATCCCTTCTCAGTTCTATAACCATTCTCATACCTTCTTTGTCTGATTCGTCACGCAAATCAGTTATTCCGTCAACTCTTTTATCTTTTACAAGTTCTGCAATTTTTTCTATGAGTTTTGCCTTATTGACCATGTATGGAAGTTCGGTTACAACTATTCTGTTTTTTCCATTTTCCATAGGCTCGATATTTGTTACGGCACGTACTACTATTTTACCACGTCCGCTGCGGTATGCTTCTTCGATACCTCTTGTTCCGATAATCATACCACCTGTAGGGAAATCAGGTCCTTTGACAATTTCTAAGATTTCCTCAAGATTTGTTTCCCTATGTTCATTTACATGATTATCTATTATTTTTATTATTGCATTTATTACTTCGACAAGATTGTGTGGAGGAATGTTAGTAGCCATTCCTACTGCAATTCCGCTTGTTCCATTTACCAGAAGGTTCGGATATCTTGATGGAAGAACTGTAGGCTCCTTCTCTGTCTCATCAAAGTTTGGTACAAAATCAACTGTGTCTTTATTTATATCCGCAAGCATCTGCATTGATATTTTACTGAGTCTTGCCTCAGTGTATCGCATCGCAGCCGCACCGTCACCGTCCACTGAACCAAAGTTTCCGTGTCCGTCAACCAGAGGATATCTTGTTGACCACTCCTGTGCAAGATTTACGAGTGCTCCATATATCGAACTGTCACCGTGAGGATGGTATTTACCCATTGTATCACCGACAATACGGGCACATTTTCTGTGTGGTTTGTCCGGCGTATTGCTCAACTCAATCATAGAATACAGAACTCTTCTCTGAACTGGTTTAAGTCCATCCCTTACATCCGGAAGTGCTCTTGCAGCTATTACGCTCATGGCATAATCTATATAAGATTTTTCCATTGTCTTTTTTAAATCAACTTCATGAATCTTATCAAATATATTTTCATCCATATTTGTTTTTCCTTTCCTTGAAGTAACTTTGTTTTCATTCTACATTTTGATTATATATCAAGGTTTGAAACGTATTTTGCATTTGCCTCAATAAATTCTCTTCTCGGCTCAACCTGATCACCCATAAGTGTGGTAAATGTCAGGTCAATGTCAGACTGAGAATCCTCATCTATCTTGACTTTTAACAAAATTCTCTTTTCAGGATCCATTGTTGTATCCCACAACTGCTCAGCATCCATTTCTCCGAGTCCTTTGTATCTCTGGATTTTATTATTGTTATCTCTGCCTATTTCAGTAAGAATATCATTGAGTTCTTCATCACTGTAAGCATACCATACTCCTTTATTCTTCGTAACCTGATATAAAGGCGGCTGTGCCAGATATACGTGTCCCTGTTTTATAAGATCCGGCATAAATCTGTAGAAGAATGTCAGCAGTAATGTTGCAATATGTGCTCCATCCACGTCGGCATCCGTCATTATTATTATTTTGTTGTATCTTAATTTTGAAATATCAAAATCTTCATGTATACCTGTTCCGAATGCTGTTATCATGGCTTTTATCTCAGCATTTCCAAGTATTCTGTCGAGTCTTGCTTTTTCAACGTTGAGAATCTTTCCTCTTAACGGAAGTATAGCCTGGGTTGCCCTTGATCTGGCAGTCTTTGCCGAACCACCTGCGGAATCTCCCTCGACTATATATATTTCACAATTTTCAGGGTTCTTGTCGGAACAGTCAGCAAGTTTTCCCGGTAAAGATGTTCCCTCGAGAGCCGTTTTTCTTCTCGTTAAATCTCTCGCTTTTCTCGCTGCATCCCTTGCTCTCTGCGATAATATGGATTTCTCGCATATTGTCTTTGCTATAGCCGGATTCTGCTCAAGGAAATATGTGAGCTGTTCACTTACAATGCTGTCAACGGCTCCTCGTGCCTCACTGTTTCCAAGTTTCTGCTTAGTCTGTCCCTCAAACTGCGGCTCAGATATCTTGATACTTACAACAACTGTAAGTCCCTCTCTTATATCTTCACCTGCAAGATTTGACTCACTGTCTTTTAAAAGTTTATTCGTTCTCGCATAATCATTTATAACTTTTGTGAGTGAACGTTTAAATCCTTCTATGTGTGTACCACCTTCAGGTGTGTTGATATTATTTACAAATCCATGTATGTTCTCGGTGTATGAATCATTGTGCTGCATGGCAACTTCAACAACTACACCGTCTTTCACTCCTTCACAATATATAACATTATCATATAAAGGCTGTTTTCCCTTATTGAGATAATCAACAAATTCCTTAATTCCTCCCTCATAGTGGAAAACTTTTTCCTGTTTATTTTCTCTCTCATCTCTTAAGATAATTCTAATATTTTTTGTCAGGAAAGCCATCTCACGTACTCTGTGTTTTAAAACATCGTAGTCATATACTGTTTCTTCAAATATGGTTTTGTCCGGTAAAAATGTAACTTCCGTTCCTGTCTTATCCTCAGGACATTCACCGACAACCTTAATTGGATACATTACATGACCTCTCTCATATCTCTGTTTATGTATCTTACCATCTCTGTAAACCGTAACTTCAAGCCATTCGGAAAGTGCATTTACAACTGAAGCACCAACTCCGTGGAGTCCGCCTGATACTTTGTATCCTCCACCTCCGAATTTTCCGCCGGCGTGAAGGATAGTAAACACAACCTCAACAGCCGGTTTTCCTGCCTTTTTATTTATGTCTACAGGTATTCCTCTTCCGTTATCCTTTACTGTTATTGAATTATCTTCATTTATCTGGACATCAATTTCTGTACAATATCCTGCCAAAGCTTCATCTATTGAGTTATCTACTATTTCGTATACAAGATGATGTAAACCTCTTGAAGATGTACTTCCGATATACATACCCGGTCTTTTTCTTACAGCCTCTAATCCTTCCAGAATCTGTATTTGATTGGCATCATATCCACTTTCCATTCCTGTACTCATTTTGTATCTCCTTTCTTACTTCTGCTTTTTTATAGTGATGTACATAAATTGACTGTTCCATTTTCAACTTTATATACTTTTTTTGCGTCAATCTTACTTTCAATAAATTCATCAAGACCGGTACATGTTATTATTGTCTGTATTCCCTCCAGCCCGTTTAATAACTGGTTTTGTCTGTTACTGTCAAGTTCTGACATAACATCATCCAGTAAAAGTACCGGAACATCATTTATCATCTTCTTTACCAGTTCAATTTCTGATAACTTAAGTGATAATGCACATGTTCTGTGCTGTCCGCGGCTTCCAAACTTTCTCATATCAACATCTTTTACAAAAAATGCCATATCATCTCTGTGAGGTCCACATGATGTACTCTTTGTATATATATCCCTTTCCCTGTTTGCAGCAATCTTTGATTCAAATTCATCTGCACTCACGTTAGGCTCATATATCAGACTCATTTCTTCTTTTTTTCCGGACAGTTTATAGTGTATATCCTTTATTATTCCATGTATGTCTTTTATAAATTCTTCCCGCCTTTTTATAATTTTAATCCCAAAATCACATAATTGGCAATCCCAAACATCAAGGGTATCTTGTAATGATTTGTCAAAATTAAAATGAATGTCTTTTAAAAGCTTGTTTCTCTGCTCTAGAATTTTATTGTAATTTATAAGATTATATAAATATATTTTATCTAATTGGCTTAATTCCATGTCAATAAACTTTCTTCTCTCCGAAGGTCCGTTTTTTATAATATTTAAATCTTCAGGAGAAAAAAATATTATATTGACTATGCCAAATAATTCTGAACTTTTCTTTAAAGGTATGCCATTGACGGCAATACCTTTAGTTTTATTTTTCTTTAAATGCATATCTATACGATGTGTAATGCCATCCTTTTCAACAAACATTTTTATGTGTGATTCATCGCAGCCAAACCGGATTATATCACGGTCACGACTGCTTTTATGTGACTTTGTTGTTCCACACACATATATTGATTCGAGAATATTGGTTTTTCCCTGGGCATTATCACCGTATAATATATTTGTTCCGGAATCAAAATCCATATTCAGATGATTGTAATTTCTATAATCGCTTAATTCAATGGATTTAACTATCATATTTTAATCTTCAGATACAAGAACTTTTTCGCCATTATATTCAATAATGTCACCTGCTCTTAGTTTCTTTCCTCTCTGATATTCTGTCTCACCATTTACTTTTACTTCTCCGTTTACAATGACTATCTTAGCTTCCACTCCGGATTCAACAAGGTTCATGGCCTTTAAAGCCTGACCGAGTTTTATATATTCTTCTCTCAGAATTATCTTTTCCATCTATTTCATCATGCCTTTCCAACAAATATCAACTACATAGCAACAGGTAGTATCAAATAATTATAGCTCTCATTTTCATCTTTCATGTACATTGGAGCTTTAGAATTTAAGAAATAGATATCTATGGTCTCATCATCTATTACCTTAAGTGCATCAAGTAAAAACTTAGGATTAAAACCAATCATGAGGTCCTTACCTTCTTTGTTGATGCTTATCTTTTCATTCATTGAACCTATGGTTGACACAATCTTAAGTTCTATCTCTCCATCCTGAATAGAAAATACGATAGGTTTTCTGTCACTTTCTTTAACAAGAAGTGTAGCTCTGTCTATACATTCCATGAAGTCTTTTTTATTTACAACAATGTGTGTCTCGTAATCATTAGATAACATCTGCTCAACTTTGAAATAATTTCCTTCAATAAGTCTTGATACTACAACTGTATCATCAAACTCAAATACTATATGATTTTCAGTAAAGAATAATCTTACTTCATCATCAGCATTACCGTTAAGGATTTTTGAAATTTCATTAAGTGTTTTACCAGGAACTATAACTTTTATGTTATCAAAAGAATCTTTAAGCTCAATGTTTCTCAAAGATACTCTGTGTCCGTCAAGAGATACAACTTTCATTTTACCTTCTTTTATCTCAAATAAGATACCTGTCATTATCTTGTTGGATGTATCAGCAGGTGCTATAGAGAATATAGTCTGTCTTATGAGTTCTTTAAGCGAAAACTGTGACAGATATATAAATTTATCTTTTTCAACATCAGGTAAAGCTGAAAAGTCTTCACCGTTTTTTCCTGCAATATTAAAATGGGCTTTTTCACATGAAATATTCATATGAAGTGACGAATCAGTTTCAATAATAACTTCGCTGTCAGGAAGTTTTCTTACAATATCAGAAAAAATCTTAGAATCAATAGCTATACATCCTTTTTCTAAAATCTCACCTTTACATTTTGTCTCTATACCAAGTTCCATGTCGTTAGCAGTAAGTTTTATTTCATCAGTAGTGGCATCTATAAGAATGCACTCAAGTATGGACATTGTAGTTTTAGAAGGTACTGCCTTTAAAACTATGTTTATAGAGTTCAACAAATCTGACTTATCAAATATAATCTTCATGATATTCACAATCCTCCAGTTCTCGCGTGTGTGTATATATAAATATATAATTAAATCCAGTAGTATTATTATTATAGGCTGTTAAAAAGTTAAAAAGTGGTATGAAGCCTTTAAAACACTGAAAAATTTGTGGTGATAAATGTGTTTCTAAGGTGTTCAGACAGCCTTGATAACCGGTTATTTATCAACATCTTCAAAAAATAAGTGTTATCCACGAAAAATCTAATTCACAGCGTTTCAACAGCCTTTTAACTAACAAGTAACAATAAATCCACAAAGTTTTCAACAGGTATTAATTAGGACTTATTTTCTTTGTAAGTACCTCAATGGTGTTCTTCATATTTTCATTTGTCTTTATCTCTGACTCAATCTTGTCACATCCGTACAGTACGGTGGTGTGATCCCTGTTTCCAAGAAATGTTCCTATATTAGTGTAGGATTCATCGGTAAGAAGCCTGCAAAGATACATGACAATCTGCCGTGGTATGGCTATATTCTGTCCTCTTTTCTTAGAATATATATCCTCCGGTGTAATGTTAAAGTGCTCTGCGACTATATTGGTAATGCTTTCGCATGTTACTTCATTATTAGTATTAGGAGATATGGTATCTTTGAGAACATCCTTTGCAAGTTCAAGATCCATCTTCATAGGTGAAATCTTTGAATATGCAACTATCTTATTAAATGCACCTTCAAGTTCACGGATATTTGAAGTAATGTTAGTGGCAATGTAATCCAATATCTTAATATCGATATCATAGCCTTCATTCTGTGTCTTACGTTGAAGGATAGCCATTCGTGTTTCATATTCAGGTGAACCTATATCAACGGAAAGACCACATTCAAATCTGGTTCTTAATCGTGCTTCAAGTGTAGTCATTTCGCGTGGTGGTTTATCTGAAGAAATAACTATCTGTTTCTTAGATTCATATAAAGTGTTAAATGTATGGAAGAATTCCTCCTGACATCTCTCTTTTCCAATGATGAACTGAATATCATCAATAAGTAGAACATCAATATTACGGTATTTGTTACGGAAATCATTAACGCGCTGGCTGTCGTTTCTTATTATATTAATAAGTTCATTTGTAAATGTTTCACTTGTAACATATAAAACCTTCATATTTTCATTATGCTCAAGAATATAATGAGCAATGGAGTGCATAAGATGTGTTTTACCAAGACCAACCCCTCCGTAAAGAAACAGTGGATTCACCTCTTCAGCAGGAGATTCTGCAACTTTAAGTGCATAGGCATGGGCAAAACTGTTACTTCCGCCGACTACGAAAGTATCAAATGTATATTTTGGATTAAGGTTAGCTTCTGAAATACGTTCACTTATAATAGAAGATTTAGATTTCTTTGTGTCCTCATGGACTGCTTCAGCTTCATCTATATCTTTTTCAGAGATAAATGAAATCTCAAACTGTTGACCTAAAACTTCAGCGATAGTAACCTTAAACATTCTGTAAAACTTCTTAGTAATATAGGAAACTCCTATGGAATCATCTACTAAGATATATATTGTGTCATCTTTTATGGAATGAATTTTCAGCGGAACGAGCCATGTTTTGAACGATACATCAGATATCTCATACTCCTCCTGCATTATATTAAGGATTTCATCCCATTTGCTTCTTAATAATTCTAACATTTTATCAACCATGCCTTTCAAAACCTAATCTATCTATATTTTATAACAAAATTGATTAATTTTCAATCAATAATAATAAATTACAAAAATGAGTTTAAAGATTTTTTAGAAAATTGTGGATAAATATGTGGATAAAGTGGATAACTTTGTAAGAATGGCTAAAAATAAGGATTTTTTTCGTGTGGGTAATTTTGTCGAAAAAAATATGGATAAGTTAAAATTAGTTTACCATAATTCATTCAAAAAAATTATGATGTTAGTTGTGAATAAATTAAATAAACATTATTAACGTTGATAAATAAAGGAAAAAGTTAAAAAATGGTGTGAATTATCCACGGTTATCCACAAGTTATCCACTTTTTGTGGATAAGATTATGTAAAGTTGATAAAAGAATTATGTAAAGTGGATAACTTTCGTGGATTTTCTAAAAAAAGTGAAAATTATTATGTTATAAATCAAAAATAGCTTGACTATATCAGGTTTATTAAATATAATTGTAATGATATTTTCCAATTTTAAAATATTAGTTTTTATAGAGGAGGTGCATTTAGATGAAAATGACATTTCAGCCTAAAAAGAAATCAAGAGCTAGAGTTCATGGTTTTAGAGCAAGAATGAGTTCTGCAAGCGGAAGAAAAGTTTTAGCTGCAAGAAGAGCAAAAGGAAGAAAGAAATTATCAGCTTAGACCGCATATATGTGGTCTTTTCTTCTCTTATAAGGAGAAATTAAATTATATGAAAAAATTTAATTGTATAAAAAAGAATGATGAATTTCGAGCTGTATATAAAAATGGTAAATCCTATGCTAACAGGTACCTGGTTATGTATGTTAAGGATAATGACAGGGAAAGTAACAGAATTGGGATATCAGTCAGTAAAAAAGTAGGGAACAGTGTTGTGAGGCATAGGATTACCAGAATCATGAGAGAAATATATAGACTAAATGATGATAAACTGATAAAAGGAAAAGACATAGTTGTAATTGCGAGGGTGAATGCAAAAGATACACCTTACAGAGATATGGAGAGTGCGTATCTGCATCTGTGTAAAATTCATAATATTTTGGAATAGAGTTGAGAGTAATGAAAAAAATATTAGTCAGTTTAATAAACTTCTATAGAAAATATCTGTCGTGTCTGAAAAAATACAACCATTGCAGATATATACCGACGTGTTCACAGTATGCTATAGAAGCAATAGAAAAATATGGAGCTTTGAAGGGAACATTTTTAGCATGTAAAAGAATATTGAGATGTAATCCTTTTTCAAAGGGTGGAATTGATCCTGTTCCATAGAAATGGAGGAAAAAATTGTTTGATTTTTTATTGACACAGAATAGTACACCTATAATTGGATGGTGCGCCAGCATATTAGGAAAAGTAATGCAGGCATTATATGCTTTGTTCTGTATGATAGGAGTAGAGAATATAGGACTATGTATTATAATATTTACTATGCTTATTAAACTTGTACTTTTCCCTATGGCATTAAAGCAGCAAAAGTTTTCAAAGCTTTCTACTTTGATGAATCCTGAATTGCAGGCTATACAGAAGAAATATCAGGGAAAAAGAGATAATGCATCGATGATGAAGATGCAGGAAGAAACACAGGCGGTTTATGAAAAATACGGTACATCTCCGACAGGAAGCTGTCTTCAGATGCTCATACAGATGCCTATATTATTTTCACTGTACTATATCATAAGTAATATACCTGCATATGTTCCACAGGTACAGGAATATTATACTCCTGTAAGTGAAGTTATATGTGATGATTATGAATATTTTGGATATTTTGATAAGATAGTTACTGAAGATAAAGAGCTTAAATATGATTATGTTTCAAATGTAGTTAAAGATTTTGAAAAGACTGATGGAAAGAATAAAAAGGTAATAGATGTACTTGCCAGATATTCTAATAAACAGTGGTCAGACCTTGAAAAGTCATATAACAATATGGAGAAACTCGTAGATGAGCTTAAGAGTTATTCAGACAGTGACTGGGAAAAAATCGCTAAGAAATATAAAGGTGATGAAAAAGAAAAATTTAATGATTTTGTTGAGGTTATAAAAGATGATGAGCAGTCAGCAGAGTTATTAAAAAGTTACAGTGATTCTATAGAAAGTATTGATTCTGCAAAGAATAAGATAATGAAGATATATGCGTTTGGTCCGATTAATCTTACACAGTCACCTATGTCGACTATGGGATGGGCTATTCTCATACCGTTATTATCATTCCTTACACAGTGGTACAGTACAAGACTTTCATTTAAGAACAGTGAGATGCCACAGGATAATCCAATGGCTTCATCAATGAAGATGATGACAACGATTATGCCTTTATTCTCATTATTTATAGCACTTTCAGTTCCGGCCGGACTTGGTCTTTATTGGGCTATAAGCGGATTGTTCCAGATAATACAGCAGCTTGCCTTAAATAATTACTTTAAGAAGGTCGACGTTAATGATATAATAGCTAAGAACGTAGAAAAAGCTAATAAGAAAAAAGCAAAACAGGGGTATGTAGCAAAACAGGTTATCAATGCTGCCAATACAAATACAAAGAGTATTTATAATAATGTAAAAGTAAATGGTAACAAAGAGAGTGTCAACAAAAAATGTAAAATTAAATCCGGAAGTATGGCTGAGAAAGCTAATATGGTCAAGGCATTTGATGAAAGGAACAAATAGGAGGTTTTTACATTATGGATTATATTGAATTTAGCGGAAAAACAGTAGAAGATGCTATCACAGAAGCACTTATTAAACTCGAAACAACGAGAGAAAAGCTGGATTATAATGTAATTGACAAGGGAAGCAATGGTATTTTGGGCTTTATAGGAAGTAAGCCGGCAAAGATTGAAGCCAGAAAAGTATTTACACTTGAAGATAAAGCGTTAGAGTTTCTGGGAGATATGTTTGATGCTATGAACATGGAAGTTGATGTTAAGATTGAATTTAATGAGGAAGATTCATATATGAACATTGAACTTTCAGGTGATGAGATGGGAATAATCATAGGTAAGAGAGGTCAGACAATAGACTCTATACAGTATCTTGTAAGCCTTGTCGTGAATAAGGAAAGTGATACATTTATAAGAGTTAAAGTCGATACTGAGAATTACAGACAGAGAAGACGTGAAACTCTTGAAAACCTTGCAAAGAATATTTCTTATAAAGTTAAGAGAACAAGAAAACCTGTTTCTCTGGAGCCGATGAATCCATATGAAAGAAGAATAATACATTCTGCATTACAGAATGACAAGTATGTATATACAAAAAGCGAAGGTGAAGAACCTTACAGACATGTAATTGTATGCCTGAAACGTCAGTAGATTATCAGACGTTTGATATAGGGCAGAAAAGAAGATATAGAATGGGTTTGTACATTATAAAATATTAATATAATGTACAGACCTTTTTTATCATTAATGGCATTTGGATATGATTAGAAATAAAAAGGGAGATTCTGTGTATGTATAAGACAGAGACAATAGCTGCAATATCTACTTCGATGAATAATTCAGGAATAGGAATAGTGAGAATAAGCGGAGAGGATGCGCTATGTATAGCTGACAAAATATTTAAATCAAATAAGGAAAATAAGAAACTGGCTGATGCCAAAAGCCATACGATTCATTATGGAAATATAGTGGATGGTGAGGAAACGATAGATGAAGTATTAATGATGGTTATGAAAGCTCCAAATACTTATACCAGAGAAGATGTGGTTGAGATAGACTGTCATGGTGGAATTCTTATTATGAAGAAAATACTTGAGCTTATTATAAAAAATGGGGCAAGGTGTGCTGAACCGGGAGAGTTTACAAAGAGAGCATTTTTAAATGGAAGAATAGATTTGTCTCAGGCAGAGGCAGTAATAAACCTGATAAATGCCAAAAGTGATATGGCGCTTGATTTATCCGTAAACCAGTTAAAGGGTGCAGTATCAGAAAAGATTAAAAATATCAGAAAAGATTTGCTGCATGAGATAGCTTATATAGAGGCGGCTCTTGATGATCCTGAACATTATGAAATGGAAAATTATGGAGCTGAGGTAAAACCTAAGATAGAGGATATAGAGTGTAAGCTTCAGAAACTTCTTGACACTGCCGATGACGGACGTATAATTACGGAGGGAATAAATACTGTCATACTTGGTAAGCCGAATGTCGGAAAATCTTCTTTATTAAACAGACTTATGGGTGAGGAGAGGGCTATAGTAACCGATATAGCCGGAACTACCAGAGACAGCCTTGAGGAAAATGTAAAAATTCAGGGGATGAGCCTTAATATTATAGATACTGCAGGCATAAGAAATACTGATGATGTGGTAGAAAAGATAGGTGTGGAAAAGGCAAAGAGTCTTGCAGCGAAGGCAGATTTAGTTTTGATGCTGATAGATTCGTCTACAGAACTTGAAGAGAATGACAGAGAAATAATAGATATAATAAAGGATAAAAAGGCAGTTATACTGCTTAATAAATCTGACTTGTCACCGGTCATAAGCCGCAGTGATATAGAAAAAATAACTGATAAAGATATATTTGAGATATCTGTTAAAGAAGACATAGGAATAGATAAGGTTATAGAATGTATTGAGAATATGTTTTATAAGGGTGATATCAATTATAACAGTGAAGTATATATAACAAATGAAAGACACAAATCGGCAATAAGGGAAGCCGTAGAAAGTCTGAAATGTGTAGAGACAAGCATAGAAAATGGGATGCCTGAAGATTTCCTTACCATAGACATGATGAGTGCCTATGAAAGCCTTGGATTAATCATAGGTGAAAATGTAGGTGATGATCTGGTGAATGAAATATTCAGTAAGTTCTGTATGGGAAAATAAGAAGTAGTGGTTAAACAGGTTTGAAATGGAGAATAAAATGGCTAATTTAAAGGAAAATTATGATGTTCTGGTAGTCGGAGTAGGTCATGCAGGCTGTGAGGCAGCTCTTGCATGTGCAAGACTCGGACTTGAGACGATAATATTTACTGTGAGTGTTGAAAGTATTGCCATGATGCCTTGTAATCCGAATATTGGCGGAAGTTCTAAAGGACATCTTGTCAAAGAAATAGATGCCCTTGGTGGTGAAATGGGCAAAAATATCGATAAAACATTTATACAGTCAAAGATGTTAAATAAATCAAAGGGACCGGCAGTCCATTCGCTCAGAGCACAGGCTGATAAACAGGAATACAGCAGAGAAATGAGGAGAACACTTGAGAATACTGATCATCTTACTATAAGACAGGCAGAAATATCTGAGCTGATAGTGGAAGGTGGTGAGATAAAGGGAGCAAAGACATTTTCAGGTGCGGAATATTATGTTAAGGCAGTAGTGTTGTGTACAGGAACTTACTTAAAAGCAAGATGTATATATGGTGATGTGAGCAATGCCACAGGACCTAATGGGCTTCAGGCGGCCAATCATCTGACGGATTCGTTAAAATCTCTTGGAATAGAAATGTACAGATTTAAGACGGGAACTCCGGCGAGAGTGGATAAGAGAAGTATAGATTTTTCAAAGATGGAAGAGCAGTTTGGAGATGAAAGAATAGTTCCATTTTCATTTTCTACGAATCCTGATGATATACAGAAAGAACAGATATCATGCTGGCTTACCTACACGAATGAAGAGACACATAAAATTATAAAAGATAATCTGGACAGATCACCATTATATTCAGGAATGATAGAGGGAACAGGTCCGAGATATTGTCCTTCAATAGAGGATAAGGTGGTAAAATTTGCAGATAAAAACCGCCATCAGGTATTTATAGAGCCGGAAGGAAATTATACAAATGAGATGTATCTGGGCGGAATGAGCAGTTCACTTCCGGAGGATGTACAGTATGCAATGTACAGAACAGTGCCGGGACTTGAAAATGTAAAGATAGTCAGAAATGCTTATGCGATAGAATATGACTGTATAAATCCGAGACAGTTAAAGCCTACGCTTGAGTTTAAGGCTATAAAAGGACTTTTCAGTGGAGGACAGTTTAACGGAAGTTCAGGATATGAAGAAGCTGCGGCACAAGGTCTGATTGCAGGTATAAATGCAGCTTTGGAAGTTCTGGGAAGAGAACAGATAACACTGGACAGATCACAGGCATACATAGGTGTACTTATAGATGACCTGGTCACAAAGGAAAGTCATGAACCATACAGAATGATGACTTCAAGAGCTGAATACCGTCTTCTTTTGAGACAGGATAATGCAGATTTGAGATTGTCAGGAATAGGGCATGAAGTGGGTCTGGTGTCTGATGAGATGTATAACAGAGTGATCGAAAAAGAAAGACTTATAAAAGAAGAGATTGAAAGACTGGAAAATATAAAAGTCGGAGCAAATAAAAAAATGTCTGAGTTTCTTGAAAAACATGGAAGTACTCCGCTTAAAACAGGAAGCAGTCTTGCAGAACTGATAAAGAGACCTGAGCTTAGTTATGAGGTGGTGGCTGAATTTGATGAGAATAGAAAGCCTATACCTGAGGATGTTATCGAACAGATAAATATTAATCTTAAATATGATGGATATATAAAGAGACAGTTAAGACAGGTAGAACAGTTTAAAAAGATGGAAAAAAAGAAGTTGTCAGACAATATTGATTATAGTCGGATAAATGGACTTAGAAATGAGGCAAAACAGAAACTTAACATGTATAAACCTGTTTCTATAGGTCAGGCATCCAGAATATCCGGTGTATCTCCGGCAGATATATCTGTTTTATTGATACATTTGGAGCAGACAAAGAATAAACCGGAAGGCAATGGTGAATAAATGGATAAAAATGTTGATAATTTGAAAAATAAACTAAATCAATTGTCGATAGAGTATAGTGAGAGTCAGATAGAAAAACTTTTGAAATATTATGAGATGTTGATAGAAAAGAACAAAGTTATGAATCTGACTGCCATTACTGAATTTGATGAAGTTGTGGAGAAACATTTTATAGACAGCCTCAGTATTGTGAGGGTAATTGATATGGAAAAAGTTCATAGTATCATAGATATAGGAACCGGTGCAGGATTTCCGGGAATACCTGTTAAAATAATGTTTCCACATATAAAAGTTACATTGGTTGATTCTTTGAATAAGAGAGTAAATTTTCTGAATGAGGTCATAGAG
The DNA here is from genome assembly GCA_902763335.1 of uncultured Lachnospiraceae bacterium. Taxonomy (GTDB): domain Bacteria; phylum Bacillota; class Clostridia; order Lachnospirales; family Lachnospiraceae; genus UBA2821. The sequence continues at coordinate 5,789 of CACWRR010000032.1, read as the reverse complement.
AATCTTGAATTAAGTGATATAGAAGCATATCATGGAAGAGCAGAGGATTATGGCAGAGATAAAAAATTCAGGGAAAAATATGATGTATGTGTTTCAAGAGCGGTTGCTAATCTGGCATCTCTGTCAGAGTATTGCATGCCGTTTGTAAAACCTGACGGATATTTTATATCTTATAAATCAGGTGATTGTGAAGAAGAAATAGATAATTCAAAAAATGCAATTAAGATATTGTCCGGTAAAATAGAAAAGGTTGAGAAATTCAGTCTGCCGGATTCAGAAATATCAAGGTCTTTTATAAAGATAAAGAAGATAAAAAATCTGTCAAATAAATATCCGAGAAAATCAGGAATTCCGTCAAGGAATCCATTATAAAAAAGATGATGTTTATGTGTTTACATAGACATCATCTTTTTTAGTGGATATTTAAAATATCCTGAAAGATATGTTATAAAAGATATATTAGTTATTAAGGAAATCCAGTATCTTATCCGCAACAAGTTTTGGTGTGGATATATGAGGATAGGTATGTGTATTATCGAGATAACTGTATGTTCCATTTTTGATAGAAGACATAGCTTTCTGATAATCAATATATGTCTTTTTCTCCATTATGCTGGTATATAAATATTTGGATTTTGAATTATCATAGTGAATACTGTCGTAATAGCTGTTCATGTAATGATACAGGTTAAAATCATTTTCTGTATTTGCAATACATCTGTTCTTCGTAAATAAAAAGTTATATATAAACGTTCCAAATATAGGGATATTTATAATCTTACTGAATAAGACATTGTGTTTTATATCTTCAGGTTCATCTGAATTAATCATGGCAATTTTACCTATGATGTTATGATTATATACGCTTGTCATAACAGCAATCCTGTTAGAATATCCAGATGTAATAATATCAGTTTTTTCGCCAATCACATCATTAATAAAATCGTTTATAAGTTTAACATACATGTAGTTTGTATATACCAGATTGCTTTTATCAGAATTTCCGCAGCCTAACAGATTTATTGCGTACACTGTGTAATGGTCAAGAAAATATTCGGATATATAATTCCATTCATTAAGATTATCACCTGCTGATAAATTATGAATAAGTAATAATGGAGCTTTGCCATCACCGTATTTTTTGTATTTGATAATGCCAAAAGGACTATTATATTCAAAGTAGTGATTCTTATTAAATGTGTTTGACTGTTTTGATAAGAAAGATATAGTTTTATTAATACCCCAAATAACTCCGGTAAATAATCCGGTGTATTTGATTATTTTTTTTATAACCGCCATTTTATGGTTACCTCCTTGTTTGGTTAGTTCTTTACGTTTATTATAACATAATTTGCAACATTTATTAATAGAAATATGGTATAATTTTATTAACCGTTCAGAGTCAAGCATTAACCAAAAAACATCTGTAAAAATGCTTGTATTGGTTTACAGATGTTTTTTGGTTAATATTTGGCGGATACGCCAAAGCGACTAAATGCTACGCATTTAGGAGGCTTGACTTTGAACGGTTGTGAATAAATTAAAGTTAAAAATAACTGTAAAAGATTTAAATTATGACAGGAGATGGGTGGATGGACAATCAGTTAGATAAATTTAAAAATAAATTACTGAATTATTTTAATGGTAAAATTGATGAACAGAATGAAAATATAGAAGTATTATCTGATGACATTATGAAGATGAATATAGAAATAGAAGAAACTAAAAAAATAATCACCGGACTTAAGAATAATATGGATGATTCACAGGATATATTTTCTCCTTCGGATAATAATGATAGCTTTATGCTGCAGGAAATAAAAAAATTGGACGACAGAGTAAGTGAGATTACAGATTGTATGGATAAAGAAAAAAATGAGATAGCTCAAGGTAAAGATAAAATAAAAGAAATGAATAGAATGTGTTCTTATATAAAAAAGGTGAAAATAAGTACAGAGGAAAAACAACAGAGAAGCGAAGAAAATATTGGTGACAAAAAAGAAATTGGTAAAATTGAAGATATAAAAGATAAGGTGGATTTTTGCAGGAAAATATGTATTACAGATGTAAATAGGTGTAAGCTTGAACTGGATAATATATATGAAATGTTGAATGATTTGTAATGAAAACAAAGTATGTCTTATACTCAATGTTTCACGTGAAACATTGAGTATAAAATGTATGAAAAGTAAATAAGTAATGTTTCACGTGAAACATTACTTATAAAAGTGTGTGAAACAAAAATAAATTAAAATGTTTCACGTGAAACATTGAAACTGAATTATTTAGGTGATATAATTAAATACAGATTTTGCAAATAGTTGGACTGAACATATGAATAGAAAGGAAAGCGAATGAGTAGGGTTATAGCAATAGCAAACCAAAAGGGTGGAGTTGGAAAGACAACTACATCAACAAATTTATCGGCATCATTAGCAGAGCTGGGTAAAAAAGTTCTTGTGGTAGACATTGATCCGCAGGGAAATGCAACAAGTGGATTGGGCATAGATAAAAATAATCTGGAAAATACACTATATGAATTGTTTGTAGGAGAGTGTGAATTGGAAGAGTGTCTTATAAGTGATGCTTTGGAAAATTTATCTGTATTACCATCGAATGTTAATTTATCAGGTGCAGAGATAGAACTTATAGGTGTAGATAAGAGAGAATATATTCTTAAGAAAAATCTTGAAAAAATAAGGGATAATTATGATTACGTAATAATAGATTGTCCACCGTCTTTAAATATTTTAACAGTAAATGCTTTATCAGCAGCCGATTCAGTATTGGTTCCTATACAGTGTGAATATTATGCTTTGGAAGGATTGTCACAGCTTGTATATACAATCAATCTTGTTAAAAAAAGACTTAATCCTAATCTTACAATGGAAGGTGTAGTCTTTACAATGTATGATGCGAGAACTAATTTATCACTTGAAGTTGTTGAAAATGTGAAGAATAATCTTAAACAGAATATATATAAGACTATTATTCCGAGAAATATTAAATTGGCAGAAGCACCTAGCAGAGGTATGCCAATAAATATATATGACCCTAAGTCGGCAGGAGCAGAAAGTTATAAGCTTTTAGCGGAGGAAGTTATAAATCATAATGAAGAAGACAGTTATGTTCCACAGAAAATAGTAGAAAGGAAAACTAAGAAACATGGCAGGAAAAAGTAAAAAATCAGGATTAGGTAAGGGACTTGAAACATTAATTCCTGTTGGAGAAATGGAAGAGATAGATAACCTGATTGTTAAAGAAAAAAAGACAGAAAAAAACAGTGGAGATACTGTACTTAAAATTTCTCAGATAGAACCTAACAAGAGTCAGCCGAGAAAAAACTTTAATGAAGATTCATTACAGGAGTTGGCTGATTCTATTAAACAGTTTGGAATAATACAACCTCTGGTTGTTCAGAAAAAAAATAAGTATTATGAAATAATAGCAGGTGAAAGAAGATGGAGAGCTGCAAGAATAGCAGGATTAAAGGAAGTACCTGTAATTATTAAGGATTATAGTGAACAGGAAGTTGTAGAAATAGCTTTGATAGAGAATATTCAGAGAGAGGATTTGAATCCGATTGAAGAAGCTCAGGCATACAAGAGGTTACTTGAGGAATACAATCTGAAACAGGATGAAGTGGCTGAGAGAGTATCAAAGAGCAGAACGGCTGTGACGAATTCTATGAGATTGTTGAAATTGTCTGATAAAGTTCAGGAAATGCTTATAGATGAAATGATAACAAGTGGACATGCAAGAGCAATACTGGCTATAGAAGATGAAGAACTGCAGTATGAAATAGCTGAAAGAGTTATGGATGAAAAACTTAGTGTAAGAGAAACAGAGAAACTCGTTAAGGCTATCAATAATCCTAAAAAGAAAAAGGATAAAGTAGAGATAAACAGGGCAGTGTATGATGAGCTGGAAGTGAAGATTAAGGATGCAATAGGAAATAATGTAAAGCTCAGTCCTAAAGCCAATGGAAAAGGCAAGATAGAGATAGAATATTATTCTACAGATGATCTTGAAAGAATAACAGACATACTGACAAAGATGCAGTAATATAATAAGTACAAACTACAGAGAGGAAGAAAGATGAATAGTAAAATATTAGATGCAATAGGATTAAATATTGATCCTGTATTTTATATTATAGGATTACTGGTAATATGCATAGGATTGCTGATATTTGATATAGTTACCAGACATAAACTTAAAGTACTGAGTAGGAGATATGATAAATTTTTAAGCGGAAAAAATGCAGAGAGTCTTGAAGATACAATTACATCAAAATTTGAGCAGATAGATAAGCTGGCAAGAATATCTAAGAGACAGCAGGATCAGATAGCTGATATTGACAGTAATCTTAATGTTACATTCCAGAAAGTCGGAATAGTAAAGTATGATGCATTCAATGAAATGGGTGGAAAACTTAGTTTTGCTTTAGCATTATTGAATAAAGAAAACACTGGATTTGTGATAAATGCCATGCATAGCAGAGAAGGCTGCTACACATATATAAAAGAAATAATAAATGGAGAATCTTATATTTTACTCGGAAATGAAGAAAAGCAGGCAGTAGAGCAGGCAATTAATACTGACAACTTTATGGAGCAAAATGAGGATTAAATTAAAATGATAATATTGTGACCTCTCCGGATGTCAATGTAACCGTATCACCGTTTTTGGATAAGACAATGAGACCACCAAAATCGTCGATACCGGTAACAGTTCCGGTGTGGGTCACATTTTTTATTTTATAGGTAATTGACTTACCAATCATGATTGAATAGTGGCGGTAAGTGTTTATAAATCCGGAATCAGGAAGACGATAATACATGTCATAAATATTTGAAATAATACTGGCTATTAATTTGTTTTTGGAAATATTTTCTCCTAAAGAACCGGCTTTATCTGCTATTTCATCGGGGAAGTCTTTGGTGGATATATTAATTCCTATTCCGATTATGATATAGTGAATCATACCGGTTTCAAAGTCGGTGGATGCTTCGGTAAGGATGCCTGCAATCTTTTTATTATCAAAATATATATCGTTTATCCATTTTATACCGGGAGTCTTGCCGGTGAGTGATTCAATGGATTTACAAATAGCAACTGCAGTCATGGAAGTAATGAGAGTAGCACTGGTAATGTTAAAATCGGGTTTTAAAAGCAGACTGAAATATGTACCTGTCTGGGATGGAGAATAGAAATTTCTACCAAATCTTCCGTGACCATTAGTCTGATGATTAGCTATAATCAGGGTATGTTCGGGGGCACCTTCTGTTGCCATAGACTTCAACTTTGTATTTGTGGAGTCAATAGAATCAAAAATCCGTATATTAATATTGTTAGAATATTCGCCTAAATATAACTTTATTTCATCTGATGATATAACATTATCCTGGGAAAGTATTTTATAACCTTTATTTGTAACAGAATCTATAACATAGCCATCTTTTTTTAATGTATTTATGGATTTCCATATGGCTCCCCTTGATACATTGTACTTATCTGCCAAAGCCTGACCTGATATAAAATCTCTGTTATTCTTTAATTCTTCTAAAATATTGTCCTTTAAGCTCATAAATACCTCCAAAATTAATATACAATTGACTAAGTATATTATACCATCTGGGTGCAAAAAATAAAGGTTTTAAATAATAATATTACAATTATCGACAATTTATTACATAATTATTGTTTTATGAATTGCAATATGTTAAAATTAAACGGATTGTAAAGTATTATATTTAAACATTTTTATGTAGTTAATAAGGGAGAAA
>CACWRR010000031.1:24500-49164 GCA_902763335.1 uncultured Lachnospiraceae bacterium | reverse complement strand
CTTCCGAGTATCTTTTCAAGCTCTTTATCCGTGATATCTGACAAAAGCTCTGTCTTTTCCACTTCAAGCTTTCCCTCCGTTATGGTACCTGTTTTGTCAAGACACAGTACATCAACCCTTGCAAGAGTCTCTATACAGTACATATCCTGTACAAGAGTTTTGTGCCTTGCAAGCTTTATAACACTTACTTCCATCACTATAGTTGTAAGCAGAACAAGTCCTGAAGGCATAGTACCTATAAGGGCTGCTACCGTATTTATAATAGCATCATCAAATCCATTACCCGGAATGGTTATCTGATTGTATAACAGTATCGCAGCCAGAGGTACTATACATATTGACACAAATTTTATTATAAATTTTACGGATTTCATCATCTCAGACTGATTTTTCTTAAGATATTTCACTTTTTCCGTAATTTTTCCAACATAATTATCCTTACCTACACGTTTTACCTCCGCCTTTACGCTCCCGGATATAATAAAACTTCCCGATAATATTTCATCTCCCGGCTGTTTGTGTACACTGTCGCTCTCACCCGTCAGCATACTCTCGTCAACATCACATTCCCCTGCTAATACGACAGAATCTGCACATATCTGATTGCCGCTTTTTAATACCAGAAGATCCTTTAAAACAACATCCTTTGCATTTATCTCCTGTATTTTGCCATTTCTCATTACCTTTATCTTAGGCTGGGATATTATGGACATTTTATCTATAGTCTTTTTCGATCGTATTTCCTGAAATATTCCTATGGCGGCATTCCACACTGCCACTCCGATAAACATCATATTTTTATATGAATGAACCATTGCTATACTGAACGCCATAATACAGTTCACAAGATTAAATAATGTAAACAGATTATCTGATATTATCCTTTTTATACTTTTTGTTTCAACATCTATTCCGGTATTCGTCTGTCCTTTTGCCGTTCTTTCATTTACCTCACTGTCAGTGAGTCCCGTATCAATATACATCTTTATCCCTTTCCCAGTACCATTTCAACAGGGTTAATCATGCCCCATCCCTGATGCTGTTTACTATAATGTAAATCCAATGCACTCTCACGGAGTTTCATTTTTACCATTTTGTTGGAAATACCCGGATGTTCTGCCTTCATAAGAGCTATCGTTCCGGTCACAACCGGAGTTGCCATAGACGTTCCACTCTTCGATGCATATCCGTTTGTTCTGTTTGAACAACTTATAATACCTGCTCCCGGAGCCACAATCTCCGGTTTCATTATACAGTTTGCCGGTCCTCTTCCGGAATATGTGACCATTTTATCATTTTTATCCGATACTCCCACCGTTATTACTTTTCTGCTTATCCCCGGTACTGTCACCGTTCCGTTCTCCGGTCCGTTATTTCCAGCCGACACAACTACAACCATACCTCTGTCCCACATTTCCTCAACTGCATTTATCAGATTTATGTTCTCTATCTCTTCACTCTTTGCTATATCACCTGCTAACGTTCCCACAGAAATATTTACTATACTGATACTGTATTTAGACTTATACTTTATAATCCAGTCTATTGCCCTTAAAACACTGCCTGATTTTCCTCTTCCTTTTCCGTTTAGTGCCTTAACCGCCACTATACCGGCCTCCGGTGCCACTCCCCTATACAATCCTCCGGATACCATACCGCTTCCTGCTATGATTCCCGTAACATGGGTACCATGCCCATTATCATCATATGCTGATATTCTGTCAGAAACCGTATCCTTAAATGCGATTATACAATGTCTTAAATCATTATGGCCTGCAAACACCCCCGTATCTATGACTGCCACATTTACTCCTCTGCCCTTTATTCCCCTTTTGTGCAATTCATCTATTTTAAGAACCTTGCGGACATTATTCATATATTCCTCCAATACCACAGTTTCCTGTAATATATACTATGAATCCCAGGGCTTATGCGTGATATTCCACGCAGAATTCATAGGTCAAAAGCCCCTACGGGGACTAGCCGATACAAATATGTGTATTTGCAAGCCAGCTTGCAATATCACATATTGTATTTGGCTGGTGCGTAGCACCCTTTTGACCTCTGAATCCATGCAACTGATTATCAGCCATCCGTCCGGTTATGCGTCTTTATAATCTGCAATATCTTTCTTCTGAATGCCTTGTCATATATCTGTCCGTTACTGTATACAAAACGGTTAAAATCAAACTGGCTGTTTAACACCTGCTGCCTTGAATAAAAACTCATCCTCATTTTTGCATCTTTTCTCCAAAACAGTATAACCGAACCATCAAGTTCGTCCGCTTTTCTGCCTGCAAATTCTGCCAGTCCTTCAAACACTTCCGCACCCGCAAAAAATAAATGCGCATAATCATCTATAGCCTTTGATAAACCTGACATTTTTATAAGTGCCTTATCCTCTTCCATTCCGTCCTGACACACAACAACTACAGGCATCTTACGTTTAATATTATCTACAAATTTCTTCATATTTTCAAGTTCTTCTGAAGTTTTTATTCTATGTATCTCACCGTTCAACTTAATTATATCAACAAATCCGAATTTAGTATTCATTTCCTTTATAAAATACGGTTTTCTAAATAATTCCTGTTCAGGTATGACATGAACACTGTCACATTCTACTCTCACAGTAAAATGAAGTTTCCCTTCAAGCTCTGTACACTCCGTATGAACATTCCACATTGTTCCGGTCCTGTCAAGGTCTATGTACATCGCATATACATTAGTTTTATATTTTGCCCTGTTCAGTTTCACCGACAGCTTATACCCCGGAGTTTCACTCTGAAAATCACAGGTTTCCTCCGGCATTTCAAAAACATTGCCAAACATATCATACGCCCATCCGTATAAAACATCTGCGACTCCTACCCATTCCTCATCTAATGACCTGTCACTGTCTCTCCCCAAAATCACATCATAATTAAAAGCCGGATGCCCTGTTACTTTCTTACAGCTTGATCTTACCTGAACCTTCTCTGATTTTTTCCACTTTATTCCATCGCATGCACTCTCTATCTGTGCATCCTTTACTACAGCCTCATTTAACATTCTGATTATATACGACGGCGTAATAACAGGTTTTTCATGTTTAAGCAGTTCCTCTATAAGCTGCTGCCTGCTGCAATCATAAAATTTCTTCGCTAACTGCGGTCTCTGTGCAAAAACTTCCGCTATCTCCGGATTAAGCGGCTCATCTTTCATCCTCAGTCTGAATCTGCTCTTTATCATAAGCTCCAGCTTGCCGGTCTCAAGATGATTGTGTGCAAGTTTATCGAACACATTTACCAATGACCAGTCACAAAGTTCAAGATTTGCCAGAACACAGTTCATCATCCTTGAAAGACTGTAATTGTCCTGCCACAAATCTCCGATATCCTCATTCTTTTTATATCTCATGTCATGTTCTATCTCATGCCATCCTTCAAAACTCATGGTCCTGAGCTGTATCTCAAACGTTCTGTCAATCGGTAACTCCCAGTATTCCTCAATATAAAGGCTCATAAATTCTTTTGGAATTTTAAATACACCATTTCTCTTGGTTGCCTTAAATTCATCCACATCATTATTGGACTCCGACCATTCATCCACTCTGTTAAAAATATGTTCAAGGATTTCTTTCGAAATATTTATATCATCAAAATAGTATAATACTATTCTTATTCCTATTAAATCCTGTATTTTCTTTCCACCATTTTCATAATTTCCTGATGCAAGTTTAGAGGCGATTGATTTCGCCTCTTTAACTCTTGATAATATCTGAAAGTACATTCCTGTTCCCTCAAATATACCTTTTATCTCTTTTGTAAGCTGACTGCATATGGCTTTGAGATTATCAAAATTCAGTCCACCCTCTATATCCTTCTCATCATACATCATGTCTTTCACCCTCGTAATACACCTCATCTTCTTTTATTTTATGGATTTCACCTCGTAATCCTGTTCTTCCACTGCTTTCTTAAGCACATCATCACTTATGTCACCGGTTAATATAACTACGGCTGTTCCTTTTTCATGACTTACAACTGCTTCCTTTACCTCAGGCAGTTCTTCAAGGCACTTTTTAACCCTTGCCTCACAGTGTCCACACATCATACCCTTAATTTCCATTGTTTTTTCCATTTTATTTTCCTCTTTTCTTTCTTCTATATTATTATTTGTTTCCTGATTTTTATCCGACAATCTGCCTTTATTATTTCCATATATCTTTGCAAAATTCAGTCTCAATGCATTTGTTACCACGCAGAAACTTGAAAGACTCATGGCTGCTGCTCCAAACATAGGGTTGAGCTTTATGCCAAATATAGGATACCATATTCCGGCTGCCAAAGGAATACCTATTATATTATAAATAAACGCCCAGAACAGGTTTTCATGTATATTTCTAAGTACAAGTCTGCTGAGTCTTATTGCAGCCGGCACATCTGCCAATGTACTCTTCATAAGCACAACATCCGCCGCATCTATCGCCACATCCGTACCTGCACCTATGGCAATTCCCACATCTGCCGTAGTCAGTGCCGGTGCATCATTTATACCGTCACCAACCATGGCTGTACTATTTTTCTCCTTAAGTTCCCGCACAACAGCTTCCTTGCCCTCCGGCATAACTCCTGCTATAACTCTGTCTACCCCTGCCATTTTTCCAACAGCATCGGCTGTTCTCTTATTATCACCGGTAAGCATAACTACTTCTATTCCAATGCCCTGCAATTCTCTGACTGCCATCGGACTGTCTTCCTTGATAACATCTGCAACTGCAATGATTCCAATCAGTTTACCGCCCTTTGTAAATGCAAGTGGTGTCATACCGTCTTTTGCAAATTTTTCTGCCGTCTTTTCAGCCTCATCATCCATGCCGTCAGTTTCCTTTATATATCTGATACTTCCTGCACGAACCTTTTCCCCTTCGCACATACCCTCAACGCCACTTCCTGTAATATTATTAAAATTATCTACAGACAGTTCTTTGGCATCATTTTCCATACCATAATTAACTATTGCCTCTGCAAGAGGATGTTCACTCTTCTTCTCAATAGAAAACGCTATGGATAAAAGTTTCTCCTCACTCACACCATAATTTACCATCTCCATAACTGTAGGATGTCCGCTGGTTATGGTTCCTGTTTTATCAAGAACTACAGTCTTAACCTTTCCTGCTGCCTCAAGTACGGCTGCCGTCTTAAACAGTATTCCATTTCCGGCACCCTTGCCATTTCCAACCATTATGGCAACCGGTGTGGCAAGTCCAAGTGCACACGGACAACTTATGACAAGAACCGATACACCTCTTGCCAGTGCAAATCCGAAACTGCTTCCGCATGCCATCCATACTATTATAGTAACTACGGCTATAATAATTACGGTAGGAACGAATATTCCAGAAACCTTGTCTGCAACCTTTGCAATAGGAGCTTTACCGGCAGCCGCATCACTTACCATCTGAATAATCTTTGAAAGTGTAGTATCTTCTCCAACTCTGGTTGCACGGCATTTCATATAACCCGATTTATTTATCGTGGCCGCTGACACTGTATCACCTTCCACTTTATCAACAGGTATACTCTCGCCGGTAAGTGCAGCCTCATCTACCGCACCGCTTCCTTCAAGTACAACACCATCTACCGGCACACTCTCGCCTGCCCTCAATATAAATACATCACCTACCATGACCTGCTCTGCCGGAATCTTTACTTCCCTGCCGTCTCTTTCCACTACGGCCATCTTAGGTGCAAGTTCCATAAGACTCTTTATGGCATTGGTTGTCTTTCCCTTTGAATATGCCTCCAACGTCTTTCCAAGGGTGATAAGTGTAAGTATCATTGCCGCTGACTCAAAATAAAATTCATGCATATATGACATTACCTTATCCGCATCGCCTATGCGCATTGCCTCAGACATCATAAACAATGCAACCACGCTGTATATAAATGACGCTCCCGCACCGAGTGCAACCAGTGTATCCATGTTCGGTGCACCATTTATGACTGCTTTAATACCGCTTACAAAGAACTTCTGATTGATTATCATAATGATTATTGTAAGTAACATCTGTGCAAGTCCCATCGCAACATGGTTATGTCCGAGCATTCCCGGCGAAAGCCAGTCCCACATCATGTGTCCCATAGACATATACATAAGAGGTGCAAGAAAAATCAATGAAATCACAAATCTTCTTCTAAGCGCCCTCGTCTCATCCATACTGCTATCTTTTGCAGCAGTCTTCTTTGAAGATGCATCACTGCTTCCTGCAACTTCAGCTCCATATCCGGCCTTCTCAACTGCTTCTATAATATTATCAGCGGGTACATCACCCTCAACCAGCATAGAATTAGTCAGGAGATTAACAGATACAGAATCCACACCCTGCACCTTTGATACCGCTTTCTCCACTCTGCTGCTACACGCTGCACAGCTCATTCCTGTAACATTAAACTTCATTAGACTACCTCATTTCTGAGCGATTTATCGCATAAGTTTCTGCACAATTTTTACAAGTTCCTCAACTGCATCCGGCTTATCTGATTTTATATCATTCACCACGCATGTTTTTATATGGTTCGACAACAGCACTCTGTTAAAACTGTTAAGTGCCGCACTTATGGCTGCCACCTGTGTAAGTATATCCACACAGTACGCATCTTTTTCAACCATTCCCTTTACACCTCTGACCTGACCTTCTATACGGTTAAGTCTTGTTATCAGGTCTTTATATTCACTCTCTTCCCTCTCCTTTATTCTGCAGCACTCACACGGACTGTCTTTCTTTATATCCTCTGCCATATTTTTACCACTCCTTTTTTATTTATGCATTTATACCCTTTGGGGGTATCTTTTTTCATATGCAGTATATACCCTTTAGGGGTATTTGTCAATATTATGAATTGCCTTTTTTATTCAACAAAAAAACACCATGGCTTGAATTTATTCCTAAATACATTCAAACCATAGTGTTTATCAAGATTACTTTCCTGCGTCCCATAAGCCGTCAGCTTCAAGACGTTCCCAATCAGGTTTTAATACTGACATTTTCTGTCCTTTATACCCGAGCATTTCTTCTTCACAAATATATTTTTGTTTCAACAAATTATCTAATGCTATCTTTACTTTATCATTTGGTACATGATTGTAATCTGCAACATTATTAACCGTTTTCCAATATGTAATAACTGTTTTTGGCTTGTTCCTAAATCTCGAAAGACTGCCCAGTATTAAATCTATGTAATGATTCTTCTCCTGTGACTGTCTCGGCATCTCCACATAACTTGTTGCCGCTGATTTAAGCTGATTGCTGAACGAATACTTAACACCGTATATTACAACCTTCTTATCCAGCTCCTTCAAATATTCAACAACCTTTGTAAAATGTGCATCTCCCGTAAATAAAACATATACATCTTCACTATTTTTCTCTGCGGCATTGCGATATATTGCATCCAATATAATCACATCAGTAAAATCTTTATCTACCCCTTCCTTCGCACTTGCCGTATGTACAACATTCTTCGTAATTCCTTTTACCCTGTCCAGGTCTGTTCCAATATTATATCTTGAAAAATCACCAAATACATATATCTTCTTCATATCATATTCATCGTTTAATTCTTCAATCCACTCTTCAATATTAGGTTTCATCTGGAACTTATTCCTATAGCCATAATACCAGTGTTCATAATCAACAAACGCCACTGCTGTAGCTTTTTTATTCTTTTTCCCAAGTCCGAACACTTCTTTCCATTCACCTCCTCACCATAAAATGCTATAGCTTTAAAACTATACGAAGAATATTATACTCTATTTCCTTATTTAAAACAACCTTCAAAAAACATTTATTCCATATCTTTTAATGCACGCTCCAGATTGACCTTTCCAATCTTTCTGTACTGCAATACTGCTGATAATATATATGCAGCAACAGACATGACGATGGTTTTTGCATAAACTGACGGTGCCACATAATAATCAATCCATCCCGACATTTCATTCATAATATATAAATATATTCCTCTCATGAACAACTCACATGCCGGTATGCTTATGATAATAAATGCCAATGCAGCAATCGTGGTTGATGCAACATAAAAACTGCCAATCTCCTTACTGTTGTATCCCAGTATTTTTACCATTGAAATGGAAGAAGCATTTTTTTCAATAACTATCTTTGATAACAGATAAAACATGAGTGCCGCCATAATCATGGCAAATGCAGAAAACAGAGGCATCATCGAACCCATTGACTTCTTTAACTGGCGTACGACCTTCGTCATATCCTGAAGTGTTATAGTCGTTGCGACATTGTTTTCATCTATATCTTCCAGCTTCTCATCAGAAAAATATCCATTAAAATAATCGCTGTCCTTATCAAAGATTTTATTATACTGCTCACGGCTCATGAATACTGCCATAGATGCTGAATAAGTATATTTTTCCTTTATTGTCATAGTGTATTCATCACCGGAATATTTATCCTTAAGGACAATCTTATCCCCCGGTTCATATCCATATTTTTCCATAATTCCATGTGATACATATACTTCATTTCCCGATGTGTCAAGTTTCATATCCTTAACATATTTTGAATCCTTATCAACACCATATATATTTATTTCATCATCTTTTCCCTTAAGCTTCAAGCTTCCTGCACAATACTTTTCAGCACTTTCATTTTCAGTTTCCACTGACTGTTTTAATACATACTGATATTTGCAGAACATCTGCTCTTTTACTATGTCTCCATAATTATCTAATATCGGTGTCATTACAAAACCAAATACTAAAAGCAGATTTGCAAATATAACAGCTATAAACATAATAATATAGTTTGCCTTATTCTGAAGCAGAATCCTGAGTCTGAATCTTGTCTTAAACTTAAAGTCCGGAAGTTTTACTGCCCTTTTTGATTTCCTTGCCTTAAGGTCATGACGTAAAAATTTAAGTGGTGATAGTTTTAATTTACCGTTTAAAATTATAAGATTTATCACAAACATGAGAACACAAGGCACAACTGTAGTCAGAATAAATGCATCAGCATTCCATATAGTTTTATATGTAGGAAGGCTGTAGCTTCCATAATACATGTCAACAACCACACCCTTAAACATGCTGTAGCCGAGAATATTTCCTATAATTCCTGCAACAAGTGTAACTATAACCGGCAACATCATATAATGTCTTACCATCTCGCCCCTTGTATATCCCATTGCCCTTAGCGTACCTATCTCAGACGCTTCATTATCTATGGTATTCATGACTGTAACGCCAAATATAAATGCCATAATAACGATAATAATATAGAGCAGTGCCATCATCATACTTTTGTCTCCGCCCATATCATCTCCGGTAAACTGAATTGCCTGATTCTGCGTAACCGGTGTAATACTTTTTATTGCATCACCATTTTCCACCAGAACTTTGCAAATATCATCACCCATTGTCTTTTTTGCTTTGTCTGACAGGTTTTTCTTGTGATTTTTCCAAGAATACACATAATGAAGTTTTGCATCTGACATTTTGTCAAACTGTTCCTGTGTAACAATTCCAACACCAAAATTGATAGAGTCAAACATCATGTCTGAATTGTCTTCAAACAATGCACTATAATCAGAAAGTGCCACAAGACCTGTTACCTTATATTCACTTTCATCCATTTTAAATGTATCTCCGACTTTTATACTATTGTTGTCGGCAAACATTCTGTCTATTGCAATCTCTCCATCATTCTTTGGCATTTTACCGCTCATTAGACTTACTTTATTTATCTCTTTACGCTCAGCAAAAACTCTGATTTTAGTCTTTGAATTTATTGCCTGAAATTCTTTATTGAAATTCTCATATATATCAGCATACTTATCTTCTATATCATCAAACATTCTATCCGTCTTCTCATACATAAGTTCAAAGTTACCGTCTTCTATATTATATTTCTCAAAGCTGTTATCATAGGCTGTCTTCATGCTGTCATCCGCAACCAGAAATCCGGATATAAAACCTATGGTAAGTGACATAAATAAAAATATAACCATATATTTTCCGATATCACGCTTTAATTCTCTTAAATAACGTTTTCTCAATGGATTTTTCATATACTTTTCCTTTCTATCTGCATTAAATGATTCAATTTTACCAGTCTAAATCCTCTGCCTTAATTTTATTCTCATTTATGTAATCTTTTCTAATATTACCGTCACGGAGTTTTATAACTCTGTCTGCCATGTTTTTGATTGCATCATTGTGTGTTACCATGATAACCGTATTACCGTACTTCTGATTAACTCTTTCTATAAGAGAAAGAATATCCTTTGAAGTGTTATAATCAAGTGCTCCCGTAGGTTCATCACACAAAAGAATGTCAGGATTTTTTATTATGGCTCTTCCGATGGCCGTCCTCTGCTGCTGTCCTCCTGATAACTGACTCGGTATCTTATCCTTGTGTTCAGTAAGTCCTAACACATCTATAAGCTCATCAAGTTCAAGAGGATCTTTGCTAAGATATGCACCTACCTCTATATTCTCCTTTACCGTAAGGTCAGGTATGAGATTGTACGCCTGAAATATATAACCAAGATGATCTCTTCTATACAATGTGAGTTCCCGGTCATTCATCCCCTGTATAACTGAACCGTTAATAGATATCTCTCCGCTGTCTGCACTGTCTATTCCGCCTATTATGTTCAACAGCGTTGATTTACCTGAACCTGATGGTCCGAGAAGAACACATATACTTCCTTTTTCCACCTCAAGGTTGATTCCATGAAGAACCATTACTTTATTTTCTTTGGTTCCATAACTTTTTTTCAAATCTTTAATCTGTAAAAACATTTTTCCTCCATTCTGCAGTCAGAATTACAAACTGCTATTTTGTTTTATTTATAATTGAATGTTACTTTTATTATGTTTACATATGAATACATGTTCATATGTTTATTTATATTATATACTTATTTTTATTAATTTCAATATGTTTTTTGCACAAAAAACATAAACCAAAAACTGTTTTAATAGTTAGTTTTGTCTAACACGTTAACATAAATAAAAACTGCCATCTCTGGCAGTCCTTATTTGTATAAGATATTAAAATGCACACGTAATTCATATATTATGTTAGTCTATTCTAACTCATTTGTCAATACCCGAATTTATTTTTATTTTCAGACGTAAAACTTACCATCTGTAGTCTATATGCTGTCCTACCTTTTTCTCGTCTTCTGTACGGACTTTATCACTAAGACTTGCATACAGTGTATCATTTATTTTCTTCAAAAGCCCTTCTATAGAATCAGATGTCACGGTTTCCACGTCCTCACTCTTCTTATCCTGAAGCTTTTCCTCCCGTTTCTTTTCAGCCTTCTCTTTTTCATCAGCTTTCTTAGCCTCGGCCTTCTTCTCAGCCTTTTCCTGTATTCTTTCCTTCTGTGCTGCAAGTGATTTGTCAATAACTGCAAAGAATGATGCATTTCCACCATCATCAATTTTTATACCCAGAGTCTTTACAGAGGATGCATTAGAACCAAGTCCTGATACCATCTGATCAAACTGTGCCTGTGCATTTCCTATAATTCCTTCATACTTATTTCTGTATGCCTCGTCCTCGGCCATCTTTTCTATATGCTGCTCGTCAATTACGACCTGCATTCTTCCTGAGTTAGCATACTTTGCCGCTTTTGCCTCAGCATCCGTTATACCATCCTCTACCAGAACAAAATCCATATTACTGTATTTCTTCTTTAATTCTTCAAAATACTTCTGTCCCTTCTCGCTGAGTTTTGGTGACCCTACCGTCTTATCATTTACTCCTGATGTTTTTGTATTATCAGAATATACAGATGAAACAACATCTGCTGTCTGATTAACTGCTGCTGTATTCATAGCCGCCGCTCCTTTCTGCCATCCATGGCAATATCGTACATTACAATAACATGTAATGCACAATAAACAACTTGTCCTTAAATTCTTTCATTATATATATCGGCCACTTAAGAATTTTTATTTATCTTAGATTTTCTTATCCTGACTGCAGCTAAATACACACCTGTGAAAACCAGACACACCAAAACCACAATACTTCCATAAAACAAAGGTTTATTTTTGTAAAATAATATAAACCTGTTTTGTGATATTGTTATATTTCTGTACTGCTTTTCATAAACATTACAGTTACCATCCTCATCTGATGAATAGTCTGAACATTTTATATAGAGTTTTTCTCCTACCACTTCCGGAATGTTAAATGTCACAATCCCATCATTCTCTTCAAGATATTTGCTAAGTTCCTCTCCATCCATATTAACTAACACTTTTCCACTGTTAGATATTCCGGCAGAAAAACTTTTCACCATTCCACCATCATCCCTGACTCTGACATGAACTTTTTTACTCTTTGCATTATATATACCATTTTCCTTTATTCCGCTGACACTTACTTCCGGTTCTTTCGTATCTACTGTAAATGACAACTTCATATTTTTCATGTCACTGTACGATACACCTCCTGACGCATCTTCACTCTGCATGGTTATTATGTATTCTTTATCCTCTTTAAACAGTGACTTTTTTATTGTATATTCATATCTGTTCCATTCACCGTCTTTATCAACCTTCTCTACGGTATAATCTGTATTTTTCTGTAAAATCTCACCATTTATTTTCATAATATTATAATTAAGCGGGGCTGCATTTATCTCAGATATCACAATGTCACTGTCAACACTTCTTATATAAAATCTTTCTGATAATTTTACAGCATATTCAGACGGATAAAATACTGAACCATTCCTGTTGACCGTAAATGTCAAAACTTTTCCTGAATTTGTACTTTCATTTACATATACATTACCTGCCTTATCCACCGCATTACATTCAAGGGTATATATACCGTCATTCTCAAGATTTTCATATATATATTCAATTCCGGAATTCGTTTTTACGGTCTCAAAATCAATATCTGTTATATAATACTTCTCATCTTTTCTTATTAAAGCTGTCAGCTTAACATTGGAGGAATCCAAATTACTGTCTGTAATCTTAACATTCAGTCCGATATTACTTTCCCTGTTTGCCGATTTGTCACCAACTCCTGAAGTTGTAACTTCCGGCATGGTTTTATCTAAGTAAAAATTATCAGTCTTTTCTGAATCTGCCACATTCCCTGCTTTGTCACTGTAACCTGCCTTAACCGTATAATATCCGTCATCCTCTAACTTCACAACCGCTGTATGTATATCATTATCATGCATCCAGTAAACTGCCGGTTCATATTTCTCTGTGATTGTCCCCTGAGTGATGGTTATATCTATATTCACCTTTGATATATCAAAGTTTTTCTCATCAATAATTATCTTTGCAGTTCTTGACCTGTCATAATATAAGCCGTTTGAAACTTCATTATTATCATATACAATCTTTACCGGATTTGCAGATTTGTCTATGGTAAAACATGTCGGACTGACTGAATCTCCATAGTCCGTTTTTGATACATTTCCAGCCTCATCATCACAGCTTATATTAAATGTATAATCTCCATCATTTTCAAAATTCATCTCTGTCACGTATAGATTGTCATCCATATTTCCGGTGCCGTCAGTCTTTCTCCATTCTGATATCCGGGATGTATTGCCATCCTGACCGTTGACTATAATATTCACCTTTGATGTGTCAAGATTTCTCTCTTTTATTTCTATCCTTGCTGTACGGTTAGCCTTAAAATATTTCTTTTCACCATCAGTTCCGATTCCATCATTATTATCATATCTGATCTTAACCTCCGGCGGTGTCACATCTATTTTCAGATGCCGTTCCATTACAGCCTCGTTTCCCGCATTATCCTGTGCATATATAACTACAATCACATCATTACTGTTATTTGTCTTACTATCTACCGGTATCTCTCCATTATAAACATCTTTTATACTATTTTCCTGTGTGTCCCTGTCATACATCACTCCCTGCTTTGTAATATTTCCCATACTGTAAACTTCATACTTTACACTCTTTATTCCTGAAAATGCATTATTCTGCCTGTTTTCTTTAACACTTACATTTAATTTAACATCACTGGTATATATCTCTCTTTCATCCTCTGCCGATATATTTATCTCAGGCGGCATGTCATCTATTATCATTCCGTTTGTATTCAGATATCTCACATTTCCGGCATAGTCTTCAACCCTTGCATACACCACCTGATTACCCCTTTGATTTATCATAAATGTTCCTGTATATTCTTTCCATTTCATACTTTGGATATCTTTTACACTGTCAGACATAATGCAATAGCTTACATTCTTTATTCCGCTCATGCCATCACATGACTCAACACCTGTTTCAAGACTTTTTGCCGAATATCTGTTATATCTTAATGAAGATTTGAATCCCTTAAACATCCATTCTTTATCTTTTATAAATATTAATGCATCAGGTTTTGTTGTATCTATTATAAATTTTTCCGGTGTTTCTGCATTGCCATATATAACATCTTCATTGTCATTTCCAGCCTCATCGGTGTATGCCGGTCTGAATATGTAACCCGCCTCCGGGTCAAATTTTAATTTTATACTGTGCTCATTTCCTTTATTCTGCCATCTCCCCTGCACCAGTTCTTTCGATGAAACCTGTCTGTATTCCTTATCATTTTCCTTCTTTATATAAATATTTATATAATCCAGTGCCTTATCCTCATTGAAATTCTCTTCTGTGACAGTAAGTTTTGCAATACGTTTCCTGTTAAAATATCCCCTGCCATCTGATGATTTACTTTTTACATCATTATTGTCATATTCAACATATATGCTCGGAGATATTGTGTCTATTTTGATTTTTCGGCTCTTCTTAACCGATACATTTCCGGCTTTATCTTTAACCCTGACATTTATACACACTTCACCATTGTTATCCTTTGCCGGTATGTCTACATCATACTTTCCCGATTCATTATGCTTTAATGTTTTCCAATTCTCTGGGACTCTGCCATTACATTTCACTCTGTATTCAATCTTATCCGTGCCTGATGATATCTTTCCTCTGTCATATGACTCAAATCTTACTGTAACATTTTTATTGTAAAATCCATTTTCATTTGCTTCTGATAACACCTCTATGTTGCTTATGTATGGCGGTTCATCGTCCACAATATATTCTCCGGTAGATACATATGACGCATTTCCCTGCCTGTCTGTAAGTTTTACATATATTCTGAATCTTTTGCTGTCAATTTTTATAACATATCCGTCACTGTACTCTTCCCATTCCTTTATTTCCTCAATGCCATTCTTACCAAGATTTTTATCCGTAACATAATAACATACTCCGTCTGCCCCAGATGCATCAACACCGCTTATCAGGTCACATCTGTCATATCCACTAATCTCCATTTCATAATAACCGTTTGTATAATTAATCTTATCTGAATTATTCCCAAATCCGCTTGAAACTGATTTTCCACATCTGTGACCATCTGCATCATACTTATACACGCTGACCTTCACCATATCCTCATCAGGCGGTTCATTATCTGCCACAAAACTTATACTTTCTTCTATAGCATCATTGATTCCATTATCATACACCGCACTCAGGCTATATATTCCATCTGACACAATCCTTATTCTTGCACAATAAATGTTATCTTCTTTCTCACTCCACTCTATAACCGGATTCTCATATCCTATATCTTCTCCGCGATAATCTTTTGCCGTAAGCCTGATATCAAGATAACTCTTAATATCCTTTATAGCTACACTTGTATCACCATATTTCTCACACACTTCGATATCGACAGTATCATTACCAATTCTCTGTATACTAAGGTATGGCTTTGCCATGTGAACACTAATATTCATTTTGGAAGAGGTGTATATGTGTCCCTCATAATCCTTTATCCTGACATACAAAGTCATATTCTCACCATTCTCCGTAATGTCAAAGGTATCACCATCAAACTTTTTAGAAATTATGCTATTTCCCTTTTGTATAATATATTCCTTTTCCTTTATCAGTTCCGTATCAAATTCCCGTATATCCACACTGACCTTTACCATGCTGATATAATATCCGTTTTTTCCCTGCTCTCCCTCACAGGATAAATATATTTCCGGCTTTTTTGTTTCCTTATCAGAATGTGTATTGTCTCCATATATACACATTCCGTCCGACATACATCCAAAAATCATCAAAAATATTAATAATACTGCTGCTAACCTTCTTGTCAAATTCTGTCCGTTCCTCCTGTTCTAATAATAATCTTCATGTATCAGTATAATTTCTTCTAACACCTCCACATTATTATGTACTATATATTCTGTCTGTTTCTCATCACACAATCTGTCTGTTTGCTCCGATACATTCACATTTTTCATATCTTTTTCTGTACTTTTCTTAAATTCAGACATTGCCTTTCTACGGGTTATGCCTGTAAGATATGCTACTGTACTGATAATCTTTAACCTGAATAATAAAACAATAGCAATTACCCCTGTCAATACGCTTAATATACCAAATCCTTCAAATATATATCTGTATTCTAAATATGTCATCTATGTATTTTCCTTTAATTTTTCTAAAATCAGATTTAACTCTTCTTCACACTTTTCACACTGATTTGTGGTTATGGGATTTTTCTCTTTTGAAATCCTGTCTTTCATTTCATTTATAAATGTCTTTATATCTCCTGCATCTGTCACTGTCAGAAATTCCGAAAGATACTGATTAATCATTCTGCCTATCTCCATCCATGTGCTTATCTTTGAATCAGTATCATTCTCAAGCTCCACCTCATATTCAAGCTGATTAATAATATTCCACAATTTTTCATACTGCTCATACACACCCGATATCTTCTCCTGCTTTGCTCCGCTAAATGAGTTAATAATCTTGAAACATTCAGATATATTAAAGTATATTTTTGCAGTTTTATACTCTTCCTCAACCTCCTTAAACCACACCGATGCATTAATATATCTGTCTTTCACATTATCAGAATCATAATAATATATAAACGCTGTTCCTATATCATTGCAGACTTCCATGTACTTTTTTTTATTATTTTTTCTAAATTCCTCAAGCACATATCTGATAATACAATTATCTTCTTTGTTCTCCTGCTCAATTCCTATCTGCAGCTGATACAGTATATCCGCCTCATCCTTTGTCATCACATTATCATCCGTCACATATCTCAATAATTCCTCATACCCCTCGGGTCTGGATGAATCTGTAAGGATTGCCCTGTAATAATCATCATATTTCCCGGCATTTTTCAATATCCGTTCATAGTCTGAACTTTTCTTATTCTCCGCTGCAATATATCCAAATCCTGATATTAATGAAAATACAAGCATACATCCCACTGTCAATATAAAAATCATTAATTTTCTTATCTGTTGTTTTCTGTAAAGCGGAACATATTTTTCATAATTTTCCAATGCATACCTTACTTCATCCGCAGAATTATATCTGTTCTCCGGATTATACTGCATACATTTTCTGATAATTTCATCTATGCCCTCAGAAACTTCAGAATTAATAATACCTGCCGGAGAATACTTCATCACATCAGGATGCTGTGCCGTAAGTAAATGGTACATGGTCGCACCAAGGCTGTATATATCTGTCCTTGCATCTGTCTTTCTGTCATTTATCTGCTCAGGCGCAGCATAGGCATAAGTTCCATACGGGATGGTATCTGATTTATTGATATCCTTATATTCCCTTGCCGTACCAAAATCTATAACCGTAATGTCACCGTCAGGTTTAAGCATAATGTTGGCAGGCTTGATATCCCGATGAATAACCGGAGGCTCTCTTGAATGCAGATAGGACAATACATCGCACATCTGTAATGCCCACTTAATAACATCTTCCTGTGACTGTATTCCGTGTTCTTCAATCTCATGCAAGAGGGAATTTCCCTCTATATAATCCATGATTATAATAATACTGTCTTCACCGTCAATAACATCCACTATACTGGGAAGATACCTGTGATGAAGCTTACGAAGTATATCCTTTTCCCTGATAAGACTGAATTTCATATTTTCAAGCTTTCTTCTCTGCTCAAAAGACATATCTTCACCATCTGTAACAATATTTTTCCTCACTTCCTTAACAGCCCACTGCTTATTAGCCTTCTCATTTAAAGCAAGGTAAACAGTACTCATCCCTCCATGTCCCACTTCTCCCAATATTTTATATTTTCCATCCAATACAGAACCAATTGAAATAATCGCAATCACCTAACCTATCTTTACCGCCACAGCCGTTATATTATCCCTTTCATTTCTACACTTATTAAGTTCTATAAGCTGCCTGATATTATTATGAATACTGTCATTATCACTCAACACCTCCGGATTTAAATAATGTAACAGTTCAGCATCACTTATCCTGTTTCTGAATCCGTCAGAACATACAACATATACAGACCTGTCCTGTACCCGGCCAATATACACATCCGGCTTAACACTGCCCTCTGCCCCGACACACTGCATAAGGATATTGCTATCCATATATGTCTGATCCTTTGTAATGCACTTTACATCATCACATATATGGTATACCCTCGAATCCCCAACATTTGCAATGCAATAATATGTGTCCGTGATAAGCATGGCTGTAACAGTAGTTCCAAGCCTGATTCCCCTTTCCCTGCCATATACCTGCAAAAATGTATTCTGATTGTCAATTATTCTGATAAACTGTGACTTAATATTCTCACAGTCTCTGACATCAATATACGGCAGTTCACACAATGACCATTTATCAAATGCACCGATAACACCGGCACTGGCAGCCTCACCCACCTCAAGACCGCTAACGCCATCACACACGGCAATAAATACTACATTTCCAAAGTCAGTGCGCATATACCTTAACAGCGCACTGTCCTGATTTACCTTCTTTGCAATTCCCACATCCGTCCCTGCCGACATAATAACCTCCAAGTCTTTTCTCCTTTTTTGTATATTTGTTGTATCTTATTGTATATGTTTGCATCTGTTTTGTCAATGATTTTTATTACAAAAACATTATGGAACAATTTCGCATAACAAAAAACAGCCATATCATCAGTTACCAGATAATATGGCTGTCTCGTATATTTAGGATTATTCTGTAAATAATGGTGTTGAGTAATATCTGTCTCCATTGTCAGGAAGTAATACTACTATAGTTTTTCCTTCATTTTCAGGACGTTTAGCAAGCTCTATACCTGCATGTAATGCAGCACCTGATGAAATACCTACCAATACACCTTCCTTCTTTGCAAGAAGCTTAGCTTCTGCAAATGCATCTTCATTTTCGATAGGGATAATCTCATCATAAATCTTTGTGTTAAGTACTTCAGGAACAAATCCTGCACCGATTCCCTGAATCTTATGTGGGCCACTCTTTCCTTCTGATAATACAGGTGATGTAGCCGGTTCTACTGCAACAATCTTTACGCTGTCTTTCTTAGATTTTAAGAATTCACCTGTACCTGTAAGTGTACCGCCTGTACCTACACCTGCTACAAATATATCTACCGCTCCGTCTGTATCTTCCCAAACCTCAGGTCCTGTAGTCTTCTTATGTACTTCAGGGTTTGCCGGATTCACAAACTGTCCAGGGATATAACTTCCAGGAATCTCTTTTGCCAGCTCATCTGCTTTTGCTATAGCACCTTTCATTCCCTTAGCGCCTTCTGTGAGAACTATCTCTGCACCGTAAGCTTTCAATATGTTTCTTCTCTCGATACTCATTGTCTCAGGCATTGTAAGGATGATTCTGTATCCCTTAGCTGCTGCTATAGCTGCAAGTCCTATACCTGTGTTACCTGATGTTGGCTCGATGATAACTGAACCTTCTTTTAAAAGACCTTTGCTTTCAGCATCTTCAATCATTGCCTTTGCGATTCTGTCTTTTACACTTCCTGCCGGATTGAAGTACTCAAGTTTTACTAAAAGTTTAGCCTTAAGTCCTAATTCCTTCTCAATGTTTTCAACTTCCACAAGTGGAGTTTTTCCTATTAAACCTAATGTTCCTTTAAAAATATTTGCCATTTTTATTCCTCCTATAATTCCTATAGATTTGCTATGTTTTAAACTGATGTTATTATATGACGTAAATTTAAAGTTGTCAATAGGTTTATTTTAAAAATTTTTCGTAATTAAAAAATGCTGTCTAACTCTTCTTTTATAAGAGTATTCATCTGCTCATATGTCTGCCAACTTTCACTGTTGACCGGAACTCCTGCAACAACCATAAGATATTTTATCTTGTCAAATATCTGTTTTGCAGATACTTCTGCCTTTTTTACAATTACGTCATCTGTTATCATCGTAATTGTATGAGCAACTATATTTCTGATATTAAGCTCAACTTTATCCATTATTTTAATTTCTTTTTTTAATTTTGCATCTTTAACCATACCATAAACAATGGTATTCAGATTACTGTTAGACACCTCACCACACTTAAAATTCCCATTATATCTTGCATTTAATATATCCAAAATATCACGACGTGAATTAAGTTTAGCCTTGTCCCATCTATATGTATTTTTACTTTTTACAGCTAATTCCATAACATCAAGTGAACACTGCTTCTTCAATATCATGACATACAACTGCCAAAGTAAAGGTGTAAGCGCCCTCGCATAATCTGCATACTCTTTTCTCTGTAATTTGAGCCATACTACCATAGAATATTCAAATATCTTTATATATTCCCCATTTTTT
Organism: uncultured Lachnospiraceae bacterium; assembly: GCA_902763335.1. Taxonomy (GTDB): domain Bacteria; phylum Bacillota; class Clostridia; order Lachnospirales; family Lachnospiraceae; genus UBA2821. The sequence continues at coordinate 28,459 of CACWRR010000031.1, read as the reverse complement.
ACAGGCATAATATCGATTCCAAGATCTTTCATTATATTCTTTGTTTCTGATATATCAAGATTGCTACGACAAACTGCCATTTTTAACATTTTATTTATTCTTTCATCTGCGACACTGCTATCCGTATTTTCCTCATCATCCGGATCTTCTGACATAAGAATATTATTTTGTACTTTTTTAGTATCTTTTATTGTTTCATATGTTGCATACGCAGCATTATAATCAAAACTGTCTATATGTTTCCTTATCAAATCCGCCTTTAATATTCTGAAAAGCTGTACACTTTTCACTTCATTACATCGATTTATAAACACTGTATTATCATCATTTGTTTCCCAATACTCTTTAACATCATAATTCCTATCCAACTCTTCAAGGTGTGGATTAATCTGCTCTACCGGAGTAGTAACCTGTATTGGAATGAATTTATAATCACTTATTGCGGCGAGCAGCAAAAGTGCACTTTTCATTGCCGGAGTTCCCGATGAAATATTGACATATAATATATCTGAATCGTCCATATTTTTTCTTATTTTAAAAACTTCCCTGCTAAACACTTTATAAAAATAATCAAAATCATATACTTTTTTAAGATCTTTTCTAATCTCAAATTTATATTCAAACTTATGATTAAGCATTTCTCCCAAGCGATCCAAACAATAACAATACCTGTTATCTTTTTCATGCCTTTCATACATTTCCTTTGATAAAAACATATAAATAACATCCGGCTTATATACCCTGCTTATATGCAACATAGAAGCATCCCTGAAGTTGCTTATCGGATCTGTACCACCAACCGGTGAAAATAATATTTTCTTATTCACTGACATTTCCTCTTTTCATTTTTTTATATAACTATGACTTCATCATCATTTCCATCATCCTCATCTTTTCCTATAACAGTCACCTGTCCCTTGCCAACGATTTTATAAACCCTTATGCTGTCCATCTCATCCGCATAATTTCCTATCTGACTCATCATTTTATCATATTTGGTCTTTGACAATTTTGCTTCAAATGAAGATTTCTGTACCCTGAATCCATATCCGCTTAGAAACTTTGCAAGTTTCAGCCTGCGCTTATTATCTATGATATCATATATAATAAGAACATACACTCTGGTATCCTTTATCTCTTCTTCTGTATCAAAAAAATAATTTTCCATACTAATCACCTGATTTTCATAGGAGTATAAAGACTATAATCCTCTTCTTCCACTGCTTTAACCAGCTTACCTATCTGAATGTCCATAGCTCGTCTGAAGCTTACTCTTGATTCAATATCATCTAAATATTTTGCTTCAGTTCTTACTTTTTTATCATATTTATTAATAAATATCTTCATACCGTCTCCGGTAATAAATATTCCCGGCATGTCGATTCCCTGTTCAAAATGTTCCTTCAAAATCTCATGTCCATTGACCATGCTCATAACCATAGAATCAACTATAACAGCTCTCCATTCCTCCATCAAATCACTTGCAAGAGTCGGATGCTGCTCTCTGTCAGAATGCATAAATCCAAAATAAGGATTAAGTCCCCGAGTCACAATCTTTCCATATATTTCATTCATAACAATAGAATATCCCAGACTCAACATAGAATTAAAAGCATCTCTCGGTGGTCTTCGATTTCTTCCCGAAAACGCAAAGTCTTCATCCACAAGCTTTGATAATCCTCTAAAATAATACTTGGCAGCAGAACCCTCATTTCCCATCAGTTGTTCTATCGTCTCTGACTGTAATGCCTTTGCCTGAAATATTTTTAACATTTTTTCTTCTTCATCTAATTCAACATTTCTATTACGTGCATATCTCTTCATAACAACTAATTGGTTATGTATCTTCGCATTTATAATATTCCTTGACAATCCTAATGCAAAATCTGTTCTGTATAATGAACTCTGTTTACGCTGCCTCTCCACATTTACATGTGCCGAAGAGACCAGCCTGCCAAAGTATGAACCACCTTTTGAATAATAAATTACAGATATACCACGTTTCAAACATTGTACCGTACAAGGCGTTGTCATATTAACCTGTCCAAATATCTGTATAGCTTCCAATGTTTCTATCGGAAGTCTCCTTGTCAGACCATCTTTGTAACATACTACAATACTGTTATCCTTTGTGCTGATAGTTGCCCCATTTTGATTTACATATAAATAACTCATAAAACACCTCATCTCTGTGTAATCCGTCTGCTGAAATGCTAAGAAAGATACTCTTATAAAATGTTATAATCTGTCTATGGTTTCTATAATTTATCAATTCCAAATCATTAGAAATACCATACGCAGATAGGTTACCGTCCCCCATGGGGATTGAGTATCATATTTAAGATTTAATAAAAATTATATGGGAATTTTTTAGATACATTAGAAGATTCACTATTATTCTATATTACTAAAAAGAAGAATAATAAATTTCTATATTGATATAAATCCTGAGCTTAATAATTATATTCTTTTCCCGTCCCTTTAGAGTTTTCTTATTTCTTTTATATTTTATCATATTACAAATAATAATAGAAGTATTTTTATTACTTCTATATATTTTTCATAAAATAAAATTTTAACTTTCACTCTCACAACACTTTAAAATGTCAGCAAAGAAGTTTTCGTCCCCTTTGGGGGGCTCTTTATTAATAAAAGGAGTTTTAAAATGAAAAAATATTATATTTCCGTCCCCTTTGGGGGGCTCTTTTTATTCAATATTATTTATACAATGCAGATAATAAAAAAATATGGAGTTTCCGTCCCCTTTGGGGATTTCTTTTTATTCAATAAATTGTTCAAAATCCGGTAATATTTTCCGATTCAAGTTTCCGTCCCCTTTAGGGATTTCTTTTTATTCAATAACAATAACTAAAAATAAATAAAATCTTATAAAGGTTTCCTTCCCCTCTGGGGATTTCTCTTTATACAATTATATCCTACACCGGTGCTAGATTCAAGGAGACACGTTTCCGTCCCCTCTGGTTTCCGTCCCCTCTGGGGATTTCTCTTTATTCAATCGGAAAGATAAGTTTAATGCAGTATCAATCAAAAGTTTCCGTCCCCTCTGGGGATTTCTCTTTATTCAATAATAACTTGATACCAAGATTACTGTACCTACTGTATATTGTTTCCGTCCCCTCTGGGGATTTCTCTTTATTCAATATCTTTTACCATCTTTTCAAGTGTACTAGCTGATAACTGTTTCCGTCCCCTCTGGGGATTTCTCTTTATTCAATAAGAAGAAAAGACTGAAGAAGAAGTTTCTGAAGAGTTTCCGTCCCCTCTGGGGATTTCTCTTTATTCAATGGTGATGAGATGGAATTAACACAAAAACAGATAAGTTTCCGTCCCCTCTGGGGATTTCTCTTTATTCAATAAAAGGTGATTGATATGTATGATACAGTATTATCAGTTTCCGTCCCCTCTGGGGATTTCTCTTTATTCAATAGGAAGAAAAAAAGAAACAGTTGGACCAAATAAGTTTCCGTCCCCTCTGGGGATTTCTCTTTATTCAATCACATTCTGCAAATATGCACAAGGATACTGTGACGATGATGGTTTCCGTCCCCTCTGGGGATTTCTCTTTATTCAATTGGTGCAGGAATCAAATGATAGAGTTGCATTAGACAAGTTTCCGTCCCCTCTGGGGATTTCTCTTTATTCAATAGAAATACATAGAAAGGTAAAAGGTGAAGAATATGAGTTTCCGTCCCCTCTGGGGATTTCTCTTTATTCAATATATACAAGATTACAAACAATATTTCTTGCTTGTTGCGTTTCCGTCCCCTCTGGGGATTTCTCTTTATTCAATGCTCTGTCATATCTCCCCAACGATTTATGAAATTCTTGTTTCCGTCCCCTCTGGGGATTTCTCTTTATTCAATGAGTGCCATATTGGAGATTGGTGTAGAGGATTAGGCGAGTTTCCGTCCCCTCTGGGGATTTCTCTTTATTCAATA
>CACWRR010000031.1:0-24469 GCA_902763335.1 uncultured Lachnospiraceae bacterium | reverse complement strand
CTGGGGATTTCTCTTTATTCAATATTTATACCAACGCTTTAATGTTTGTGTTGATATATCGTTTCCGTCCCCTCTGGGGATTTCTCTTTATTCAATATTCAAATATCAGGAATATATGAAGATTTACACAAGTTTCCGTCCCCTCTGGGGATTTCTCTTTATTCAATTAATGTATCAAATGTCAAAGATTCTGTATCTTTGGTTTCCGTCCCCTCTGGGGATTTCTCTTTATTCAATTTTCTCTTTCAATGTTATTTATACATTTATGAAAGTTTCCGTCCCCTCTGGGGATTTCTCTTTATTCAATAGTTTAGATGAAGCAATAGAGTTTGTGTCATAAAATAGTTTCCGTCCCCTCTGGGGATTTCTCTTTATTCAATAGCAGTTGTAATTCAAAATGCATATGGCAATATTGTTTCCGTCCCCTCTGGGGATTTCTCTTTATTCAATGTTTATCATTGCTCGGCTTTGTAAGGAAGTAGGTTCGTTTCCGTCCCCTCTGGGGATTTCTCTTTATTCAATAAGGAGCCTATAAAGCTAAAGATGAATTTTATTTTAAGTTTCCGTCCCCTCTGGGGATTTCTCTTTATTCAATTGATAAAAGAAACTCGAGGAATGTACTATATGAACTTGTTTCCGTCCCCTCTGGGGATTTCTCTTTATTCAATATTGATGAAGATTTAGCTATTGAGATTATTAAAGAAAAGTTTCCGTCCCCTCTGGGGATTTCTCTTTATTCAATAAAATATTTCAAAAAGTAGTTGACAAGCAAACTATAGTTTCCGTCCCCTCTGGGGATTTCTCTTTATTCAATATTTATCAAGTAAAATTGATAACTTGTTTTCCTGTGTTTCCGTCCCCTCTGGGGATTTCTCTTTATTCAATTAGTTCTGTTTGGAACTTATGAAGTTCCTGTATTTGTTTCCGTCCCCTCTGGGGATTTCTCTTTATTCAATGCGACAGTCAATTTTGACTTCCAAGATAAATGGAATAAGTTTCCGTCCCCTCTGGGGATTTCTCTTTATTCAATTTTACACTGTGTATAAAGTTTATTAAGTTTTTCCTGATCGTTTCCGTCCCCTCTGGGGATTTCTCTTTATTCAATTGAACTTCCAGAAATGCCATGTTCTAAGAAGGAACGTTTCCGTCCCCTCTGGGGATTTCTCTTTATTCAATTGATGATTACCAAAAACCTATAGGCTTAAAATTGCCTGAGTTTCCGTCCCCTCTGGGGATTTCTCTTTATTCAATCTGGATGCGTTGGTTCGAATCCAACAAGGGCTGTTTCGTTTCCGTCCCCTCTGGGGATTTCTCTTTATTCAATAGAATGTAGTGAAAAAGTAGGGTTAATAAGAATAGAAGTTTCCGTCCCCTCTGGGGATTTCTCTTTATTCAATTAGTAAAGGCACTTAATATGGTAACAGAAGCAGCGTTTCCGTCCCCTCTGGGGATTTCTCTTTATTCAATTAAAAAACAAGGTGTAGAAAATCTACCCCTAGAAATTCGTTTCCGTCCCCTCTGGGGATTTCTCTTTATTCAATCCGCCTCTTCCACCGAAGAATTGTAAATTCATATCTAGTTTCCGTCCCCTCTGGGGATTTCTCTTTATTCAATCCTGTCCTTTGTAAGCCTTGATTTTACTGGGCTCATTTGCCCATTTGCGGCGGAAATCAGTTTTTGCTTATCATTGATATGATTTTTATCATCAATTTACGCTCAAACCCGCTATTTTCAAGGTGCGGCGCAAAATCAGCCATGGATATTGTTCTCCATTTATGTTCCACTCCTGCAACAAATACAGATGTATAATATCTTAACATCTGTCTGCATTTTTTTCAATATCTATACTCCCCTGATTTTTATTCTTTTGAATAGTAGAAATAGTTTCTATATATTAGTCTCTTCTATTTCAACCTGTACCATACCCATCTGACATATCTGCCCTTTGTACTTTGTAGCCTTGACTTTATGTGGTGACACCTTAAGTCCACTATCCCTATAATGTTTATGTGTATCGTATATTCTACCAAGCGTTCCCTTCATTATATTATCAACCACTCTGTAGCCGTTTTCATTTTCAAACAATGAATAGATTACCGTCTTTGTAGCATATCCTGTTCCACCACCAAGCCACGCAACCGGTCCGACAGGAATATTATCTATTTTAAACCTGCTTAAATACTGTTCGTAAACAATCTCTTTCATGTCCTCGATGGCATCTATTATTGTTTGTGATGTTATCCCTGCCTTTTCACCTATTTTTAATTGGAATTCTATTCTGGTTTCCGGCTTGATACACTCCCTTAACACATTTATCTGTTTCTTTGTGCCATCTACAGAAACGTCTATCTTCTGGCACAATATAATATCATCGATACTTAGTGGACTACTGTCAGATACTACTACCTGGGACATGATATCATTTTTGATATCATCTATTTTCTTTTCATTCATCAAAAGCTTATTAAAAGCCTGTGATTCTACTTTCCCAATTTCATATTTTAACATCTTTGTTCTGCTTGCTTTTTCAGCAGACTTATTTCTAACATTTCGTTTAAGAATTTCATACTCTTCACCATTCTCACGTATATAACGTGTCAGCAATGCCGTTCTTAACATTCCTTTAAGTGAACTACCCGGAACGTACGGATTTCCCCATGGATCTTTGACAAATGTCATGACCTGCTGCTCAATTCCTCTTATATCATCAACATCATCATATTTCAATTCATATTTTGTCCACTTCTTTATATCTTTGGAAGATATTTTATTTGCCGACAGCCATTCTGCCAGATTTTTCCTGTCATTCAGCATATAATCCTGAAATTTCTTCTCCATGCCTTTTTTTACCAGATCCATATACATTTTTCTCATATCAGGAAATATTATTCTTCCTTCATTTTTTAAATAAATGTATTCTTTTTTCGACCTTGGAGTTGTTGATTCACCTATATAGACAGGTCCTTTAACCGTCAGATATAATTTATAATATCTGTTACCATCTTTCATGCTCTACACCTCCATCCACATAGGTATTCCATATTTATAAACTTCATGTGACTGATTCGTTGCTACATTATATATGTCTCCATCATATTTGTTTTGAAAACAGGAGCCGGATTTTAACATATATATGTCCTTCTTACGACTTGGCTTCGCATTTCCACCATATGTCTCGGCAAACCCGCTTCGTTTCAGCAGTACATACCTCGCTCCATCTAATGCGTTATGTATCTCATCCTCTCTTGGAAGCGATATCGAAAGTGTCATTTTTCTTTCTCCGGAGCCGGTTAATCTGTCAAATATGACTTTTGAATTCTTTGTTTTACCTCTTTTCAATTCAAATCTTCCCATACCACTGCTTCGTCTTCCGCCGATACCTGCATACGACAAACCTTCTAGCAGTTCCTCTATCATATAAACATCATCTTCGTCTTCATATCCGACTATAATATACAGTCCGTTTCCCTCGTTAAAACTATACTGCCTTATATAATATGGTGTTGCCACTCCGTCTTCTATCACAGCTGAAATCTTCATGTCAAATGCACCTAATGTATTTATTCTCTTTTCTTCATCCTGTGGATTTAGCTTTCCTTCCATATATATATCTATTTTATCGGCAGGTATATAATTTATTTTTTTATATGCTTTTTTTATCTTTGAGTCTCCCTGAGATTCCTTATTTTCCACTCTCAGAATCGGCTTTGGCAGATAATATGTATCTCCTATATAAGGAAAAGCATCAGAAATAAGAAGTCTTCTGTTTATAAATGCCTGATACAATCTATCAAGTGTATCATCTTCATATTTGACTGCTTCATTACATAATGCCGAAAAAAGTGTATCCGCCATAAAGGTATTCTCCGATTTTGCCAGATCATTTTTTCCAAAATGAACCGGTGTTATAAAATCAAGTTTATATATAACATATTCCATACTTACACTTCCTTTAATGCCATATCACATTTATCAAGTATCTCGTCTTTTATCTCACCAACTACTACCATTTCCTCAAGCTCATTAAATTTCACCTTACCATATCCTCTTGAACCATTTCCTCCAAGATAATCATATTCAAGGAGTTTCATTGCCTCACATAACATTTGAATATCCTCTGCTATTTCATCCTCCACCATAGCTTCATATATAATAGATAATTCAAATTCCGTTCCTCTGTATGCTCTTTCTATCTGTCTCGGATTTGCTACTCCTGTTGCACGGTTTATGGTATTTTCAAATTTTACTTCTGTAAGATTCAATCCCTGCGCCCTGATTTCATCAGCATTTGACATCATTGTATCTGCGAATATCAGTCTGCTTCTTATTGCCTTTTTATCATTTGATGAACCAAATAATCTCTTTATTCTATCATCATCTTCCTGACATGAAACAACCTTATCATTATATTTTCTTGCCAGAAGCGTTCTGAGTTTTCCCTTTAACGAACTTCCCGGTATCATCGGCACATTTGTTCTTACATCTTTCACTATAGGTGAATCAATCGCACCTATTGCTGCAAATGCTGATGATCCGCCTATATGCATTCCTGTGACTACCTCTATTTTTCCTGTTATCTCTATTTTTGCGTACATATTATTTTCCTCCTTCTACTCGTCTCTTCCACCAAGATATTTTCTATATGCAACTATAGCTTCAAGATATCGGTTAAATTGTATGAAATTTTTCTTGTTTCCTTTTATCTCTCCAATACATTCAATCAATTTTGCCTTAGTTACAAGATCTTTCACATCCTCATCCCTGCCTGCTTCATATATTATCCTTATCTTAAGATATTCAATCTGTGAATTTATATCTTCACTAAGTTTTTCAGATACAGACATATTTGCAAGGTTATAAATATCAGAACTCATCGCAAGTATGTTTCTAAGCTTTGAAGTAGACACTATCTTTACCTGACCTCTTGCTCCCGGTTTTCTTTTACTTTCCTTATCAGCTATCAGTCCTTTGATAACCTGCTCTGCTTTTTCCACATAATTTCCATCATTTAATATCATTGTCGTTATCCTCCTCTTCTTTTCTGTTAAGATAAACATATATGTATATTGCTGCTATTAATTCATTTGCACTCATCTCGTCTTCATCCCGCATCCATTTATACATTTTCTTTGAAAACTCTTTATAAGCCCTCATTTTTTCACCACCCTTTTCCTTTGGTGGTTCCATTCTTGATAACACATAAGCAAACCTTGCAATATTTATCTGCTCTTTTCTATTTCTTACCAATTCAAGAAGGTTATATAAAAATGCCATTCCATACTCATTATTAGTTCCAAGAAAATCTATAAGAACTCTCAGCTTTTCATCAAGCACTTTATTCCTAAATCTTGTCCAGCCAAAGCACATATCTTCATCTTTGTCTTTATCACATAATTTGTCATCAAACAATGCAATTGCATCTTTTCCAGGATAATTTTTAGCACACTCCTCAAGATCTGCTGTTTCACGGGCCATAGCACTTACCGGATACTTATCTCTGTATATCCCTATACCACCGGATATTGTAAGCATCCCCTGCGTGTACTTTTCGAATTCTTCTCTTATATCTACTGCAAACTCTATAACATCATTCCACGCTCCGGCTACAAACAAATCATCTCCCCCTGAATAAACTATAGTAATGTTTCTCTGAGGTGTCTGACCTGTAAGACTGTATTTAGGATTTTTTAGTATAGAATTAATATGTTTCTTAAAGAACAATGACATATGTCTTGAAAATGTCGCTGTCCTTGAAATTGTTTCATATTGACCGCCATGTCCGCCAAATCCATTGACAAATGTATGTCCCAGATCATCCACATCTGCCCTGAATACTGCTATTCTCTCAACTCCTTCAGAGGCTTTTGCAAGTTTTTCAAATGTACTTCCGGGTATCGTGTAATTTCCTACCCATATCTTCGTTGACAGTTTTTTGCCTGTATACATCCTGTTTATTCCATAAGCTCTTATGTAATCTTCACTCTCAAGTTTACCCAATGTCTGTTTTTCTGTATATGCAGACATATATACTTTTCCAGGGAATTCCATTCCGCCTGTTTCTGCATTATCTGACTTTGGCGTCTCCGAGGATATGACAAATAATTCCTTTTCAAGAATATCCTTAGACATTGCCTTTATTTTGGAACAGTAACTGCATTCACCGCTTTCCGAAACCTGACCTATCCTTTTACATACTACACATTCTCTTTCATAATCATCATACTGCTTTGAATTAAATGCTAATATGTCTTCTGGCGTATACCTTTTTAATTTCTTTTCACTAATCACCGAACTTACATTATGAAATATTTCTCTGTAACTTCCATCCGGCTCATTTCTCAGATTTTCTGCACTACACTCTCTATATCCGCATGCAGCAAAAAGAGCATTATCAAATTTATTATTTAACCAATGATTAAGTTCCCTTTCATATGTATCCAATATGTCTTTTGTTTTCTTTGTATTTGGCACCAGAAGATAACTGTGTCCTCCACCTGAATACAACTGATTTGCCCTTGACAAACCTATTCTGTCTAAAATTTCATCAACAATGTTCTCCATCAGTATTTCAAGATAAAATGACCTTGAACGGAGTGTTTTTAATGCATTTTTACTTGCTATCGTATATATAAAATCCTGAATTCCCGATATATCTATGCAACATATACAGAATATATCTTTTTTATAAAATTCTTTTTCTTTTGTAAACAGTTCTTCTTTGTAATCATCTGTTCCCATTTCTTCCATATATTTATATATACATGATGATATCGCTGCTGTCATCTTCACATGATCATACAAAGATATATCTGCAATTTCACTCTTATTCGTTGATGAAGGTACATAACTGCACGTTGCTTCCATTACATCAAGCAGTGAATTCACATATTCACTATTATAATTTAAACTTTTCAGATTATCCTGCAGCGTATGTCTGACCTTATCATAAAAAGCCTTATCAAATTCCTTTGCACCGTCTACAGGAAAATTAATATAATCATTATCCTCAAGCATTGTCGGTGAATATGTAAGATTCTCATTATTATCATTAATTATATTGAATACACTGGCTAACGGCATAGTAATTGAAAATCCATAGTCTTCTGTCAAGCCGGCTCTCCTGTCACTGGCAGAAGCTATATTATCTGCAATATATACAATATATGCATTGGAATTATTTTCAATTTGTGCGCCTGATATATTCTTTTTGTGGTGAAATCTTACACAGTCCAATATATTTTTATCTGTCTGACCGGTATCTTCCTTCAAAAAGTCATACCCACTGATACTGTGATTTCTGCCATCTCCACTTCTATATATAACTTTTCCAACATCATGCAATATGGCACCTATTATAAGTGCTACCTCTTTTTCCGTCACCTTCCATCATCCTTTCTTAATTCAACTGCTCCCATACCAAGAGAACACTTTATCCCTATGCCGGAATACTCACTGTGTTTAAACAGCAGCCTTACAAAATTTCTCATGGTATCTGTTCCATTTACCCTGATTGTTATATCTCCTGTAAAAGCCGGTATCTTTACCCCTTCCATGTGAAATAAAACACTGCGCAGATTATATTTTGTTATTCTGCTGTTTTTTAATATCTGCTCAAGAGTGTCCTCATCGTATACACTTACTCCATCTGAACTATTATTGTACTTATTCATAATATTTCTATACATTAATTCCATATCAGGATAAAATATATACCGGCCATTCATCTTGAAACTTGTAGGTGTTCTGAAATGAATATTAAAATACCGTTCTGCATCCTTATCATAAAATTCATCCATCAACTCAGACTTTTTCTTTGTTTCAAGTTTCTTACTTTTTATACCTATTCTTACTTCGCCATTATGTTTCAGTTCAAATCCGTCAAAATGGCTGCACATAAGTTTTTCAATTATATTACTATACGCCTCCTCACTATACGCACAGACTGTCCATTCAAATCCTGACTTTGTCCTTGTAAGATACATACTAAATGGATTCATCCGATTTTCATGCAATTTCTCCGCATATTCACTGTCTATCTGTTCCATAATAACGCCATGAAGCAGACTTGATTTGTTAATACTAAAATTTAATTCATCCGGGATATCTAATTCCATTATTAATTTTGCAAGCACGTTACACCTCCGTTTTATAAATTACTTAAAATTTAAAAAAGCATATAAATCCTTCCAGAGGTTTTATATGCTTTAAAAATTCTATATTATTCTTTAGTATCTGTGCCTTCAAATAATCAGCCTAACCCCTCAGTATCATACCCTATAATTATTTTACAAATATTATACCACTGTTTTCTATGTTTTTCAACAATTTTCGCCAAACTCCACCATCTTCCGCTTCATCACCGCCGGTATCGCAAGCAGCACTGCTTTCACCACATTATCCGCTATCATACAGTACCACACGGCTCTCAGATCCAGTGCAAATATTTTCACACATATAAATGTGAAAAATATACGTATTCCCCACATACTGAAAGTCTCGACAAAGAACGCATATTTTGTACGTCCCAGTCCGTAAAATATTCCTTCCATAACTATCATTATGCCGAAAAACGGTTCTGAAAACGACACCATTTTAAGCATTTCCGCACCAAGCTCTGCCGCCGGCCTGCTGCTGGTCAGCAGGCACATAAGCGGGTATGCCACAAAGTATAACACTACTCCGCTGACCACCATCATGCCCACCGTAAATATGATACTCATCTTACTTACCAGACGGAATTTCTCGCCATCATTTTCACCAAGAGATATGCCGACTAACGTAGAAGTGGCAGTTCTTAAACCGTACCCCGGAATATAGAATATGGTCTCTGCCGTTACCGCAAGTGAGTGTGCCGCAAATATGGTCGTTCCCATTCCTGAAACCATGCCCGCAAATACAACGTATCCAAGGCATGATGTGAGGCTTGATGCAAGTACGGGGATACCTATCTTTGCACATTCTTCCATACAGTGTCCGTCTATCGTAAACTCCTTAAACTTCCAGTTCAGATATTTATTTCTTCTATATACTATGAACATGAGCGTTCCTGAGAATACATACGATGTGGCAGAAGCTATGGCAGCTCCGGCAACTCCCATATCAAGTATATAGATAAGAAGTGTATTCATTATAATATTTAAAATATTTGAAAACAGACTGATAAGCATCGGTGTCTTTGTATTCTTCGTCGCCCTTATGGCCGCACCCAGTATTATTGAGGCTGTCCTGAATAGCATCGGAATACTGATTATGAAAAAATATTCTGATGCATCGTGTATTATGGATTTGTCAGCACCCATCCATATCGGAATATACGGACTGCATATTAACGAAATACCACCGGTTATTATTCCACACACTACTGCCAGCATAAGTGCCTGCATGGAAATTTTCTTTATTCTGTTCTCATCTTTCGCTCCGAATGCCTTCGCGACCATTGCGAGAATTGCTATGGAGATAGCGTGGGGTATACTGTTGACCAGCCACGTTATCGTGGTGGTAACACTTACCGATGCCGTAGCTGCCTCCCCCAGATGTCCGACCATGGCTGTATCCACGTATTGAAACAGCGTTGACAATATTTCCTCAAGTATTGTCGGAATCGACAGCACTATAAGTGTCCTCGCTATCTCTTTCTTTATATTTACAGATGTATCTTTATCCATACCTCTTACCATTTATTCCGTCTCTTTATCAATATTATTACATATTATATTTGTTTTTGATGCATCTATCTTATCTTTCTGGATGATAAGCTCTCCGATATGCTCTGCCCTTATCGTTCCGGATGCCGGATTAAGCACACTGTCAATCTTGCCCTTTATGTCTGCATCCACTTTAGAATACTCAAATGCAAGGGTAGTATTTATAAGTGTACAGTTCTTCATCACCAGATTATCTATATAACACATTCCCTGAAGACTCTCTATGGTACAGTCTATCAGGGTAAGATTTTTAGCATTCCAGCCGAGATATTCACCTGATATAAATGAATTTCTCACAGTTACATTGTCCGTATTCCAGAATGCATCTTTAGATATAAGCTTTGAATTTGCCACCTCAACGTTTTTACATCCGTCAAATGAGTAATTTCCTACGAGTGTAAAATTGTCAGCCTTAATGTTACTGCTGTTCATGGCAAAATAATTTCCCTTAGTCGTCACGTTATCTAATTCTATATCATTGCACCACCATAATGTCTCCTCGGCATTAGGAAATGTAACATTTTTCAGCCTTATCTTATCTGCACGTCTGAAATTCTTTGGTGCTTCTATAACCGTATCTTCTGCACTTACATTTGAAGTATACCATATTCCTGCTCTCGCCATCTCAAACAGGGTGCAGTTTTTCATGCTGATATTTCTACTGTACCAGAGCGGATATTTCCACTTGAACATACTATTATATAATTCTATGTCACTGCTGTGTTTTAACGGTGATTCACCGTCTGCAAATATTGTATTATAAATCTCTAAGTTATTTCCCTGAAATAACGCTCTCTCTCCTGTTAAAAATTCCTGTTCTATTTTATTCATTTGTATTTTCCCTCCAAAATGATTTATCCGTTATTTTCCAAAACATACTTAACCTCGTTTTTTATTAATTCACTCTCATTTTCCATTCCCTCATCCATAAGTTTTTGCGCTTCCCCGACAGTTATAAGTTCACGAAGCAGCGTAGCATGATGCTCAACCGGGATATATGCTTTCTTTTCTTTATCGTATACCGGACGCAAAACATAATAGTTGTACACATTCGTCTTATTAGGAGACAGTTTTACTATATCCTCCACCCTGCATACACCAAGATTTTCATTAAATATTACATCTTTCTTCTGAAACATGTTTTCACCTCACTCCACGATATTATACAACCTAAAATATTTTTTTTAAAGAATTTTTTTTCCGGTACTTTTTGCTATCTCGTACAATTTTTTATTTTCAACATTTATATCACCGAATACATCCAATGTACATTTTACCGATTTGCACTTATTCATAATCTCTACCGCCCGCTCAAATGATTCATCTGTTATATGGTTAAATGCCTTTTCTTTTATAACTTCCACCGCCAGTGCTTCCGCCACCTGACAGTCTACATCATTTTCATGTATAATCCCTGTTGCAAACGGTATTCCCTCTCTCTGGCATTTTCTGTAATACGGTATTCCCGTGCCGTTTCCCGATATAACAAATACTTCTGCCATTCCACCTGCCCTTTCAAGTTCTATACCGCCAAAAAGTTCATTATAACTTCCCTTTCTGATATCATACAGTTTCTCTATATAATCTGACGTAAATATTTCATCAGGCTCACCGCTTCTGTCTATTCTGTCACCCTTTACGCACACAATCTTATCTGCAACCTTCTGTGCCAGATCTATCTCATGCAACGACATTATCACTGCTATATTTCTCTCTTTTACCATCTTTTTTAATATGGAAATGAGTTCAAGCTTATGCCTTATGTCAAGAAATGAAGTCGGTTCATCAAGCACTATTATCTCCGGCTCCTGGCATATGGCCTTGGCTAACATTATCCTCTGTCTCTGGCCGTCACTTATTTCCATAAAATCCCTGTCCGCTATGTCCTCTCCACCGACAAGCTCTATAGCCTCATCCACCTTCTCATGATCTGCCGCCGACAGTATTCCAAGTCTTCCCGTATATGGATATCTTCCGGTATTTACCACATCCCGGCAGGTCATAAGCTCCGTTTTTAACCTGTCTGTCATCATCACTGACATCTTAACTGACACTTCATGTCCTGACATTTCACTCATTTTCTTACCGGCAAGATATACTGTTCCGTCTTTTGAATCCAACTGTCCGATAATGGTTTTTAAAATGGTTGACTTTCCCGCTCCATTAGGACCGATAAGTGCAATTATCTGTCCCTTTTCCACATTTATATCTATATCATCTATTAATATCTTATTTCCATACCCTACTGCCAGTCTGTCCGTATACATATATTTATCACGCATTTTTATCCTCCTGACGATTTACCATCATCTTTATGACTACAGGTGCTCCAAATATTGCCGTTATAGAACTGATACTCATTTCCGTCGGTGCAAATACGGTTCTTGCGATAAGGTCGCAGAACATACAGAATGCTGCCCCGCCAAGAAAACACGCCGGAATAATGATTATAGGTTTCGCTGTCTTAAACATTCTCTTAATAAGATGTGGCACTGCAATTCCAACAAATGATATCGGTCCGGCAAATGCCGTAACTACCGCTGATAATATGCTGGATAACAGAATAAGCAGAATACGGAATCTTTTTATGTTTACTCCCATATTTTTTGCATAAGTTTCTCCTAACTGGTATGCACTTATGGGTTTTGACATCATAAATGTACACGCCAGTGTTATAAATATGACTATCGACATTGTTTTAACATTTTCCCAGCTTATTCCGGAAAAACTTCCCATAGACCAGTTGTGAAGATTTACTATGTTTGAATCATCTGCAAATGTCACTATAAAATCCGTAATTGCCGAACAGATGTATCCTATCATTACTCCGCATATTACAAGCATTGACATTTTCTTTACACGGCCTGATACCAGCAGTATAAATCCCATGGATAACATTGCTCCGACAAATGCTGATATTATAAGTGTTGCCGAACTAACAGCCATCCCCTGTCCCAGAAACACTATCATGGCAACAGATACGGTAAGCTTTGCACCTGATGATATTCCAAGCACAAACGGTCCCGCTATGGGATTCCCAAAAAAAGTCTGGAGCAAATATCCCGATACGGATAATGCTCCTCCTAAAACCAGTGCTGCCATAACTCTCGGAAGTCTTATATCCATAATAATTCTGGAAACCGTAATATCACCTTTTCCGGCAAAGACTTCCATTATATCTTTAACCGTCATGTCAACACTGCCATATTTTATATTTACTGTTAATAATATAATAAGCAATATGGCAAGCACTGTAAATGCTATGCCATATCGCAGTCTTCTGTCTCTTTTCATCAGATTTTCCTATTCTGTCAGTTTGTGTATATACTCTAAATCTCCGTCTGCACCATTTACTATACTGTTTATATCTACTATCATATCGGCTATTCCCGTGGTTTCCTGAAACATATTTTTTCCGGTACACCACACATCTCCATTTTTTACTGCCTTAAAGTCTTTTAACATGCTGCTCTTTTCAATAAGTTCATCCATCGTATACAGTTCCCCGTCTATGGCACTGTTATATATAAGATAGTCAGCATCCTTTGCAGTTGCATAAAATTCTTCCATCTGTATATTCATGGTTGATAGTGCATTTTCATCAGTCAGATTTTTAAATACATACTCACCGCCTGCAAGCTCTATCATCTTTGATACATAATCTCCGGATTTTCTTACACTGACTGCTCCATTTGACGTAATATAAAAAAATGCTACTGTTTTCCTATTGTCATTTTGTTCCTTTTCAACATTTTCTATAACCTTGTCAGCTTCTTTTGTTTTTTCATCAAAATATTTTTCGGCTTCATCCTCTTTTCCAAACAGCACACCATACATTTTTATCCATTCCATTCTGCCAAGGGGATGACTTTCATAGCTTGACTTCTCCACCAATACCGGCACACCTGTATTCTCAAGTTTATCTATAACTTCCGGCGAATGATATATCATTGTATTCTCTACCGCCAGTTCACATTTTTCCGACAAAATAAGCTCATAATCAGGTGCACTGTACTTTCCTGCATATAACATATTACCCGACTTCATTGCCTCTTTTGCCTTATCCACATACCAGTCTTTTTCCTTAGTTCCCGAAAGTCTTATATTTTTTTCTTCATCTATTGCACATACAAGGTCCATCGCTGACGTAGAGACCATATATACATTTTTAAGCGGCCTTTTTATAATCTTTATATCACTGTCCATATTTTCAGGTACATCTTTATCCTCCGGTATTACTAAGAATCTGTCGCCGTCTTTTATACTTATGAGTGCATAACCGCCTTTATAATAATCCACTGCAAAATGCTGTGCATATTTTAATTTCATGCTGCCTTCATATTCAAGTCCTGATATATTTTTATCCCCTGATGTAGAAACTCTCTGTGCAGAACATGCACAGAGAATTGTCATCATCCCCAATATTATCATTAAAAAAAGTTTTCTTTTCATTACTCTCTCCATCATACATTATTTACTCTGCTTTCAATGAAGCTGAGTCAAATGATAATGTATATTCTATCTCATGAGGTGTACTCATGGCTGTTGTGTCGGCAACCACCGGCATCCTGTAATCAAATCCTGCCACCGGTATCTCAAATGTAGAATTGCCTTCCGTATTTACCGTAAGATACTTCTCATCATCAATCAGCATATAATCATAATGCGAACTGCTGAATACTATAGTAGCATAAGCAGTACCGTCTTTTACTTCAATTTTTGCCGGTGATTCAACACTTGCTTTTCCTGAGCCTCCTGCCAAAGTTACGTCCACAGTATATGTTCCGTCTTCTATGCCTAAGTCCTGTACGGTTTTTACCATTCCGTCTGCAAGTGCATCTGTCGGAAGTGAATCAACACGGAATAATAGTACTCTGTCATACCATTTTTCCTTTTTCTTGCTGAAGGCTGCACAGTCAATACCCTCATCAAGTGCATCTACAGGAACTTCAAATGTATACTCACCATTTTCATTTTCCATATATGGAATAAATTCATCCTCAGTAGCGTTTGCAGCATCCCCGGCTGTTCCCATATAAAGTTTTCCGTAGCCTGTACCGCTCATTGTCATAACCGCTGTCATTTTGCCTTCCTTTACGGTAAGTTTGCAGGCTGTTATCTTGAACATTGATGAGCTTGAATCCACGGTAACATCATATTCTCCATCTTTAACAGAGTCACCATATACAGGTTCCATGCCGTCTTCCACAACATCCACTGCCTCAACAGTCTCTGTTCCTGATGCTACTTTTCCTTCTTCTGTCTGAACTTCCGTACTTTTTGAAGTTTCCTTTTTGTTGTCATTTTTTGATGTGCATCCTGCCGCCATTACCGATATGGTAACTGCTGCCGTCACTAATAAAATACTGCTTTTTCTCATAACTTTTTAGCCTCTGTCCTATTTTTATTTTGAAAGATTTTCTACTGCTGCCTTAGCATGCTCAACAAAGATGTCCTGAATAGCTTCCATCTCACCAAGACCCTTTACAACACAGTTTACTTCATAACCTGCATCTTCAAATGTCTTCTTCCAGCTTCCGTCTTCGTCTCCTGCCATATCGTTGTTTGCATGATCACCTGCTACTATCATAAGCGGCTCAAGAACAACTTTTTTGTATGCACTGTTTGCTTTTACCTTTTCTAATACATCATCAAGTGAAGGTGTTGCCTCAACTGTACCTACATAGTAGTTAGCATATCCTGCATCTGTAAGCATTGTCTGTATCTTTGCATATACGCTGTTTGAATCAGCTTCTGTACCATGTCCCATGAAGCAGATAGCTGTCTCACCGTCATCATATTCTTTAGTTGCATCTGTGATGGCTTTCACAACCTTATTGAAATCATCATCTGATGTAAGAAGTGGCTCTCCTACAGATACTTTATCAAATGAATCTGAATATTCTGCAACTTCATTTACAAGGTCTGTGTACTCAAGACCGTTCATAAGGTGTGTAGGCTGAATAACAAGATTCTTAACTCCGTTTGCAACTGCTCTGTCAAGTGCCTCGCCTACATTATCAATCTTTACATTATCTCTTTTATTTACATGGTCGATGATTATCTGGCTTGTGAATCCTCTTCTTACAGAGTAATCCGGAAATGCCTTCTCAATCTTGTCTTCGATTGCACCGATTGTAAGTCTTCTGCTGTCATTATAGCTTGTTCCGAAGCTTACAACTAAAAGTTCATTATCACCTATTTCATCCTGATTTCTAACATTATCCAATGAAGCATCTCCTGTATCATAATTTTCTTCGTCAGCGTCCTCTTCTGTATCTGTTTCTGCCTCATCAGTCTCAACATTTACTGAAGTCTCCTCTGTTGTCTTCTTTTCCTTTGTGTCTGTCTTCTTGTCTCCGCATCCTGCAAGTAATGCCATAGACAGGCATGCTGTAGTTAAAAGTAACGCCATTTTCTTGTTTCTCATTGTGTTTTCCTCCTATAGGGATGTACCCTTTTTTATTTGACTCTAACCGATATGGGTACAGTATAGATTTTCCCGGTCTTATACAACAAAAAAACGTCAGTATATATACTGACGAGGCAAATGGTATGCTTTTAACTTTTATAACAGACGTTAAAGCTGTTCCATAGGTACGACCAGTTTCCTCGTGATCCGGATATCTATCCTGTACCAGCATACGGCAGGTTTCCTGACTTACATATCATCATCTCAGACTGTCTTCCCGATTTTATTCAGTGACTGTGTCATACACATTGTCTAAGACTCCCTGCTTACAGTGACGGGTTCGTACAGGATTTTCACCTGTTTCCCTTTTAACCTCTACTTATTATCTATAAAAAATAGCGGCACCGCATACTTTTATTCGATTGTGGCTTATTATAGTACATAATTTTTGAATTGACAAGTTTAATTTTTCACATCTTTAGTACAAAATCAAAGTTATTAATATTAATACACTTAGAAACAACAGATTATATAATGAAAATTCCAACATATATCTTCCTCTGTTTTTACCATCCGTTTTTGCATATAACTGATATGAAATAACACTTGCAAGTGATGCAATAAGTGTACCCAGTCCTCCTATATTCACACCCTGAAGTAATGATACGGCATCGTGTGTAAATCCGGACATAAGTATTGCCGCCGGCACATTGCTTATAATCTGACTGAAACCTATTCCAAGTATCAATTCATGACCATCTATTATTTTCATAAGTGCTTCTCTTATACTCTCCATATTTTTTAAATTACCTATAAAGATAAAAAAGAATAAAAATGTAAACAGTAATTTATAATCTGCCTCTGCTAACCTTTTTCTGTCGGTTATTAAAACAATTACAACTGTTATCAGCAGCATCCATTCAAATGAAATCATTCTTAAAACACATAATATACATATCGCAAAAAGTCCCATATATACCATGCATATACTTTTTTTCTCTATTTTCTCCGTTTTTTCTCCTGAACTTTTTACAGCCGTCTTAGGAACTGTCATCGTGCAGACTATTAACAACAATGCCGAAGCTACCGATAATGGCATCATATATTTAAAAAATTCTGCACTACTCATATGAAAATGAGAATACAAATAAATATTTTGCGGATTACCAACCGGTGTTGACATGCTTCCCAGGTTTGCTGCTATTGTCTGTAGCACAATTGTTCTTATTATGTATTTTTGAAATCCTCCCATCTCAAATAACATAATAGTGAACGGAACAAATGTCAGAAGTGCAACATCGTTTGTTATAAACATAGATGTAAAAAAACATAAAAACACTAAAAGTACAACCAGTTTTCTTAAAGAATCTACTTTTTGCAAAAGTGCCTGTGCCATGTATTCAAACACTCCTGCATCTTTGAGTCCCGCTACCACTAACATAAGACAAAATAAAAGTGAGAGCACCCTGTAATCAGGATATCTCATGTATTTTTCCGATGGCAGGATTATAAATGACGAAATCGCAGCAAGGATAACTGAAACAGACAAAACCGGTTCTTTTTTTACAAATCCAATACATTTTTCTAACATGTTTTATTCTCCTTCAGATTGTAGTCCCATTATTTCATACAGCCTTTTAACATCTATGTTTTCCCTTACTATATCAGCCATTTTATCATACTGCATTTCCTTATATTCATGTCTGCCAATCTTCTTCTCATTATTTTCGATTCCCTTTATTTTACACAGTGCCTCTACTATAATATCTGACACTTCCCCCTCATCAAATATTCCATGAACATAACTTCCATACACATTCCCCACTGCCACACCGTCCGGATAACTTTCGCACCCGCTCTTTTCTCCTTCACGGTTTAAAACTGCAAGATGGTCTCCCGGATTATTTTCACAGATTACGCTACTGCCCATGTGTATCTCATATCCACCAAACTTTTTCCCCGTAAGTCCTGCAAATACCCCCGGCACACTCTTAAATACTCCGTCCACCCTTGTACGTTTCTTTTCACTGCCAAACACCGTATCCACCGGTAACAGTTCCATTCCCCGTATAGTTCCTCCATTTTCTGCCATATCAGGATCAGATATACTCATTCCAAGTATCTGATATCCTCCGCATACGCCAAATACAGGAATACCTTCAGCCACTTTCTTCTTCACTGCTGCCTCAAGCCCATTCTGTCTCATCCACAGCATGTCATCAATCGTACTCTTTGTTCCGGGAATGATTATCATATCAGGACTGTCAAGTTGCTCCGCTGTCTGCACATATCTTACTGAAACATTTTCATACTGGTTAAATACGTCAAAATCTGTAAAATTTGACAGCTTTGGCAGTCTTATAACCACGATATCCACAGCTTTTTTTTGTGTATTTTCAAGTTTTACAGACAAACTGTCCTCATCTTCTATATCCACGTTCATGTAAGGAACCACTCCGAGTACATCCACCCCGCTCTTATCCTTTAAAATATTTATTCCGTCATCAAATAAGCTTATATCACCACGAAATTTATTTACCACAAAACCTTTTACCAGCTCCTTCTCATCATCCTCAAGAAGATAATATGTACCTAGAAGCTGTGCAAATACTCCGCCTCTGTCGATGTCTCCCACTATCAGCACCGGGGCATTTACAAGTTTTGCCATTCCCATATTTACAATGTCATCTGTCTTGAGATTCAGTTCAACCGGACTACCAGCCCCCTCTATCACTATAATATCATACTCTGATGAAAGACTTTCATATGCAGCCATTATGTCAGGTATCATTTCACTCTTACTTTTAAAATAATCACGCGCACTCATATTTCCCTTTACTTTTCCGTTGACTATCACCTGCGACCCCACATCTGTAGTCGGCTTTAAAAGGATTGGATTCATTCTTACATCCGGCTCCGTTCCTGCTGCCTCCGCCTGCATAACCTGTGCCCGTCCCATCTCAAGTCCGTCCGACGTAATATATGAATTCAATGCCATATTCTGTGATTTAAATGGTGCCACTTTATAACCATCCTGCTTAAATATACGACATAATGCTGCCGCAATAAGACTTTTCCCTGCATTTGACATCGTACCCTGTATCATTATTGCTTTAGCCATACTAATCTCCTTTTCTGAGCGATTTTATTGCAAACGCTATATTTCCTGCATATACTTTACAAACCTTTTATTATCCTCATGTTTTCTGACTGCTATACGGTAATATCCCTTTTTCAATCCCTCATAATTTTCACAGTTTCTTATTGCTATCCCATTCTTCAATAGTGTTTCACACAATTCTCTCTCGCTGTAAAACAGAAGATAATTTGCCTCTGACTGATACACTTTTATACCCAGTTTTTCTAACTCTGTTGCAAGATAATATCTTTCTTTTTTTATCAGGTCACGGGTGTCCTTTATATAATCACTATCTCTCAGTACCCTTGCTGCCTCTGCTCCTGCAACCTGTGCCGGAACTGACACACCCCAACACTGCCCTGTCTGCCTCAGTCTTAAGTTAAATGCTTTATCTTTACTTATGCTGTAACCTGTTCTTATTCCCGGCATTGCACAGATTTTTGTAAATGCTCTTATTATTATCACATTTTCACTGTCATATAACTTCCTGCATCTGAGTCCCTCATCTGCAAAGTCCATAAAGCACTCATCCACTATCAGTTTCACTCTGCATCTTTCGCACTCTGCAACTATCCGTTCCATAAGTTCTGCGTCCGTCACATCTCCCGTCGGATTGTTAGGATTGCACATTATCACCATGTCCACGTCTTCTATGGATTCGAGAATACGCTCATCCACCCTGTAATCATTTTCAATCCGTCTGTAATAATATTTTATCTCGCCGCCAATTTCTTTAACAGCCTTTTCATACTCTGAAAATGAAGGCACTGGAAGAAGTACTTTAGACGGTTTTAACAATGCCATGGTCCTGTATAAAATATCTGCCGCACCGTTGCCGCATACAATCATATCTCCTGGTACCTTTTTACCGGTTACACCTGTTTCAAATAAGGCAATCTCTCTTATAAGTTCCCTGCTCTCTGTATCAGGATAATGTTCGCACATTTCTATAGATTCTCGCAGTTTTATTTTAACGCTTTCCGGCATGCCGAGCGGGTTAATATTTGCTGAAAAATCATATTCTGTTTTATTTGAGTACACGTCTCCGCCATGCTGATATTTTTTCATATGCCTTCCGCCTTTTTATATACCTGTTATCACGACAATTATAAGCATCATAACTGCCGGCATTAACACCGATGTCACATACATAAGTACATTTGCCCTTTTTATGTCTTCATTTTCTATAGGTCTTAAATCATCACCTATTGTGTCCTTCTTTAATAATTTTCCGAAATAATATGCATCACCCGCAAGCTGAATCTCAAGTGCTCCCGCACATACTGCCTCCGTCTGTGCAGAATTCGGACTCTTATGCTTTCTCCTGTCACGTCTCCATATTTTAAATGCATTTCTGCCATTATCCCCCGATATAAATGCTGCAATTATCATGAAAACTGCCGTAAGTCTTGCCGGAATATAGTTTAATATATCATCAAGCTTTGCAGCAAACCGTCCAAAATACATATATTTATCATTTTTATATCCTATCATCGAATCCATGGTATTTACAGCCTTGTATACAAATCCTAAAACCGCCCCGCCAATTATCATATAAAATAGCGGTGCTGTTACTCCGTCTGATGTATTTTCCGCCACAGTCTCCACTGCTGCTTTTATTATTCCATTTCTGTCAAGCCTGTCCGTGTCTCTTCCGACTATCATGGACACGGCATATCTTGCTCCCTCCGTGTCATCTTTTTCTATGGCACTATACACTTTCATACTCTCTGTTTTCAGACACTTCGCAGCTATAAGATAATAACACATCATGCCCTGTACAATAATCCCGGCATAAATATTTATTCTATAACATATGATAAGAATAATAAGAGGACATACCGCCGATAAAGCAATAACCGTCAGTGCTAGTATCATTCCTCTTATAAATTTCTGTCTGTCAGACGTATCATCCCTGTATAAAAGTTTATCAAGTTTTGAAATAAGATTGCCTATAAGCCTTATCGGATGGGGCATATTATACGGATCACCAAATACCGCATCAAGTAAAAATCCAATGATAACAGGCACAAAAAAAATATACTTATTCATAATGTATAAAGCGTTCCTTCCCTAAATTCGCACACATACCCCTCACCATTTCCCAACTGGTAATCAAAATAACCTTTCTGTCCGGCATCATATTTTTCCATTATTGCCATTATTGTTCCGCCATGCACCACAAAAGCCGTATCTTCATTTACACTCTCAATAATCTTCTCAAATCCGTGTATACATCTGTCCTTAAATCCCTGCAACGATTCTCCTTCCGGGAAATCAAGCGTTCCTCCACTGTCTATCCAGTTTTGATAATCTGTATCACCGTTTAAATCGTAATAATTTTTTCCCTCAAATTTTCCAAAATCACACTCTTTTAACTCATCTTCAATCTCTATGTTTATATCCGGATATATAATCTCTGCTGTCTGAATACATCTTTTCATCGGACTTGAGATAACTCTTTTAACATCAGGATATGTTCTCTTTTCAAGCTCATGTATTCCTTTCTCACACAAATCTTCATCCGTTCTTCCTATGTATCGTTTTTCAAGGTTTCCCTTTGTCATTCCATGCCTTATAAATACCAGTTTCATACCATTATTCCTTTATTGCCATTCCACATCCGCAGCTTACCCTGACGACAACATCCGCACGTTTTGCGATATAGCAGCCTGCTCTTCCAACATTCTCTCTGTATACTCTTTCTGATTTTTCCATCGGTACTATTCCGCTTCCAACATCATTCATTATAATTACAACATCCGAACCTTCGTGTTTTTTTAATATGTCGTCACAAATTTCCGTAATATCTTCCGATTTATCAGAAGCATGTTTTATAATCAGATTAAAGTTATTAATACATTTCTTTTTTAACTCTTCATCATTTATATATCCGTTTTCATCAGGTTCTGCAATATCCTTATCATCTATTTTATATTTTTCTTTTGCATATTCAAGTTTCCCCTGATATGCTCCGCCTGTTATAAATATTATTTTATTCATATTCTGCTCCATATTACTACACACATCATTGCCACCAGTTCACAAAGCTGCAGGAAATACCCTGCAAGGTCTCCGGTTATTCCTTCGAATTCTTTATAGGAAAATATTCTGTAATATATAAATGTTAACACAGAGCCTACGGATAACATAATTCCGGCAGCCGGATTTATATATACAGAAACTGCCATCGACAATACTATATATATTATTTCCGCGGCTATTGTAATATTTCTGTGTGCCGGCTTTGAAAAGCTCTGAAGTGTTCCATCACTTTTTGCACCTTTAAATGTAACTGCTGCAAGTCCGCTCATTGCCCTTGATATTACAAATGCAAATGCAATGACATATATTACTTCTGATGTTCTTACCTCGTAAAACATCCCAAACTGCAATATAAAATACAGTATAAGATAAATTGCCGCAAACGCTCCTATTCTTGAATCTTTCATCACCTGAAGTTTTCTCTCACGGTCACCCATACATCCTTTGGCATCATGCACATCCATATAACCGTCAAGGTGTATACCGCCTGTCACCATAACCGGCACCGCAACAGCCAGTGCGGCATACAATCCCCTGCCTATACCGTATTTACTGCATAATATCCACAGTAAAGTCTGAATTATACCTATTACCACTCCTATTACCGGAAAAAAACATAACGAGTATCTTCTGTTTTCTTCCTTCCACTCAACCTGTGGCACCGGTATCCTTGAATACATTAAAAATGCTGAAAATAATGAATTTAACATACTATTCTCCATTCCGCTTTTCTTTTAACACTAGCGGAATACCGTACACTGATTCTATGACAACATCAGCATATTTTGAAAGGGCACTGTTTATCATCCCAAGGTTTCTTATATACTCCATTGTCTCATCAGCATATGTTATTCCGTCTTCACCCACCTGATTTGTAACCACTATCATAAGCTTCTGTCTGTCTGCAAGTTTTCTTATGCCGGTTACTATCTTCTCTGCAACATCACTTTTATACTGTCCTGAAAACATTTCATTTGCACACAGATTTCCCATACATTCCAAAAGTACTACTGAGCCATCCGGTATATCCGCTTCTTCTATATCCTTATATTTTTCTACAGTCTCAAATCCTTTTCCCCTACGCATTTTTCTGTGTCTGCTTATCGCCTCTTTTGCATCTGCGGTAAACGGTTCCATAGTTGCAATATAATATTTTTTCCCCTCATACTCTGATATAATATTTTCTGCCATAAGCGACTTTCCGCTTTTACTGCCGCCTGTAATTAAAATAAACATATTCTTCACACTCTTATTTCTTATTGTAATCCTCATACTGTTCTATTGTAAGATTTTCAAATGAATGTATTGAATGATACATTTTAAGCGCACCGTCAAGGAGTGGAAGTAACATTATACCTCCTGTTCCCTCTCCGAGACACATTCCCGCTGTTATCACCGGTTCCATTCCCATACATTTTAGCAGCTTTGATGCCGCCGGCTCCCTTGAGACATGGGAACACAGAATATACTCCTTTACCTCCGGCTTTATCATACATGCTATGCATGCCGATACGGCAGAAATGAATCCGTCCATTATGACCGGAACATGATATACTGCACCTCCGAGAAAAATTCCTGCCATCCCTGCTATATCATAGCCTCCGATTTTCGCCAGCATTTCAACCGGTTTATTTCTGTCAGGTTTATTGACCTCTATTGCCCTATGTATGGCATCAATCTTTCTTTCGTAACCTTCATTATTAAGGCCTGCACCTCTTCCCGTGACGTTTTCCACAGGCTCATCTAATATAACAGATGCAAGGGCTGAGGATGTGGTAGTATTTCCTATACCCATCTCACCTGTCACTATAATGTCATATCCTTTATCCAGACAGCTCTTTACCATATCCATTCCGGCAACAAGTGCCATCTCTGCCTGCTCTATGGACATGGCAGGACATTTTACAATATTTTCCGTTCCATCTGATATATGTTTATTTACTATGCCTTTTGAATCAGTCTCTGAAGCCATACCTATATCTACCGGTATAACATCCGCACCATATACCTCTGCCAGATTATTTATATTTCCGTCGCCTTTAGCCATTGCCTCTGCCACTGCCTTTGTTACACTGCTGTCAGACTGGGTCACTCCCTCACATACAACTCCGTTATCGGCACACATAACTATGGCACACCGCTTATTTAAATATACATTTTCATTTCCCT